>JAXJVM010000043.1:0-12058 GCA_036308515.1 Clostridia bacterium | reverse complement strand
CTCTTACAGAGGTCTTTGATTTCCAGTATTTTCATCATCCAACCTCCTTATCTGAAATAATCCAGCCGTCGTTCAATCTGCCGAAACAAAATGGTCAGCAGTCCGCAGAACAACAGATAGTAAACGCCGGTGTAGAACAACGGCCACAACAGTCCATCGGACTTAATAAAGCTCTGGGCGTTCCAGATAATCTCGTAGACCATAATAATACGGGCAAGGGAGGTATCCTTCACCAGGGTGATAATCTCGTTGCTCATGGGCGGCACAATATGCTTAACCACCTGTAGAAGAACCACCCGGAAAAACACCTGTATCCGGGTCATGCCCAGCACCTGTCCTGCCTCGTACTGTCCTTTGGGGATAGCCTCGATACCGCCCCGGAAAATCTCGGAGAAGTAGCAGGAGTAGTTAATCACAAATGCCATAATCACGGCAGAAAACCGTTCCGGCACCTGCCAGGTTGCCAGCCAGTGAAACAGGAAATTGCCGCCGTAATGCTGAATCCAATCCTGTGCACATTCCGCAATAAGCCCGGGTCCGTAGAAAATCACAATGAGCTGGAGCATCAAGGGCGTACCCCGGATAATCCAGATAAAAGTCCGCACCAGCCAGCGGATGGGACGAATTTTGGTCATAGACCCAAAGCTGATAATCAGCCCCAGAGGCAGTGCCATCGCCAGGGTCAGAAGAAAAATCTTCAAGGTGACCCAGAAGCCCTGCAAAAGGCTGATATTAACCTGCATAAACATAGTGATACCTCGTTATGTAGAGGCTGTTGCATGAAAGACAAAAGGATAATCACAAAATGTAGGGTTTGGCGTTTACGACAAACCGTTTTTCGGAATGTCGGCAAGCGCCATTCCCTACATCCTTGTTTATTGCGCATCACAAGGCATTTTCATGCAACAGTCCCATAAAATTTCTTATTCTGCCAGAGTCAAGCTATATTTTTCAGCCAACTCAGCCAGGGTACCGTCCGCGGTAAGCTCGTCAATGATGCTGTTTACCTTTGCAGTCAGGTCGGAATCCTTACGGAAGCCGATGCCGTATTCCTCAGAGGTAAGCTCCAGAACCTCACCCAGCTTTTCGTAGCTGGTGCCCTCGCCGGTCATAGCCTTTGCCATGGTGATGTCAATGACACAAGCGTCAGATGCGCCGCTCATAACCTCCAGCAGTGCGTCGGTCTGTGCAGCAACGGCGGTGTAATTCTTGTCCAAGCCGTTTTCCTTGATGGCGGTCTCACCTGCAGAACCTGCCTCTGCGGCAAACTTCAGGTCTTTCATGCTCTCAACGTCGGTGTATTCCTTGCCCTTGTCGGCGTTCATAACGACTACCTGTGCATTCTTGACATAGGCATTGGAAACGTTAGTGTTCTTCTTCACTTCTTCAGAAATGGTCATACCGTTCCAGATACAGTCAATGCTCTTTGCGCTCAGTTCCAGGAACTTGTTGTCCCAGTCGATTTCTACGAACTCAGGCGCAACGCCCAGCTTTTCGCAGACTGCAATGGCAAATTCGGTATCAAAACCGGTGAGTTCGCCGTTTGCATCCTTGAAGTTCATAGGCTCATAGATGGTGTAGCCAATAACCAGGGTGCCCTTGTCGGTCACGTAGGCAAGGTCGCTATCGGTTGCCGTGTTTGCAGTTTCCTCTACGGGAGCCGGTGCGGAAGTACCGCAGCCAACCAATGCCACTGCAAATACCAATACCAGTGCCAGTGCTAAAAATCTTTTCATAACTTTCTCCTCCTAAAATGGATATAAATATGTTTATATAATTATTATTTTCCCATTTATTTCAGGTGCCAAATTTCGCGGTTGTAGTCCTCGATGGTACGGTCACTGGAGAAGAAGCCTGCCTTGGCGGTATTTAGTACCGCACTGCGCATCCAGGCATCCTTATTCCGGAACTTATCCATCACCTGCTGATTGACACGGATATAAGAGTCAAAGTCCGCAAGGAGCAGATAGTTATCCGCAAAGCCGCTACCCATAACCAGGGAATGGTACAGGTCATAGAACAGGTTCTCCTGGGTGAAGGTGCCATCAATCATGGTATCAACCACCTGCTTCACCACCGGGTTGGTGGCGTAAATCTGGGGGCTGGGCGACTGATTGCTTGCGTAGATGTTCAGTACCTCCTGGGAAGAGAGACCGAAGATGAAGATGTTATCATCCCCTACCTGCTCACGGATTTCCACATTGGCGCCGTCCATGGTACCAATGGTCAGGGCACCGTTGAGCATCAGCTTCATGTTACCGGTACCGGAGGCCTCCTTGGAAGCGGTGGAAATCTGCTCGCTCAAATCCGCAGCGGCAACAATCTTTTCCGCAATGGAAACGCTGTAGTTTTCAATAAATACCACCTTGAGTACGCCGTTGACTCTGGGGTCATTGTTGATAACCTCTGCCATATCGTTGATGAACTTGATAATCAGCTTTGCCATATGGTAGCCCGGCGCTGCCTTTGCCGCAAAAATATAGGTGGTGGGCAGCATATCCGCAGACTCCGGATGATTGATAATCTGCTGATACCGGTAGATAATCTGCAGCGCCTTCAGCAGCTGACGCTTGTACTCATGCAGACGCTTAATCTGGACGTCAAACAGGGAGTTGGGGTCAACCTCAATGCCGTTGTGCTCCTTGATATACGCTGCCAGCTTCTTTTTGTTCTCCAGCTTAATTGCCGCGAACTTCTCCCGGAAAGCAGCATCATCCGCATAGGGAGCCAGTTTTTCGAGCTGACGGTAGTCCTTGACCCAGCCGTCACCGATGACTGAGGTAATCAGGCTTGCCAGTTCGGGGTTTGCCTTGTACAGCCATCTGCGGAAGGTTACACCGTTGGTCATGTTCTTGAACTTATAGGGATAGATGCTATAGTAGTCCTTAAAGGTCTCCTGCTTGAGAATCTCCGTATGGAGCGCCGCAACGCCATTGACACTATGGCAGGCGGTAAGGCACAGGTTCGCCATGGAAACCTGACCGTGGTTGATAACCGACATGTATTCCACCTTGCCGTTATCTCCGGGGAACCGCTCCCAGAGGGCTTCTCTCTGACGGCGGTCAATCTCGCGAATAATCATTGCCAGTCTGGGCAGCAGCTGTTCTACCATCTCAAAAGGCCATTTTTCCAGTGCCTCGCAGAGGATGGTGTGGTTGGTGTAGGCAAAGGTTCTGCCCACAATGCTCCAGGCATCATCCCAGCCCATGCCCTCTTCGTCCATCAAAATCCGCATAAGCTCGGGAATAGCAATGGTGGGATGGGTATCGTTAATATGAATCTGCACATACTCCGGAAGTTCCCAAACGGAAAGCCCCTTTTGCTTATGCTTGCTTAAAATCCACTGAATGGTGGCAGAAACAAAGAAATACTGCTGCTTTAAGCGCAGAAGCTTACCCTCGTAGTGGTTATCCTCGGGATAGAGAATCTTAGAGATAACCTCTGCCAGTTCCTTATTCTCCGTTGCCTTGACGTAATCGCCCCGGTTGAACTCACCCATGTTGATTACCTCAGGGGAGCGGGCGCGCCACAGACGCAGGGTGTTAACAATTTCGCTGTCAAAGCCGGTGATAGGCATATCATACGGCTCTGCAATGACTGTGTTATAGTTTACATGACGGAACTTTAACTGTCCGTCTTCCATATATTCCTCAACCTTACCGTTGAAGTGAACCTCCTTAATATCCTCCGGACGGGCAATATCCCAGACGTTACCGCTCTGGAGCCAGGGGTCCGGCATCTCAATCTGGTAGCCGTCCACAATCTTCTGGCGGAAGAGACCAAACTCATAACGGATACCGCAGCCGAATGCCGGCAGCTCCAGATTGGTCAGAGAATCCAGGAAGCACGCCGCCAGTCTGCCAAGACCGCCGTTGCCCAGACCTGCGTCGGTCTCGTATTCTTCTACCTCGGAAAGGGAAACACCCATTTCCTCTAATACCTCCCGATACATATCGGTCTCGGTAAGATTCATCAAATTATTCCCCATAGCACGTCCCATGAGGAACTCAAAGGAAAGATAATACAACTCTTTTTGAGGCTTTTTATCTGTTTTTTCTTTATATGACACCCATTTGTCCATAATTTCATCCCGGATGGTCATGGAAACCGCAGTGTAAATCTCACGCTGCGTTGCCTGCTCTACTGTCTTGCCGAAGTAACGCTTCACCTTGCCGGTAATTTCGGCTTTGACGAACGCCTTCTTCTCTTTGTAGGATGAAGAATTCTTGTTTGTTTTCTTCACAAAATACCCTCCTAAAAAAATGCAAATTGGTACACATGTTATCTATTCTACCACAAATACTGCAGTTTAGCAAATCTTTTTTTGCACAAAAATTATACTGAAAAACGCCTCCACTCCGTCAAGGCGTGCATTTTTCCTTAAAACACGCATAATCCGTCCACTTTTCGCATACCTTTATCTTATCTAAAAAAGCCTGTCCCGGGGGGAAACTTTGTCAAAGTTTTCACAAAAAACGGGGTTTTGACCCAAAAACCCCGAATTTAAGCCGGGTTTCCTTAAAAAACCAACAAACTTTTATAATATTATTTGTGCACCTTTTTACTGGAAAAAAATAGACAAATTTCCGATTCCGTGCTACAATAATGTTGTGGATATTAGATAAAATACCGTCGAACTTTGTCCACACTTTTGACATTTTTATCAATAGAGCGTGCTGTGTTCGCTCATAGGGCTTCCAAAAAAATGTCCGAGCCAACATCGGTGTTTTTCGGAAAGAGAAGGCACCATGGAGCAAGCGACAGTTGCCCGAAGGGGCAGCTAAGCCAGGTAAAATGCGCGCCAGCGACAATAGGGGGGACTTTAACAAAAGATGAAAAAACCAAAAAAGGCAGCAACACCTGCCGCATATATTGACGAGACAGCCATGTACCTGTTCAATCAGGGGGTAAACTACGAAAGCTACCGCATGCTGGGCGCCAACAAGATTCTTGGAAAGGACGGAAAAGAGGGATACCTCTTTGCGGTCTGGGCTCCCAATGCGGTTTCTGTTTCTGTGGTTTGTGATGGAAACGGCTGGGACAGAAGCAAGGGCAAGATGTACCGCCACGAAAACTCCGGCATTTGGGAGGTATTTGTCCCCGGGGTACAGGAGGGGCAGAACTACAAGTATAGCATTGAGACTCGCGGCGGCGATATCATCTTAAAAGCCGACCCGTACGCCTTTTATTCCGAGGTGCGGCCTGCCAACGCCTCGGTGACCACGGATTTATCCTATACCTGGAAAGACCAGGCATGGATGCAGCACCGAGAGGTGACACCGCCCTACAACAAGCCTATGAGCATTTACGAAATGCACTTTGGCTCCTGGCAGACCAGGGAGGATGGCAGCTACTACACCTACGCCGAGATGATTGACCGGCTGATTCCCTATCTCACGGAGATGGGATACACCCATGTGGAGCTGATGCCCATTTGTGAGTATCCCTTTGACGGTTCCTGGGGGTATCAGGTGACGGGATATTATTCCGCCAATAGCCGCTACGGCAAGCCCACGGAGCTGAAGGCACTGATTGATGCTCTGCATCAAAACGGCATCGGGGTTATTATGGACTGGGTGCCAGCACACTTTCCAAGAGACGCCCATGGTTTGGCAAACTTTGACGGGACGCCGCTCTTTGAGCACCCGGATAGCCGCCGAGGCGAGCACAAGGAATGGGGGACGCTGGTCTTTGACTGGACCAAGTCGGAGATTTTTTCCTTCCTGATTTCCAACGCGTTATTCTGGCTGAAGGAGTATCACATGGACGGTCTTAGAGTGGACGCGGTCTCCAGTATGCTCTATCTGGATTACAACCGCCGGGACGGAGAATGGCTCCCCAACAAATACGGCGGTAAGGAGAACCTGGAAGCCATTGACTTTTTGCAGAAGCTGAACTCTGCCGTATTCGAGCGGTGTCCCAACGTCCTGATGATCGCAGAGGAATCCACCGCCTGGGGCGGTGTAACCAAACCTGCACACGAAGGGGGCTTAGGCTTCAACTTCAAATGGAACATGGGCTGGATGCATGATGTGCTGGATTATATGCAGTGCGACCCCCTGTTCCGCAAGGGAAACCACAACAAGCTGACCTTTCCCATGATGTACGCCTTTGCGGAGAACTATATTTTGGCGCTCTCCCATGACGAGGTGGTACACGGCAAGCGGTCACTCCTTGACAAGATGTGGGGCAGCTATGACGAGAAGTTTGCACAGCTGCGACTGCTATATGCCTTTATGTATGCCCATCCGGGCAAGAAACTCCTGTTTATGGGCGGCGAGTTCGGGCAGTTTGTGGAATGGCGATTTGCTGAGCAGCTGGACTGGATGCTGGAGGGCTACGAATCCCATGCCAAGCTGCGGCGGTTCTCAGCAGAGCTGAACCACTTCTATGGCAGTCACCCTTCCTTTTATGAAATCGAGCGAGAGCAGGGAGAGTGGAAGGGCTTTCGGTGGCTCAACGCCGAGGACGCAGAGAACAGTGTACTGTCCTTCCTGCGGAAGGACGCATCCGGCAAGGAATCCATCGCCGTGATTCTGAACTTCACCCCCGTAGAACGGCAGAAGTATCTGGTAGGCGTACCGGAGCCCGGTGAATACGAGGTAATTCTGTCCACCAATGCTAAAGTCTTCGGCGGTGACGGCAAGGGTAGCAAAAAGGTAAAGGCAAAGAAGAAAGCCGCCAACGGCTATCCCTATTCCATCGCCTTGACTCTGCCGCCGCTTACCGGTTTTTACCTGAAGTACAACGGAATCCCGGCAGTTACGGTGAAAAAGACACCGACAAAGAAAAAGAAATCTTAAGGGGCGGATGGCATCCGCCCACAACCTCAAAAATGTAAATCCAATTAAGGAAGTGTAATTTTTATGAAAGCGAAAGAATGTGTGGCAATGATTCTCGCCGGCGGACAGGGAAGCCGACTTGGAATATTAACAAGGAGCGTGGCAAAACCCGCAGTGCCCTTTGGCGGAAAGTACCGTATTATTGACTTTCCCCTGAGCAACTGTACCCATTCTGGTATTGATACAGTGGGGGTTCTGACCCAGTATCAGCCCCTGGAGCTGAATACTTACATTGCAGGCGGTCAGTCCTGGGATCTGGACCGCAGCAATGGCGGCGTTTATGTTCTGCCTCCGTACACTTCGGCAGAAAAGGGCGAGTGGTACAAGGGTACCGCCAACGCCATCTACCAGAATCTTGGGTTCATTGCCCAATTCAATCCCAAGTATGTGGTTATTCTCTCGGGCGATCACATCTACAAAATGGACTACAACAAGATGGTGACCCAGCACAAGGAAGCCGGTGCCGATGCCACCATTGCAGTCATTGAAGTTCCCTGGGAAGAAGCTTCCCGGTTCGGTATCATGAACACCGACGAGGACATGAATATTGTGGAATTTGAAGAAAAACCGGCAAATCCTAAGAGCAACCTCGCCTCCATGGGCGTGTACTGCTTTAGCTGGAAGGTGTTGGAGAAATACCTCACCGATGACGAGAACAATCCGGATTCGGAAAACGACTTTGGTAAGAATATCATTCCTACCATGCTGGCAGACGGTAAAAAAATGGTTGCCCATCGCTTTGACGGCTACTGGAAGGACGTAGGTACCGTCCAGAGTCTGTGGGAGGCAAACATGGAGCTGCTGGACGACTATCCCGGCTGCAAGCTCAACGACAAGGAGTGGCGCATTTACAGCAAAACCCCGGTCAAGCCGCCCCATTACGTCTCTCCTGAGGCAAAACTGCGCAACTGCTACATCACCGAGGGCTGCGAAATCTCCGGTGAAGTGGATCATTCCGTGATTTTTGAGGGCGTCACCATTGAGGAAGGCGCAAAGATTGAGGACTCTATCATCATGTCAGGTGCAACCATTGGCAAGGGCGCCATTGTATATAAGTCCATCGTAGGAACCGGGGTCACCATCGGCAAGGGCGCCGTGGTGGGTTCCTTGGACGATTCCGCTGACACCACATGGGTGAATACCAAAATCTGCAGTGCCGACATTACCCTTTTGGGCGCAGATATTACCATCGGCGAAGGCGTCAAGGTTGCCGTCAACTCCATGGTAACCGAGAGCATGGAATAAGAAGGAAGAGGTGTAAACAAGATGAAAAACGATTTATTGGGTCTCATTTTTGCTGAAAATCCGGAAGTCAGTATGGGCGAGCTTACCAGCAAACGGGCACTTGCTGCCGTTCCCTTTGGGGGACGCTACCGGATTATAGATTTTATTCTGTCCAACATGGTCAATTCCGCCATTACCAGTGTGGGAATCACCACCCCCTTCAACTACCAGTCCCTGACTGACCATCTGGGCACCGGTAAGGCGTGGGATATGGACAGAAAGCACAGCGGTCTCTTCATTCTGCCGTCTAAGGATACCGGGGACAGCTCCGACAAGATACCGGGCGGCGTGGATATCATCCACGGGGTCAAGTCCTACCTGACCAAGAGTCAGCCGGAATATGCGCTGGTTGCAGACTGCAACACCCTTTGTAACATTGACTATGACAAGGCGTTTGACTACCACCTGGAGCAGGGTGCAGACGTTACCATGATTTATCATAAAATCGACCACATCCCCGAGCAGGATTTGAAACGCCATATTCTGCTGGATGCAGACGAAACCGGACAAATCCGGGACATTCACGTATACCCGGCAAAGCAGAAAACCAATCTGTCCTATATGCATATGTTTATTATTCGCAAGGATTTGCTAATGGATCTGGTGGATGATGCAGTTGCTCACAACAAGCACTTTATCTCCAAGGATATCTTCCTGCCGCAGCTGGATCGGCTGAAGCTCTGTGCATTTGAACATACCGGCGTACATCTGAAGATTGACGATATCAAGTCCTTCTTCAATGCCAACCTGGCAATTCTTAACAAAGGAACTCGCGATGAGCTTTTCGGCTTAAAGACGGATATGCCCATCTATACCAAGGTGAAGGACACGGTTCCCACCAAGTACGGCAAAGGCGCCGAGGTCTCCAATTCCATCGTTGCAGACGGCTGCGTCATTGAAGGCAGCGTGAAGAATTGCATTCTCTTCCGTGGCGTTCATGTAGGCAAGGGAGCATCCTTAGAGAACTGTATTGTGATGCAAAATTCCCAGATTATGGACAATTGCATGATGGCAAACGTGATTTTTGACAAGGAGGTTGTCCTGCGCAGCGGTAAGAAGCTGATTGGGCAGGATACCTATCCTATGGTTATTGGAAAAGGCACGGTTGTGTAGCCTTTTCCTGAATTCCCCCGCCTGCGGCAAAGCTGCAGACGCCTCCCTTTCACAAGGGGGGGAATATCTCAATCTACTAACATTTTGACGAAGAAGGAGCGGTTCTATGAGTAAAATATTGATGTGTTCCTCCGAGGTTGCGCCCTTTGCCAAAACGGGCGGACTGGGAGATGTGCTGGGAGCATTGCCTCAGGCACTGGTGAAGCTGGGTCATGACGTTCGGGTGGTTCTGCCCAAGTACGGCTGCGTACCTCAACAATACCGGGAACAGATGGAGTTTAAGTTTTTCCTGTACATTCCCTTGGGCTGGCGCCGGAAGTACTGCGGCGTATTCGAGCTGGTTAAGGACGGCGTTACCTACTACTTTATTGACAACGAGTACTATTTTGGAGACCCTTATCTGTATAAGTGGAATGATTTGGAGCGGTTTTCCTTTTTTGACAAGGCGTGCCTGGAAATTTTGCGTTCCCTGGACTTCAGACCGGATGTGATTCACTGTCATGACTGGCAGACAGGTATGATTCCGGTACTACTGAACGCATACTTCGTTCGGGACGAGTTCTATCGGGGGATTAAGACGGTATTTTCCATCCACAATCTGAGATATCAGGGAATCTATTCCATGGATATTGTGGCAGACTTCTTCTCCCTGGATAAAAGCTTCTTTACGGATGACAAGCTGGAGTTTCACGGCTGTGCCAACCTGCTCAAGGGCGGCATTGTCTACTCGGACTATGTGACCACCGTAAGCCCTACTTATGCGGAAGAAATCAAAACCCATATGGGCGGCGAACGTCTGGACGGACTGCTTGCGGCACGATCTAATAGCCTTTACGGTATCATCAATGGTATTGATACCGTTGAATACAGTCCCAAGACCGACCCCATGATTTACGAAAACTTCGATTTGAGAAATCTGGTTTCCAAGAAGAAGCTGAACAAAATCCGGCTGCAGGAGCAGTTGGGACTGCCCGTAGACGGCGAAAAGGCGGTCATTGGTATTGTGTCCCGGTTGGTTGACCAGAAGGGCTTTGACCTTATTGCCGACGCCATGGGCGAGCTTATGAGCATGGATATTCAACTGGTGGTGCTGGGAACCGGTGATGCTAAGTACGAGGAGCTTTTCCGGCAAAACGCCTGGTTTCATCCCGACAAGGTCTCTGCTAACATTACCTTTAGCAACGACCTTGCCCATAAGATTTATGCCGGTTGTGACATCTTCCTGATGCCCTCCATGTTTGAGCCCTGCGGCCTCAGCCAGATGATTTCTATGGCATATGGCACCATTCCGTTGGTACGGGAAACCGGCGGTCTTAAGGACAGCGTCCAGCCTTACAACGAGTTTACCGGGGAGGGTAACGGCTTTAGCTTTTACCCCTACAACTCCCATGATATGATGCACACTCTGCGTATGGCACTGCATCACTTTGCCAACAAAGAGGTCTGGGTACCGCTGATGAAGCGTGCCATGAAAACGGACTTCTCCTGGAACTCCTCGGCAAAGAAATACGATGAAATGTACAAAAGTCTGTTAGGATAACTAATACTGCCTCCCTCGTTTGAGGGAGGCAGTTTCTCTGTGTGCGGTTTTCACATTCATACTGTACAATACTTTCGTACGGATTGCCGTATTGCTCAAAAAGCTCCTTTGTTTTTGGATATAAAAAATGCGCGGCCACGCAAGAGCCACGCACGAAAAATACGTAACTCTTTAGTTTGCTACAACGTTAATCCATTAAATTATATCTAAGGATTCAAGAGTCCGTATTTTTACCAATAGGTAAAAAGCTCCTTAGATATCATAAAATTTAAGGAAAAAATCGTTATTAACGTTGTAGCATTATTATCGTACCATACTTTGTGATAAATTGCAACAAAAACTTTTGTCATATTTTGGAAGCGTGGAAGTTTTTACAAAATTTGACACGATTGTATAACAAATTTTATTGACCTTTGAGGAAATCTCTGGTATACTAACCTTACTGAAATTTCCCAAGGGAGGTAATGAACAATGTATCAAGCATGGGCAGAAGATACCATGAAACGAATTTTAAACAAGCTGGACAAAACCGCACCGGAGATGTCCACCTTCCCTCACGTTTGCAAGGAGGGCAAATATGATAACGCTGCACCCCGGTGGTGGACCAACGGCTTCTGGGCAGGCATCCTGTGGATGGCATATCAGCAGACTGAGGACAAGAAGTTTGCGGAGATTGCGCAGAACGTAGAAGATGCCATGGCACACGTTCTGGACGAATATTACGAAGTTGATCACGACCTTGGATTTTTATGGCAGTTATCCTCCGGTGCCAACTACAGCATTACCGGCAACGAAGAGGCAAAGCGCCGTATGCTGAAGGCAGCATCATATCTGGCATCCCGGTTTAACCTTGCCGGTAACTTTATTCAGGCATGGAACAGACAGAATGGCTGGGCAATCGTAGACTGCACCATGAATCTGCCTCTGCTCTATTGGGCAAGCGAAGAAACCGGCAATCCCCGGTTCCGTCACATCGCACAGGCACACGCCTACACCGTGGTAGACTACTTTGTACGTCCTGACGGTTCGGTGAACCACATTTGCTCCTTTGACCCGGAAACCGGCGAATTTATCGAACCCTTCGGTGGCCAGGGCCATGCCCCGGACTCCGCTTGGTCCAGAGGTGCCAGCTGGGCACTGTACGGTCTGCCTTTGAGCTACCGCGTCACCGGCGAAGAAGAATTCCTTACCACTGCAAAGAAGGGTGCACACTTCTATCTGGCAAACCTGCCTGAAGATCACGTGGCACACTGGGACTTCCGTGTAGAGAGAACTCCCG
>JAXJVM010000042.1:0-27340 GCA_036308515.1 Clostridia bacterium | reverse complement strand
CCTTTACACGCAGCATTTCTCTTCTCCTTATTCTGTATAAAATTCCCGGTTGGCGTCAATCAAATTACAAATTTTCTCTACACTGGCATGGGTGTTATATCCGTCCTCAGGAGTGTTCTTGCAGTAGTCCACCATCTTTTCTACGGTAGTGGAAACCACCTGCAATCTGGTATCACTGGAAGCATAATAGACAAACAAATTCCCCTTATCATCTACAATAGCGCCGTTGCTGAAAATACATCCCGATACATCACCGTCACGTTCTGCACCCTTGGGGGCAAGAAAATATCCGCCCGGCTGATAAATCACCTTGGTTGGGTCATCCAGCGCAGTCATAAAGCAATAAAGCACATATCTTAAACCAGTGGCATGGTTTCTCACACCGTGCGCAATATGCAGCCAACCATCTTTGGTTTTAATGGGTGTTGCCCCCGCGCCGTTTTTCACCTCTTTGATTGTGTGATAAATTCTAGGGTCAATAATTTTTTCCTCTGTAATTTCAGCGTGTTCCATAGAATCCACAAAAGCAACACCGATACCGCCGCCGCTGCCTACATCAATGAAACCGTCGGAGGGTCTGGTATAAAGCAGGTATTTTCCATCCACAAACTCAGGATGCAACGTTACATTTCTCTGCTGGTTAGGAGATACGAGATCCGGCATTCTCTCCCAGATATTCAAATCTTTTGTTCGTACAATACCGCACTTTGCCACTGCCGAAGAAGTATCATCCACAGTCGTATCCTTTCTCTCACTGCAGAACAAGCCATAAATCCATCCATCCTCATGCTGTGTCAAACGCATGTCATACACATTGATATCCAATTCTTCTACCTGCGGAAGCACTATCGGCTTTTCTCTGAACTTAAAACCATCCACACCGTTATCACTCTCTGCTACTGCAAAGAACGACTTGCGGTCATTGCCTTCCACTCTGGCAACCAATACGTATTTGCCATTGAGATAAATCGCACCGGCATTCATAATCGCATTGACACGAATGCGTTCCAAAAACATGGGATTTCTCTCGTAGGAATAATCAAATCTCCATTTCAGCGGAATATCCTCACGCATTAAAACCGGATATTCATACCGATTAAAAATGCCATTGATGCTAAATTTTTTCTGGTTTATACGAGAGGTTACTTTGCGATGATTTTCTGTAACCTCCCTAACTCTTTGGTTAAAGTATTCTTTTGTCATGTAGAACCTCCTCAAAATCGAAATATGCCGAAGCAGCCTTCGTATCAGGCAACTCCGGCATAATTCAAATTGGTCACTTTTATTTATTCATATAATGGTTTTGGCATATTATTGATTACATCAAAATATGTACTTTCATCCACAAATCTCGACAATGGACTTCCAATTTCCTTCAATTCTTTGGCAATCAACTGTGCTATACATTTTGCGCCGTATGCATTAAAGTGCGTACCGTCTGCATAATCTGAAACATTGCTGTACTGTGTACTGCCGGTAAAATCAAATCTTATATCTCCTGCTCTCCAGTACAGATATAGATTTTCCGGCGCAATTTTGGCTGCATCCAATTCCTTTTGCAGTTCAATGCTCTTTGCGGTCAAATCCAGAATCGGGACATTCTTTTCTTCTGCAAATGCACGCATTGCCTCAGGATATCCCTCTAAGTTTTCACCTGTTCTGTCTTTAACTCTGTTTACCGAAGTAACCAAAATCACATTGGCACCCTTTTCCTGTGCCATATCTACATACATCTCCAGATACTTCGCATAGGAATTATACTCATCGTTAATTGTTGTATTGCGTATAATAGGCGAACCTGTCAAAGAACTTTTCGTTTCGTCTGTTTTAACATCGTTATGTCCAAACTGAACCAGTAAATAGTCCCCGGGCTGAATCCTGTCTGCAATATACTTTAAACGTTCTTCAGCAACGAAACTTCTTGCACTTCTTCCGCCCATCGACCGACTGTTATCTACAGTTGCCGTATTGATTAAAAAGTCAGCAAGATTTTGTCCCCATCCCTCTTGCGGAGCATAGTTTGCGGAATAGGTCTGCACTGTTGAGTCGCCTGCAGTGTATACAGTGATACTATTATCTTCCAGTTCAACTGTATAATCGTCAGCCAAGTTATTCAACGCCCAAGCACTATCCCAAATCATAACCTTAAGCTTGTAATCAGACACGTCCTCAGGGAGAGTAATCTTGTTTGTCAGTTCAATATCGCCGTAAGCATATTGCTCCATTGCAGGAGCAACTTTATTTACCTTAACGTCTTTCAATTCTTTATAATCGTCAAATTGCTTATAAAGCGCAGTAAGAACGATAATTTTATCTGCAGACTCACTATATCTCTTCACTGATACCTTTGAAACAGTTTTTCCTCCAACCAAAGCATTATCAACAATGCCATCATCACCTGTAATCTTCACGCCGGTAATTTTGTAGGGATTTACAGCAGGAACTGTTATTTTAAAGTCTTTTGTTATACTTGTACTGTTCAATGTAACTGTAGCCGTCATTGTAACAGTTTTTTCTTCTCCTATACAAGGATATACAATTCCCTTATCAGTAATAACAGAGGTATTAGATGATTTCCATGTTATTGATGTTTCGTTTAATCCCAATGAATCCAAAGCAAGACCGTTTTCAACCTGTTCTGTGTAAATTTGAAGTGCATCTGCAGCTGCCTGAACTTTCACCAAATCTTCTGAAGATGTATCTGCTACATAATATGAATTTTGCTTGCTCAAGGAAATATTATCGTAGTAGACCGCCTTAGCTGTATCATTCTTGGTACCGCGCTGAAATCTAAGCTCTGTAAACCCAATGAAGTTTCCAGGGGTAACAGTAGTTTCGCTGTTTTTTTCATAAAACTCTCTGTTCGTATTATTAAATGCTGTATTTACAAATACAGGTGTGTCATCAATATACATAGAGAATGTCTTATCTCCGTTGATATACATCGTTGCAGTATACCACCTATTTGTTTCCAATGTTGTTCCCAATGTTACGCTGTTTCCCCATGCTTCTGCTTCGGTTCCGCTAATCTTCATTATTGCAGCCATTGTTTGGGTATTATCTCGATACATCA
This sequence comes from Clostridia bacterium, assembly GCA_036308515.1. GTDB lineage: Bacteria > Bacillota > Clostridia > Monoglobales > Monoglobaceae > Ructibacterium. Next base: position 24,267 of record JAXJVM010000042.1, on the reverse strand, counting down.
ACGGCTTAATTTCCTTACTTTCATCATAATACAAAACATATCCGCCGATATAAATTGGAGAGCCTGTATCACTTAGCGCAAAATCTACTGAAAGTTTGGATGCTCCGCTTGCACTGCTTGCCCAGTTTTCCTTATCTGCCGGCGATAAGCCTACATATGCTCTTGGGTTGGCACTGGTATAATAAATTGGCAAAAAGCTTTCTGTCTTTCCGTCAATTGCGCCTGTCGACGTGACAGATGCAACCGTTGGGAAGGTATCCGTTGTTCCATTGATGTAAGCGGTTACATCATCGTATCCGTCATTTGTTTTCCAATTTCCCTGAATCAAACCGCCTTCGTAAGTGGAAAAATCCTCTGTATACAAACCGGCAAAATGTCCATCTTCCACAGAAAGGGAGAGATTGTCATAATAGATACTCTTATCTGCCTCTTTTGCTGATCCACAATACAACCATAATTGCGAGAAACCTTCAAATGTTGTAGGTGCAGTGACCGATGTGCTACCACTAAGATAGTTAATGCCTGAATCATTAAATGCTTGGTTTGCAAAAATAATAGTATCATCAATGTATAAAGTAAAGGTCTTATCTCCGTTGCTATACAACTTAGCTGTATGCCATTTGTTCACAGACAAGGTTTCCTTTAATGTAATAGTATTTCCCCAAGCGGTTGCAGAGGTTGAAGAAATCTGCAAAAACGGAAGTACAGTGCCACTAGAATTTCTGTATTTCAGAAAACTCTCCCCATACGCAAGCTGACCGCCAATAAAGAGAGGAACATCCGCAGCAGAAAGTGCAAAATCTATTGATAATACACTTTTTTGTGCAGAAGTCTGATCCCAGCCATTGGTATCATTATTCAAATAAATATAAACATAAGGGCGAGTAAAGTCCGAAGTAGTTACCATTTTCATATAGCCGCCGCTTCTGCCATCCAGTACATCCGTTGCGGCAACAGCAGGGAAGTTATCTACCACTGCATTTGCATAACCTACACGAACTCCATCGCTATAGTTATTTGGATTGCTCCACTTAATTGCATTACCTTCATAATTTGAAAAATTCTCATTCAGGCTTACTTCTCCTGCCGCACTTACCGGCGTCACAATCCCTGATGCAAGAATCATACACGCCGACAGCATACCGGCAAGTACCTTTTTTGCCAATTTTATTTTCATATTTATTTCTCCTTCAGGATTTTTAATAAACATTTACCTTTTTATTTTATTTGGTATAAACCGGCGTGGGCATTTCTTCAAGAACATTAAAATAGGTCGATTCATCCACAAACCGTGACAACGGGCTTCCCATTGCCGTTAATTCTTTTGCAATCAGTTGTGCAATACACTTTGCACCATAGGAATTAAAGTGCGTGCCGTCTGCATAATTTGCCGTGTTTTTATATAAAGTACTGCCCTCAAAATCAAAGCGTGTATCTCCCGCTCTCCAGTACAGATATAGATTTTCCGGCGCAATTTCGGCTGCATCCAATTTCTTTTGCAGTTCAATGCTCTTTGCGGTCAAATCCAGAATCGGGACATTCTTTTCTGCTGCAAATGCACGCATTGCCTCAGGATATCCCTCTAAGTTCTCACCGGTTCGGTCTTTCACGCGATTCACAGAAGAAATCAAAATTACATTCGCGCCCTTATCCCTTGCAGCATCCACATAAATCTCCAGATATCGTGCATAGGATTGATATTCATCAAGGCTGGTACCTCTGGAAATATAGGTGCCGTCCAGAGAACTTTTTTGAACATCTTTTTTCGCATCGTTATGTCCAAACTGAACCAAGAGGTAATCTCCCGGCTGAATTCTGTTTAGAATCGTTTCCAGACGCTTTTCTGCAATAAAGGATTTTGTGGTTCTTCCGCCCATCGACTGGCTGTTATCTACCGCCGCTTCCTCTGTCAAAAAGGCTGCAATATTCTGTCCCCAACCTTCCTGCGGCTTTGCGGTTGCACCATAGGTTTGTACCGTAGAATCACCGGCAGTATAAATGGTTATCTGACTTTTTTGTTTTTCTACTGTCAGCGCCTTTGCCAGAGGCTTCAGTTCTGTCATATCCTCCCAAATCATCACCATTAAGCGACAGCCGTCGATATTCTCCGGTAAGGTAATGGCTTTCTCCAATGCAATATCGCCATTGCTGTACTGTGCGATTTCCGGCGTTATCTCATTCACAGTCATATCCTGCAAAATTTCATTTTTGTAAAGGGCGGTCATGACATAAATTTTCTCATTGGAATCGGTATATCGTTTTACAGAGACCTCGGAAACAGTTTTGCCGCCCACCAATGCATTATCTACAATTCCATCCTCACCGGTAATTTTAACACCGGTTATGGTATAAGCGTTCACTGCGGGAACTGTGATCTCAAAGGTCTTTGTTACACTTGCCATCTGATAAGTAACTGTTGCCGTCATGGTGACCTTCTTCTCCTGTCCTACCACGGGATAAACCTCGCCGTAATTGGAGATCACATCGGGGTTTGAGGATTCCCATGTGACGGTCGCAACATTTTCTGCACCATTTATGGCAACAATGCTATCCAGTGCCAGACCGTTTTCCACATGCGTGGTATAAATCTTCAGGCTATTGGCTGCCTCCTGTGCCCACAAGCTATCCTGAGAACTGGTGTCCGCGCTGTAATATTGATTCGTCGTCACAAGCTGTACATTGTCATAGTAAACAGTTGCATTTGCACTGTCATTCTTGGCACCGCGCTGAAGCCAGATCTGTGTAAAGCCCAGAAAATTGTCCGGCATAATTGTTTCATCGGTGGTTTTGTGATAAAAATCGCCAAAATTATCGAAAACAATTTTTTTATTCTGGAATATCGCTGTATCATCAATATAAAGCGAATACGTATAGTCACCGTTCATATACAACGTTGCAGTATACCACTTATTTGTTTCCAACGGTGTTTCTAAGTTAGTGGTGTTGCCCCACGCTGATGCCGTTGTTCCGGTAATCTTAATAAACGCTCCGGTGGCTTGCGTGTTGTCTCGGTATTTTAATTCCTGTGCCTCACCATCTTCATCATAGTATAAAATGTAACCCCCAATAAATGCAGAGGAATCCAAATCACTCAAGGCAAAATCAACAGAAAGCTTTGTTGCACCTGTTGCACTGTTTGACCAGCCGGTTTTATCCTTTCTTGTCATATTCATATAAGCTCTCGGCTTATCTTCGGTATAGATAATGGAGAGATAATCGGCAGTTTTGCCATCTACGCCTTGTACAGAAAGTTCCGGATAGTTATTGGCACCGTCAAGATATACGCTTACATTACTATCTGCATTGGATGTCCAACTTTTGTTTCCTGCATGCCCATTCCATCCATCAAAGGGCTCATAATATACATAGTTCGTCATACCAAGCTTGCTGTCGGAGCCGGTAATGGAAACATTGTCAATGTAGTACCCCTGCTCTCCATCGGTATAATAGGGATCCTCATAGTATTGCACCCACAGAGACTTAAATCCTCTGAACGAGGTAACGCCGCTGGTCGCAGCGTCATAATTCTTTTGGGCACCTGATGTATCCGTATAGGTATAACGGATTCTGAATTTATCTTCGCCGATTGGCTGATTATAAATCACTGTTTCACGGTCGATGCTCAGGGTATAAGTATTGTCGCTGTTCACTGCCATCGTCAAATGATGCCATTCGCCTTCGGTCAATGCTTTTTTTAGCGTATGCACAGTGCCAAATACCGATACCTTATTGGCGCTCTGGATTTCCAGATAGGAATTGTAATTTTGCATCTTATTATTACTGTCGGTATAACCCAACCACTTGCCGCTGTCAGCGGTGAGTACTGAGGCAAAGCCGTCTATACTGTCCTTTACCGTGTCAAAATCAAATTCTGTTGTGTAAAATTCTCCGGAAATACTGAAGGGCTGACTTTTGTAGTTAACATTACCTACTTTTCCGGAATGCTCAAAAAAGTTATCAATTTTAAAGTCAAACTCAAGGATCGCAGTTCCTTTTTCTCCAATGTCCTGTTTCTTGACGGTATTCATAACCACATAAGGCTTTACCTGAGCAGGAATGCTGTCTTCCTCCCCACGGACAGGGAACTTTGCACCGAGAAAAAGTGCATTGTCGCCATCCTTCTCTTTTACAGATTTACCATAAACATACTCATTGCTGAATTGCTTCGGCGTGTATGCAAAATCTATAGTATTCAATCCGTCTGTGGTGCTTTCCTCATTCCCAAACGATCCCGTCCAGCCATTAAAGTCCTCTGTTACGGTTGTCTGCTGCGCCAGTGCGGTGTCAAAGCCGGTCATAAGCAACAACACCATACCAACGGTTACCAATCCTTTTAACGTTTTTCTCATAAAATTTTCTCTCCTCTCGCCTTTCTATGGATTACTATATGATTCTTCAATGGGTTGACCGTAAACAACTCCGGCACCGGCAGAGGAAAGAAACACTCTGCCGTATACGCGACTGTCTCCGGTAATATCATTGACATATCCAACTGCACCATTGGCATCATCATTGATTCTTCGCCATGACTGCCCTAAATCATCAGAAAGATAAACCCCATATACATCGTTTATGGTTGCCGCAACGTATACCGCCGGTTTATCCGCCTGTCCCTCTTTGCCAATTCCAAACCCAAAGGACACAGGGCTTACTAATCCTTCCAGACAACTCCATGTACTGCCCTTGTCATAGGACACATAAATCCCGTCTGCAGCCTTATACCAGACGGCACCGGAAATTCCGGGAACCGCTTTGATAAACGGATTTGCGTTTTTAGGAAAGGTCCTGGTTTGCGTCCATGTATCTCCGCCGTCGGTTGTCACATAAAACGCACCGTTATTGGTATAGTAAAAAGTATTTCCGTCTACGCGGTCAGCGGCAAGGCGAAAATCATCAAACCCCCATTTATTGGTGATATAATCTGGCATATTGGTCAGCTTTTCCCATGTTTTTCCCAGATCCATAGAACGGTACAGTCCTGATTTCTCTGTATCCTCCTCGGTCACTTCTACAGTTCCTGTGGTGGTTGCCGCTAAAATCAGTAAAATGGGATACCCGTTTTCCTGGATTTGGGCACCGACTGCACAATCAATGATGGGTGTGGTTCCCCAAGCGGAAAGCGTGGTAAAGCTATTGCCGTAGTCATCGGAAATCGCTGCATTTCCGGTGCTTGTAGAATCTTTGACTCTGCCCTTGATACCCGTGCGAAGAACAATAGACGGGTCTGCTTCACAGTAGTCAATACCGCTTCCGTTTCCGATTTGAGGAGTACATACCTCTGCCGGTTCCTCCAGGGCAATGCTTTTCATCATGCCAAAATCCATGACCTGCGACAAAAGCAACGGTGCCTTCTCCGATGGTATGGATAAGACCTTTTCACAGACCAGTTCTTCTACACCCCTGTCAAAGCAGTATTCGTTATTTGCAGCATCGATATGAATATTGTCTGCTGTATCATACATATTGGAAATATACCCAATGCCTGCTCCGTAAGAGATCCAGATTCCCGTTTCATCCAAAGGATTCTGCAGCAGGCAGGAAGCATTGAACAGCTGGGCAAGGTATTCCCAGCTTTCACCGCCATCGGTGCTTCGCATCAGTGCTTTTTGGCGGTAGGGTGCCCCGTTCAGATAAATCATGTTATGATTGTTTTTATCAATCATAAAAGCATTGGCAGCATTGGTATAGGTATAGCCGTCTGCTGCTTTGGGGGTTAAATTTTTCCAAACCCCATTTTGCAGACAAAAGAATCCGCCGGTATACTCGTCAGAATCCTGCACATCCGTTGCCGATACATATAGCTTTCCGTCAACCTTTTCCATGCGACAGGTAAGCTTGGGTGCATCTTCCAGTTCTGTAAAGGTATCTCCGCCGTCACAGCTAACGTAAATACCTTCGCCCCAGACCGCCACATAGATATTTTGGCTACGTCCATAGTCATCCGTGGTCTCAGCGTCAATACATACAGCGGAGACCCCGCCCTTCACCGATGTTCCGTGAGGAACTGAGGCTATCTGCTTCCAGTGAACACCTGCATCTCTGCTGACAAAAAAGCCGTCTGCATGTGTTCCGCAATACACCGTGTCAGAATCATTGGGGTCTACTGCAAGACATTCCCCCGCAAGGCGGGATTCATCCTGGTTGCCTCCAAAGCCGTGGTTGAATTGCAATCTGACCCAATTTTCTCCCTGATCCACGGATTTTAAAATATCAGCCGGAGTCTCCGTGTCATTGCCGCCGCAAGCCGCATAAACCACATTTTCATCATTCGGGTCCAGTGCAACACTGCGAACACTCAGCAAGTTCTCATCCTCCAGCGGAATGGCAGTCATAAGCTGTTTCCATATACCGCGCTCAGGAAGATACCGGTACATCCCACCCACATCGGTACGGGCATAAATAAGTCCTGTTTTTTGGGGATGTGCAACCAATCCTGTCACATAACCACGGGAACCAAGGTAAACATTGTTCCACCTGTATGCAAGTCTCTGGCAGATGAGCTCCAGTACATCGTCAGGAACCTTTGCATCCTCATCCACCGACTGCGATACAATTGCCACATTCTCTGCCTGCTGATATCCGGTTCCTGCCGCTTGGGCAAGTTCTTTTACGTCTGCGTATAAAACACCATTCAGATATTCACAGCCGATACCGTCACCTTCTACGCTGAGTACGCAATACGTTCCGTTTTTGTATGCGGTAACACCGGCATCCGTTTCTGCAATGTTCTCAAAATCAAGGGCATTCAGCATAAATATCGCCGGTGCATACATTCTTCCATTTTTGAGATATGCGACTACACTGCTGTCTCCCTCTTGAAAGCTCATTCGTATGTTGTCCACATAGCATTGGTGGTTTCCGGCACGCAAAATCACTGCGCCTTTTGCATAAGCAGCTGCCTCCGGCTCGGAAAACCCCTTTTGCGTATACACCACAGGCGAAGCTTCTGACGTTTCATCCAAAGAGAACACATTCGCCAGGGGAGTCAATACTCCGTCCTCCCAAAGCATAATCTTGAAACTGCATCCGGAAATATCCTCCGGCAGTATCAGCTTCTCTCCCAATACAAGACTTTCGTCCTCATACTGTGCCATCTTTGGGTCAGAAAAACTGCTGACAGCAATATCCAGAAGCCTTCCATCCCGATACAATGCCGCCAAAACCTGAAGGGGCTTTTGGGTAGCTTTCATCTTCTTTAAGTAAATTCGTTGAATGGTTCGCCCTCCCGCAAGTCCGTGTCCCAGGATGCGGCTTCCGTAGGTTTCAACACCGGTAATGCAATAAGGATACCGGTATGCATCCTGTACATCCGCATCCGCGGTAGTAACAGAAACATTATCCAGATAATACCCCTGTTCTTCGGTGCACTCCTTATCCTCGCGATACTGAAACCATACCTCTTTGAATCCTCGGAAATAAGACGTTGTGCGGTAAATATCCACGTTTTGATTTGCAGTATTTTTATAACGATAGCGTATACTAAAGGATGCCATCTCTTCACGCAAAGCAATCAACACATCGTCCACGGTTAAAGTATAAGTATTATCCGCATATACTTTTAAGGATAAACGATGCCACTTTTTCACGGACAAATCCGTAAGCAACGGATATTCGGTTCCAAACACGGTAATACAGTTTTTGTAGATTTCCAGATACGAAAACACCTTTCCGCTGATTTCATATTTCCCGTAATTATCGTACATGGTGTACTGATACCCTGCTTCTCCGGACAAATCCTGAGATGTTGTCCAGAAATGTCCGGCGACATTGATTTGCGGATTGACGGAATTGTTGAACGCTTCTGTTGCAAAATCAAATTCTAATGTTGCAACACCATTTTCTCCGGTCTGAAAGTCACTCCTGGGTATCATAGCAATATATGGATTGGCAGCACTTGTCACTGCAGATGGATGAAATACCCCCAGGTAACAAGAGGTATCCTCCATGCTCTTTTCAAACTTTCCGGTCACCGCTTCCGCTTTCGCATCACCCTCTATCCTGATGGGTGTACAGGAAAAATCCTCACTCAAACCGGATGAGCCTGTAAAGCTTCCGGTCCATTGATTGAAGTCCTCATTCAGGCTTTCGCAGGTTTCTGCAAACACTGAACTGCTCCCCAAAATGCATAACAGGATGACTAATCCAAAAATCAATTTTTGAAATCGCATAGCCATAAAAGTTCCTTTCCGCACCGTCTTTGTTTGTCTCAAATCCTACAATTCATACTCCAAAACCTCTGCCAGAGGTCTTCCGTTTTCTGCTGTATCAAGAATATAGATTTCTGCACGAAGATTTTCTACAGTTATCCCATCCGGCAAGAGCAGCTCCGGCTTTATCTCCTTTTCTGCCTTCCACGCAAGCTCCCCATAGCTTTCAAACCCCGACGCAATCAACTGCTGATCCTGATAAATTGCGGTAAACACCGTTACATTTCTGTTCTGTGCCGCATCTTCATAAATTCTGTGTACAACACCCTCAAAACAAACTTTTCCGCCGGAAACATACGGCGTTTTCGTTATCATCACTGCCGTCTGCGGTTGTGACACAGGAAGACTCATGGTAAATTCCGTCACCTTCGGGGTGAGTCCGTCCACATCCACAACCTGATCGCTCAAGCATAAGATAACGTTCTTTTTTCTTTCCGGCATAACATCAAAGAATAGCAATGCCGTCTTTTCTGCTGCATCATAATTCATCCTGCTGCACACAACATCTGCCAATGAGAATTGCTCCGCAGTCATGCACGATGCATCCATCTCTTTAGAAAATTGAAGCTTTGCATAAAACATACCGGTTGCAGCATCCATACCGCTTTCTGTCACCGAAGCTTCTGCGCCATCAACTTTTTCATAAAAACAAATGTCCTGCACGTAAACGTTCCAATCTTCTTCAATTGCAGAGCTACGCTTCAGGTCAATCCGGTAAATCTTGCTAAAATCAATCTCGCCTCTGCTGGTATCAATCCCCATTTCATCCACAGAAATTAAAATATGATGCCAGCGCCCTGCCTGAATATCCGATGACAGATTATAGTAACCGGTCATTGCATAATTCGTAGCTTGCGTACTCCGCAAGCAAACGGACAGATTTCTGGCGTCCGGTTCTACCGTAGAGTTTGTTTCAATGTACATCCAAAAACTAAGATATGCATTTTCCTTGTATGAAGAAATATCACATACTGCATCATCAGGACGAATAAGCTGGACTCCTGTTTTTCCCACGCCATTATATTGAACCTTCATGGCATAGCCGTCACTGTGCATCTCAATCCCGGAATTGACAAAGGATGCATAATTCTTATGGTCGTTATCAATCCAAATACTGCACTCCGCATCTTTTTTGGTATTGGAATAAAAGATATTTCTTTCTTTTAATACACTACTATCCTCCGCGTGCGCAACAACAAATAACGAGCAAAAGATTGCCGCAAAAAATACTATTGCCATCCATTTCTTTTTCATAAGCTACGCCTCCAATCTTAATTTAATGTCAATGTTGCAAACGAGCTTGTATCCTTCCAGTTGTCACCTGTTCCATTCCAACCCAGAACACCGCTTCTTTTTCCATCCTCATAAAGTCCGTCATTATCCACAACATCAATATCAAAACCGATACTTACGCCGCTCTTTGCGATTACCCCAAAATCACTCCAGGGAATTCTGACCTCAGCACAATATCCATCTTCATTGATGGTATAGATATAATTTTCATTAATAGTCTTATTCTCTACAGGATATAGCAATTGCTTGTCGTTGCCATCATATGTCTTTTTCTTTTCATTCCCGCCATCTATATAGATTTCCAGACAGTCGTCATCGGTAGAATTTTTGGCATTATAGACAACGTCATCAATACATTTTATTGCAACATAAAGATAATTTTCATCCCACATAGTATTGAACATCATTACGTTGTTACAACTACCAATCATAACTTTCTCACAATAATTGGATAAATCCCATTCGTCTACATTGCCATCAAACACAAAGTTATCAGCCTTTGGTGTTGATGACAATGTTGCCGTACTGATACTTGCTTTTGGCTTATATACCAACGAAATAATTTCCGGCTTTGTAGCATTCTTCGCCAAATCCCGCGCCTGAACACGAACCGAATTTACTCCTTTTTCCAATTTAATTGGAGTAAAAAAGCTCAAATCATCCTTTACTGTAACAGTTTTTCCATTAACGCGAACCTCACCCGGTTCACTGATGGTTCCCTGCAAAATATAAGAACTGCGCTCTGTCACTGATGGAATTTCATCTATTGTCAGCACCGGAACCTGAGTATCATATATGGTATGAAAAGTCACAGGTTCAGAGCGAACCCCTTTATCATCAACGGCATAGACATTGAAATCTTTATCCTCAGAAATAGTATAGTTTAGAGTGAACCGATTGTTTTCATCAGTACGCACACTGGTATCTGCCATAAATATTTCAGCCGGCACCACTGTTCGTCCCGTAATAGAAATTTGCCCATCTTTTGTAATCAATTCAGTATCTGTTGTATACTCTACCCCTAAATAATTCGGCAGATAACGTATCATTAATTCTTCGGGTTCAGCGAAATTCCCTGATGGGTCCTGTGCTTCCACAAGAAAGCGATTTTCACCCTCTTGTAATATCACTGAATAGGCAAAACGATTATAACCGTCAACCGCTACACTCTCGCCGTTTATTTTTACCTCAGCCATTTCATTAACTGCTCCGCTGATAATAAATTCCTTAGTATTTACTGCATATTCAGGGCTACGTTCTTCATCAGAGCTTTCCATATCAAGTGAAATCACCGGGGGAAAATCATCCATTAAGATTGGTTGCCCATATAAAACCCCGTTTCCTGCGGTCGATACAAACACCCTTCCGTACATAATGCGGTCACCGCAAACATCTACGGCATCATTTCCCAGGTTAAAACTGTCATCATTTATTCTTTTCCAGCTTTTTCCCAAATCGTCAGACATAAACACACCGCATATACCGTCAACATATCCGGCTACATACGCTGCAGGAACAGTACTTTTAGGATTACCTATACCAAATCCAAAAGCGATAGGTTTTTCTACAGTTTCAAGGGTTGACCACGTTTCACCTTTATCATAACTCACATAAATACAAGCATTATGTCTATACCAAACACCACCCTCTACGCCGGGAATTGCCTTTATAAACGGGTCGGATGTACTTATAGGGAATGTATATTTTTTTGCCCAGGTATCTCCGCCGTCTGTCGTTACATAAAAATCATTGTTATGTGTATAATAAAAAGTATTACCGTCAACTCTATCCGAGGCAAGACGAAAATCGTCAAAATGCCATGAATTAGTGCTGTATGAATCTATATCATTCATTTTTTCCCATGTTTGACCAAAATCAAGAGATCTGTAAAGTCCTGATTTTTCCCTGTCCTGATCGGTCACTTTGGCAGTACCTGTGGTGGTTGCCGAAAGCATCATCAAAATAGGATAGCCATTTTCCTGCTTGGTTGCAGAAACTGCTCCGTCAATAACTCTCCATGTGTTCCACGGCAATCTTGTAAAAGTATTTCCATAATCTGTTGACACGGATGCAAATCCAGTACTTACATCAACTCGTCCGATTAGTCCAACATGGAAGACCAATGATGGGTCAGATTCGCAGAAATCAATACCGCTACCTTCACCTATCTGCGGTTTAACAATTTCTGCCTTAACATCAAGTCTGCTCTTATTCATCATCATACCCCAGTCCATAACCTGACTCAACAGCAACGGTGCCTCCTGAGCCGGCGATGAAAGGACTTGTTCTCCGCATAGTTCTTCTACGCCGGTATCTCTGCTTACCGGAACAAAATCTGTCGCATTTGCATACATATCAGAAAAATAATATATTCCTCCGCCATAAGGATACCAAAATCCGTCTTCGTCATAAGGGTCTTGAAGCATACACGGGGCATTACGCAAGTTAGTTACATATTCCCAAGTTTCTCCTCCATCATAACTACGGAAAAAATTTGTCTGTCTGTACGGTGCAGCATTCAAAAGAATATAATTTGGATTGTTCCTATCTATTAAAAATGCATTGGTTGCCGATATAAAGCCGTCATGAACAGGAGTTATATCTCTCCATTTTCCTTTTTCATAGATGAAAAATCCACCTGTATATTCTGTAGAATCCTTTACATTTGTGGCAGACATATAAATCTTATTTCCTACCATCTCCATACGATTTGCAATTTTGGGTGAATCTGGTATTAATGTAAAACTTCTGCCGCCATCATTACTGACATATACGCCTTCTCCCCAAGCAGCAGCGTAAATTGTGGTACTTCGTCCGTCTTCATTTGTCTTTCCGGAATCTATGTACACAAAAGAAATACCGCCTGCTACCTTAGATTCTTTCGGAACAGTATCAATCTGTTCCCAACTGATGCCTGCATCATGGCTCACCCATAATCCTTCATAAAAGGTTCCGCAAAAAATGGTATTGGAATCATTGGGGTCAACCACAAGGCATTCTCCTGAAAGACGCGCTTCTGTCTTATTACCGCCGAAGGATTTATTAAATTCCATACGAACCCAGTTTTCTCCACGGTCAGTAGACTTTAAAATATCACAAGGCTCATTATCCGGACTTGAACCGCATGCCGCATAAAGAATTCTGTCATCATTTGGGTCGATAGCAATGGAACGGACTCCTGCCAAATTACAATCCTCATAAGGCAAGGTGTGTAATAGCTGAATCCAGCGATTATTCGCTCTGTCAAATCGATACATTCCCCCAACGTCTGTCCGGCAATAAAGCAACTCAGGATTTTTAGGGTGCACAATCATTCCGGTCACATATCCTAATGAACCAAGATATACATTATCCCAACGATAATTTAATCGTTCCTTTATTATGTTTAAAACATTTTCAGGTATTTCTGTGTCTGCGGACATTTTCGGTGATATAATGGCTACGTCATCTATTAACAGATAACCCATACCTATATGGGAGGCTATACTCTCTATATCTCCGCATAGAATACCATTATTGATTTCACAGCTTACCGCACTGTCCGAAATACCAAATCGGTACTCCTGTTCTTTATACTTTGCATAAATGACCTCTCCCTGATTTTCAATATTTGAAAATCCAAGCTGTTCAAGTATAAACTGTACAGGAGCATACATTTTGTTATCTTGTATATAGGCAACTAATGATTTATTCAAATCCGAAAGACTTTTTCGGAGATTATAAGCATAACATTCATTGTTTCCTGCCCGCAAAATTATTGCATCTTCTGCATAGGGAATAACTTCTTGCTCTGAAAAACCCTTACGGAAATATACGGTTTGAGCTGAAACATTAGTCAAGGATATTAACAATATCAAAAAGATACTAATCCATGTCATATGTTTTTTCATAGAATCACCCCTTTACGGCTCCAATGGTTAACCCTTTTACAAAATACTTCTGGAAAAACGGATAAACAAGTAAAATCGGCCCCATGGTCAATACACACATTGCCATACGGGTTGCTTCTTTGGGTATATCTGCCATATTTACAGAAGCATTATTTCCCAGGATACCACTTGTCAGTATCTCAATGTTCTGGAACATAACCTGCAAATAATACTGCAGGTTATAAAGAGAATCCTCCGTAATCAGCATCATGGGCAGATAATAGTCATTCCAATACGCCAACAGCTGAAACAATGCAATAGTTGCAAGTCCCGGCTTGGAAAGCGGCATAACTATCTGCCAGAAAATACGATGCTCTCCTGCTCCGTCAATTTTTGCTGCTTCCAGCATTTCCGAATGTACATTGCTGGAAATAAAGGTACGCAAAATGATGATATACATCGGGGTCATCAAGGATGGTAATACCAATGCCCAAAATGTATTTCCAATTTTAAGAATCTGTGTACAAACGATATACCAGGGCACCAGACCGCCGGACAGAAAGGTAGAAAAGTACGCAAAGTATGTAAATGCCCTTTTATGCTTAAAGTCCTTTCTGGAAAGCGGGTATGCATACAACTGCATCACCAAAACACTTAAAACAGTACCTATAACACTTGACATAATGGTAATCTTATATGCATTCAGGATACCCGCATTCTGTATCGCATAACGATATCCTTCCAAACTCCACTTCGCAGGTATCAGCTGATAACCATTGCTTGCAATGGCGGCCTCATCGGTAAAAGAAACAATAATCGTAAGCACCACCGGATAAAGAAAAATCAAACACAAAAGGATAAATATCAGATGCAGAAACCAATGCTTCTTCTGCCCAACGCTTCCTTGCTTTATCTTTTTCTTGCCACGTCTATTAAGCACATCCGTGTGCTGTGTCGAAATCTTCATAGCCCATTTCTCCTTTCATCCTAAACTGACAAGCTTAAAACAGTCCACTTTCCGGGTCAATCTTATTCGCTATGGCATTGGTAATCAAAATCATACCTAATCCAACAATAGAAACATATACACCGGCTGCCGTTGAGAAGCCAACATCACCCATAGTGTTATAAATATAAGTCGCCAAAACAGAAGTCGTGGATTGCAGCAATCCGGAATTCATCGGCACCTGATAAAACAGACCAAAGTCCGCATTGAAGATTCCGCCAAATGCCATGATTGTCATAATGGACATCATCGTACGGATTCCGGGCAGCGTAATATGCTTGATTTGTTGCCACCTGTTGGCACCGTCAATCTGTGCCGCTTCGTAATACTCCGGACTGATTGCAACAATTGCCGCCAGATACACAACGCTATTATAGCCGACCGTCTTCCACATTTTCACAAAGGTCAAAATAAACGGCCAGTAACCCGGTTCTCCATACCAATTCTTCGGTTCAATTCCCAGTGCAGGCAGAATGGAGCGGTTTAAGGCACCATCTTCGGTACTGAGCAAAGAAAACACAAGATATGCTACAATAACATAAGACAAAAAGTGCGGCATCAATGCAATGGTCTGGTACGCCTTTTTGGTATATTTTCCGGTAAGTTCATTCAAGGCAATTGCCATCGCCACTGCCAGAACCAACCCCAGAAAGATAAATACTAAATTGTACAGAAGCGTATTTCGGGTGATGATCCATGCATCGGGGGTTTTGAAAAAATACTTAAAGTTTTCAAGTCCGCACCAAGGTGACCGCAAAATTCCCAAATCATAACGATAGTTTTTAAATGCCAGAATAATACCCACCTTCGGTAAATATTGAAAAAGAATTAACAATACAATACCCGGCAGCATCATTAGATAAAAGGCATATTTTTCAGTCCAGCTTTGCTTTAAGCCGGGTACCTGAGGGGTTTTGTCTTTCTTAAACAGCATATCCTGCCCTTCCTTCTTCTATTTTCTCAGTTTTTATTGATTGTTTGCTTTCCACTCATCATACTGCTTCTGAACCTCAGCAACAATCTCATCAATTCCTGCCTGCTTCAGCTTTTGCTGGAATGCAGGAAGCACCTCATCAATATCCGCAGCGCCAAATTCCAATACCTCCCCGTATTCATTGACCACATTGTTACAGGAAGAAACCTGAATCTTCACACTTTCCAAATTGGGAACAAATCCCAGATAAGGAGAGGCTTTTGCTTCTTCGTTGAATTCAGCCAGTTTTTCATATTTGTCATCAGCTTCACCCTCATACAGATAATTGATAAAGGTATTACCAAATACCCACTGCATGGAATTGGTTTTATAACCGGAATCTTTTTTCAGTGCAATGCGGTTTTCGCCGACTTTGTCATAGTGAACGCCTTCGATACCGAAGTTAATCAGGTTATTTAAATATTTATCAGTATTGAGCAGTTCAATAAACTTCATAACGCGAATGGGATTCTTACAAGAAACAGGAATTGCCATCATAGACCCCTGACAATCGCTTGCGTTATAAACCGGATCGGAAAGCGAAATCTCTACCCACTCATATCCATACGATGCGTTCAGTTCCGCCAATACACCCGGGTTACTGCTGCGCGCGTACGCAAACACCTTGCCTTGCTTACGCATATCGGAAGTACTGTCATTGACTGCAACATCTTTGTATATGTAGCCTGCCTGATACATCTCTCTTGCAGTAGTAATACACTCACGATACAAATCGGTTTCAAACAGATTCTGAACCTTATCGCTTCCTTCTATAAAACCGACAAGACCATTGCCGCCCAAATCATCCTTCTTATCCGTAATATCCCAGGGAGAAGCACTGTTTCCCATTCCATAGACACGCATACTCGGTTCATTGTCCCGGATTACATCATAGAGCGGATACATATCCCCCCAATTATGAACCTGAGTCAAGTCCAAATTGTATTTTTCAGCAATATCCTTACGAACAAAGATAGAGGTCGAATGTGCCTTATCTTTATTGGCAGGAACACCATAAAGTTTGCCGTTAATCTTCGCACCATTGATAAAATCTTCTCCCAGCAACGTTCTCGTTTGAGGAGCATAAGTACTTAACAATTCATCCAAATCAATGAATGCGCCCTTAAACACTGCTGTTTGATAAAGACTGTCGTTGACCCAACGCAAGTCATATTTTTCCCCGGACGACATAATATTTTCCATCTTGGTATAAAACGGACTCCAATCCAGCGGCGTCATTTTTACAGTGGCATTGATTTTTTCTGTTACATATTCATTGACTTTTTGGTTCACCATTTCCAAATCAGCATTGTTTGCAGACCCCACATAATACCATACAATCTCATAAGGTTGACTTTCATCATCCTCTAAAGACGTTTTGTTTTTCGACTGTTCCGTACAACCGGATGCTGCGATTGCCAGTGTCAGACAGGTTACCCCTGCCAATACTCTTTTCCATAAACTTTTTTTCATAGTATCTTCCCCTTTATAAAAATTTTATTTAAAAATTTTATTTATATACAAAAATACATCTCGGATTTGACCAATTGGAATAAACCACAACTTCAGAACCTTCGGCAGTACTCTCTGCGTCCAAAATATCGCCGTAATACGAGCCTACGGAAACTCTATCTTTCTCGCTTTCATAAACAATCACCGAATATACAGATGCCCTGTAGGTTATCCTATCGGTCAATACCGTGCTCAAATCCCCGATGCCCGTGACTACATTATCCGTAATTTCATACAGATAGGGACACACGGTTAAAAATGTTCCTTTGTCTGTGGTTCTCATCACTTTACCATGTATCAAATGCAGCTCATTGATAAATCCAACCCTCTTGGTAGTAGAATCCTCAGCACTTCCAAAGGGATTAATTCCCTTCATAAATCCTTTTACCATCTGCATCTTTTCATGGTCAAAAAGCTTCTCCAGTAAAAGTGCATCCCCTGTTTTCTGGTTCAGCTCATACCGATACAAATCACCACGCTGCAATGATTTCGCTGTCTCAAATAAATCTCTTTCCTTTACCTGTACTGAAGCATCACCGTTGGTTGACATGCCGTAAATAACATAGGCATCCTCACCGTCAATCAAGGTTTGTTCTACTTCTGTCACTATGTATACCGGCTCTCCCCACTCGACAGCTGCACTTGCTGAAGCATCGCTGATTCGCACCGCAATCTTGCCGATAGAACTGTCGGCTCCGTCTTTATAAACCTCATCCAGATAATAATATTCATCATGCTCCATCGCAATCGGGAAATAACTATCCTCATCGGTTGCATCTGTTTTGGGAATGTTGATAAACTTTGTATCCGCATCTGTATAGAACAGAGGACCTCCGTCTTTGGTATCTATAAACGCATTCACCTTATTGGCACGATATTGCAGTTTTCTCTCGTTAGACACATTCTCCATTTTGGCAAACTCATCTTTTTTCACATCGCAGGTCAGGATTTCCTGTATACGCCCATCACTGTCAAGAGCAAATTGAATCATCTGCGGTATCAAAGCCTTCTTTGTGCTGTCGTAAATCAGTGTGCTTTTGGCAACCTTTTCCGCTTCCATGCTTTCTTTATTGAAAACAGGCTTTTTCGCAAGCTCATAAATCTCAAATTCATTTTGTGCAACATTGTAAAGCTTCACCTGATATGCAGCACCGAACACTCCGGTCTCCTGTAGTGCCATAAGATAGCCGTACTGCAATTCTCCTTCTGCCGAAAAGTAAACAATTTCATCATAGATATCCAGATAGAAGGTTCCGTAAAGTCCAGCCTCCAGTTCTGTAATATCTAATTGCTCGGAGCTTTGATAGGTGTTACCCTCCAGGACAATTTCCTGTTCCTCCAAATATAGCTGTTCAACGGTTCCGATGATGGTTTTTGTAGAATACCGCAGAACCGTATAGGGGTCACCTTGTATGGGCTTTGTTTGCGTCACACTGATAACGCTGTTTCTTGTAATATTAGAAAGCTCTGCAGTTTCTCCGCTTCCGTTGTAAATCCGAAGTGTTCCCTCTGATACATCCAGACTTTCAATACCGCTCAGGTTACTGTAAATCTTTTTCTGAGAAAAATCCACACCGCTCACGAATAAGGTCTGTACGTCTTCTACAAATACTGTTTCATAGCTTCCGTCACCTTCACTGTCCAGCAGTCTCAGGTAACCCTTTTGGGGATGCAAATCCGCATCGGTATAATCCAGCAGAGCTTTACCGTTATAAATAAGATTAACTGTACCGACAGAAACACGCTTTTGCTTCTCTGCGTTCCAATAGGTAAGATAAGGATAGGTATAACCGATAATATCTTCTGCTTCAACAATAAGCTCCCGATTTTCATCGGCAATAGCAAGATAACAGATTTCCCTCCTGGTTCCCTTCACCTTATAATAAGCACGAACCTTTTGCCCAAGTATATTTTCTACACCATCCCAGGTATACAAAAGTTCATCAATCTTTATAGTACCTTCGCCGCTTCCCGCGTATTCAGTCAGCCCTGTAATACTGTTGGCAGTAACCGTGCCATCTGTCATACTAATCTGAAAAATGTATTTCAGAAGTGTTTTTCCCGTTGTCTTACGGATGTATGAATCTTCTGCCCCATAAGACACCCGCTCATAAATTTCTGTGTGCAGGGCATTGTAACACGCAACCGCTAAATCCCGCACGGTAATATCACTGCCGTCAAGTTCTGCACACAACCCCTGATTCAATTCCAGACGATTGGCAATCTTGACATATCCTCCCGGAAAATTATCTTCGGTCAAAACTTTTGCACCGCAAGCATCCACCAACACCTTCATGGCTTCCTGTACCGTAATTGCATCGTTGGGGCGAAAATACCGATTCTCGTCACCGCGCATCAAACCGACTTGTGCGGCAAGCTTGATGTCCTCCCACAAAGGATGGGTAGTAAGCACATCATGAAACGGAGTTGCATTTTCTAACTCTTTTACATCCTCCGGTTCCACCGTTTTCCATATCCAGTCTCCGTTTTCATCAAAATCAGGGTCATTGGTATAACCCAAAAATTTATTGCCGACGGAGCCATCCTGACTATTGGTCTGGGAACCGCTTTTCAAATCCAAAAGGCTCAGCATGACAGAAGCAAATTCCGCTCTGGAGACCGTGCTGTCCGGATTTTTCATATCCAAATCCTCTGCCAGTTCCAATGCCTGCAGAAAATCAACGGCCTGAGCATAATCCTTATCGCTCGTTGTCTGATTCGTTTCTGCGTTGGCTTCCGCTGCAAGCGTGCAAGGTGCTACCACCGAAAAACACAAAAAACAAACACACAGTAATGCTAAAATTCGTTTCATACCGTTCCTCCATTTCTGTACGCATACACACGATATACCAAAACAGCAGCTTCCGCTCTTGTCATGGATGCCTGCGGAAAGCAACTGCCGTCGCTGCCCTTGAGCAATTCCACTTTTGCCAGTGCCTTTACCGCCTCTTTTGCATAATCACTGATATCCTGTTCATCCAAAAACTGTACATCTGTACCGGATGCCTGTAAAACACCTTCCTTTTTTAATGCGCGGTACAAAATGGTGCATACATCCTGACGGGTAATTGCCGTATCCGGCGAAAAGGTTTCCGGATCCATCCCTGTTATAATTCCTTCCTGACACAGCCCCCAGACATATCCGCAAAACCAATCCTCAGCACCCACATCAGCAAAACCCGTATCCTGATTGGATGCACTGATATTCAATGCACCGCACAACAGCTTGCAGAACTCTGCCCTTGTCAGTACGCCATCGGGGGCAAACTCTGTATTGGAATAGCCGTTGATGATGCCCAGTGCCGCCAAGGCATCCACACTTTCTGCCGCCCACGAATGCCCATCCATATCCTGAAAATCTATCACATCCGGCTCAACGATAGCAGTTTCATCAAAGGGTTCCTGGGTCAAAAGCTCGTTCTGCGCCTGATAGCCGCCGGTGATTCCCGCTCCTGCAGAGACCCCTGCGCCGCCTCCGCCTCCGGAACCGGTTCCACCGCCTGACGAAGTTTCTGTAGCAGGCGTATCCAAAAGCTTTTGCAGCGTTTCCAAATCTGTTATACTTCCCTTCTCAGCCGCCTCAAGAATGTTCTTCAATACAGCAGTCTGATTATCGGCGGAATCAAATACCGAAAAACTCAGCTTTGTATCATATTTTCTGAGTCTGTTCAACAATCCATCGGTACCGCGGGCTGCATAAAGCTCAGCAAGAATTACCTTTTCCTCTACATCAGCAATAAAATCACTGCGGTTCTGGTATGCGGCACTTGAGGCTGCAAGCTGATGACCAAAGTTCACATAGTCCGCAGCGCTTAATGCCTGATAAACCGCATTGGTATCCAACTCTAAAAGTGCGGTATTGCGTTCTATCACTTCCTCAACCGCACTTCCGTCAGTGGCATGTTCTATGGTTTTCACCACTGCAATATACCGCAGAATCTGTTTGCAATTCTCTTTTGACAATGTCTCTGTGGTCAAAAATGCTGCAATTTCTTCTGCTTTGCCGGATGCCAGCAACATCCTTAAATTGGAATCTGCAAAAGAGAGCTGATTTTCTTTCTCCTTAAGAAGTTCGGTTATCCGATCCGCATCCTGCTGATATTCCACAAGCTTTGCATAAATAGGCTCCATTTCTTTTTCTGTATAAAATTCTATTTCTGTATCCCATACATCAGAATCTTCGGTCTGGGCGATTGTCTTTACCTGAAACTTCCCGCCGGTTTGAACCGCTTCTTCCAGATTGATTGAAAAGTTATAGCCGCCGGTATTATCCGTCCTGGTTTGACGCACAATCACTGCTTCTCCGGTTTCCGTTCGGCTCATCCAGAGATTGACAAGCACGCCTTCATCCTCATCCTGCAGCGAGCCCGTCACCTGCATCAGGTCATCCATGGTTACGGCGGTGATTTCATTTGCCCAAACAGGCTGCAGAGTTCCCATCATGGTTCCGCAAAGAAAAAGTGCTGCTATTCTTTTTTTCACTTCAAACTCCCCTTTTCATCCCGCTCTGATACCCTGCGGGCTTTGCATAATAACTTTTATTTATTATACTTGATTCCCAGGGGATAAAAAATAGAGAATTATACGATTGTTTGTAAATTTGTACAAAAAAAGAGCTGCTTTTCAGCTCTTTTTTTTGCGATATTGTGTTGGTGTTACACCGACCATATCCTTAAATATTCGGGAAAAATAATAACCATCGGAAAATCCTACGATATCCGCAATTTCGTTGATACGTAAATCAGATTCCCACAACAACTGCTTGGCGTTTTCAATACGTACCTGCTTGATATATTCCACCAGGGTCATTTTCATTTCTTTTTTAAAGATGGCACTGATGTAATTGGGACTTACGCCGACATGCTCGGCAATAATATCTCTTGAAATCTCCTGATTATAATGCTTCTTGATATAATCCACAGCGTTTTTGATTTTCAGACTGTATTGCTGCTTGGCATATCCGTCCACCTTTCCTACCATGGTTCTGCATAAGCTGCTCAAAAGTTCAAAGCATTCCTCAAAATTTACGCAATTTTGAATCAGCGGAAGAATGGCACGATGGCTTTCCTCTGTGGAGCCGTTTCCTTTCATCAACCAGTAGGAATCATAGATTTTATCAATAACCGCCATGATAAAATCTTTGACTTCCTGCAAATCTTCAATCTTACACAAATAGTCATAAACCGCTTCTAACTGCGCCTCATTTTTAACCACATTTCCGCTTAAAACCGCTTCCATCAACAAAATACAACGCACAGAATCTTTGGTTTCCACACGGGGCAATACTTTAGGAACATCTTCGTAAAATAAAAGCATATGCCCGCCGGTATATTTTCGATGTTCCAATGCCTGTTTGCTTTCTAAATACTTTTCTTTGATTTCGGAAAACCCTTTTCCTATAGAACTGATTCCAATCGAGACAAAAAGAAAATATTCCGTTTCAAAGCAACGTTGTATCTCTTCAAGAAACTCAATGAATAATTGATTATTCAAATCATGCTCTGTATCCGCAGTAATGATTGCCGCAAATTCATTGGACAATGCAGAAAAAATCGGAAAGATACGATATCCGTATAACAAGCTTTTCTCCAGAAGCTTTCCTTGAATCTCTTCCGTTTTCTTCTCTTTGCGTTCTATATTTACAGTAATAATCACAAAATTACCGGCATTTTGATATTCCGCAATTTCCTGTTCTGAGAATTCTTCCGGCTTAATACCGTCCGACTGCAGGCGTTCCCAAAATAATTTTTCGGTGAGGACCGCTTGTGTTTCCTGCAGCTCCTGCTTCAAATTTTTTACCTTGGCAACCTTTTCCCGTTCCCTATCTAAATTATCCACTGCGGTCTGCAGCATTTTCTTCAATTCTTCCAGCTTGGTGGGCTTTACTACAAAACCTATCACGCCCAGTGAAAGCGCTTTTTTTACATATTCGAAGTCCCGGTATCCGCTGATAACAACAACCTGCGTGTTCTTGAGATCCTCCTGTGCCTGCTCAATCATTTCAAGTCCGGTCATCCGTTTCATACGGACATCTGCAAACACAATATCCGGATGGAATTCCCGAATCTTTTCCAACCCCTCCTCAGCGCTTCTGGCACAGGCACAAAGTTCACATCCAAATTCTTTCCATGGTATCATTTTAGACATACCCTCAATGATAATTTCCTCATCATCCACCAAAAGAACCTGATACATTTGCACCCCTCCTCGCCCTGAAAATACCATTTTTCATATTATATTATAATATGATATGAAGCGGTATTAAATGGAAAAAAACACTTTTTTTTGTAATTTTGTACACCTTTTCGGTGGCAAACACCCTTCATCTTACGCAAACTGCTATGCTCTGTTCTTCCTTGCCTGATTTTCTTCTTGCACATCCTCCAATACTGACAAGGGAATCGTACAGGTAACGCAGCAATAAAACTCCGGCTTACTTTCGATTTTCATTTCTGCCTGCTCTCCGTAAAACAATTTGATGCGTCTTGCTACATTGATCAGTCCAACATGCCCTTTGACTTCAGGTTCCGTTTTCAGCGAAAGATACCCGTTGATTTCATCCAGACGCTCTTTTTCTATTCCTACTCCGTTATCCGCCACCTGAATCACAAAGTTTTCAATCCCGGTTTCTTCGGCAACCTTCGTATAAGCCCTGATTAAAATGATTCCATCCCGAAAAGAAGGATCAATTCCACGCAGAACGGCGTTTTCCACCAACGGCTGCAGGGATAGGCACGGAATCTGCATTTGCTTACAGTCTTCTTCAATCCGATAGCGGAATTGAATCCCGTCTCCGTACCGGAATTTCATAATATTGCAATAATCTTTTACATAAGAAAGCTCCTGCTCCAACGGAATCAGCCTTGGGGAATTATCAATTCCGGCTGACAGCAAGGAGGAAAGGCTGCCAAGCATGTCACTGACCTCAGATGCCCCTTTAAGCTGTGCCATCCAGTTAATCGTTTCTAAAGTGTTATATAAAAAATGCGGATTGATTTGTGCCTGCAACGCTTTTATTTGAGCATTTTTTCGGTAAATTTTTTCTTTGTAAACACTGTTAATCAAGTGCGTAATCTGCAAAGTCATTTCTCTGAACCGGTTGGTCAAATAACCAAATTCATCCTTACGCTCGGATTTTTTTATATCTGCAATTCCGCTTTTCTCAAACGCCTGCATCCGATCGGTCAGCTCATTGATGGCATTGAGCATATCGTTGGCGAAAATACGATTTACCCCAACAATCATCAGTGTTAAAATAAAGCCGAACAGGATAAGCAGCATGGTAACAAAATTCAGTTCCCGATACAAAATCTGAATCGGTGTGATAATAATTAAGCTCCACCCCATATTGGTGACAGGAACAAAGCTAATCATAGAATCTAGCTTATGATCCCGATAATACCCATG
>JAXJVM010000041.1:0-3073 GCA_036308515.1 Clostridia bacterium | reverse complement strand
TCAGCAGGGATATCGAAGATGATGGTGTCATCGGCGATGCCCACGCTGCCCAGCTTGCCGGAGGCACTCTTGTAGACCATATTATCCTTGCGGATGTTCATGGTGAAGGCACCTACATTGGGTGCGCCGGTTGCAGTCATATCCACTGCGGTTTCAATAGCAGAAACATCACCGTTACTGTTGACCTCATAGACGATAATCTGTCCCACGCCGCCGGTGGTCAGTGCGTCAACCACTGCAGAAGGTTCTACACTATAATCCTTGTTCAGGCGCATCTTGGTGGTACTGTTTAAGATGACCGTTTCACCCTTCATGGTGAACAGCTTGAACTGTGCGGTGGTGTTAAAGCCGGTGTTCATCGCGGCACCTGCCAAGTACGCATAGTTCTTGCCGGCGGTCTGGTTGGTCTCTACGCTGGCGTTGGGGTCTACCGCTGCAATCTTGCCCTCGATATCCAGATAGAAGTTACCTCTGTCACCCAGATTGATTTCGTTGGGGTAGTTGGCTGCCTTCTTGTGGCGTTCGGTGCTGTTACCGATACGGAAGCCCTCGTCAGTGGACTCGGTGACCATACCATTGAGCACCGCATCAGAGACGTAGCCCTTGACCAGCAGCTTATCATCACTGATGGTATAGGAGATAACATTCCACTCCTTCAAGTCGTTGATGGTAATCTCCTGATCGTTCTTGATGAGGGTGTACAGAGTGGTCTCGTCATTGGGGTCAAAGACCAGAGAGCCGTTGAGATATTTGTCGGTAACGCGTCCGGTAACCGTAGAAATGGTATCTACCACCAAATTGGTGAAGTGGTTCACAAACACGATTTCGTATACGCCGTTGGTGTCAGCATCCAGCAGGGTTACATTACCGGATACGGGTTTTAAGTCCTCGTTGGTGACGCCGGTCTTATACTTGCCGTTATAGATATACACGGCATCTGCGGCGATGGTTGCGGTTTTTGCGCGCTTGTCGTTCTGGCTGGGCCAGTATTCAAAGCTCTTGTTCTCGCCATCGGCACCGCTGACGGAAACAATGTCATCGGCGTTTGCCTTGATGGTTTTGTTCTTGTTTTCCTGGGTTCTGACCACAATCAGAGTCCTATCATCGGTGGTTTTGTCGATGCGGGCGTAATACAACACATTGTAACCGAGAAGCTGACTTGCGTTGGTATCGCCCTCCAGATACTGCTTTTCACTGATCATGATACGGTCGCGGTCGGTGGTAGAGCCGCCGTCCAGCGCGGTCTCATAGGTGCCGGTAATCTGGCCGTATGCCTTTTCTACATTTAATTTGTCATAGAGCAGGGTTTTATCTACCACTTCATAAGAGACGTTGGTACCAAAGCCCACCTGTTCCATGAGGTTGACGGTCATGGCGTTGAACACCAGTTGCGCAATGTCACCTCTGGTTGCCGGAGCCGTAGCGGTACCGCTCAGCCCACGCAGAAGCTGGTTGCTGGAAGCAATCTGCATATACCCTGCCGGGTAGCCGCCCTTGTCCTCTGCCGCCGGCTCATAGCCCATGGCGCGAACCATGATGGTTACCGCTTCCTGCAGCAATACCGGGTCGTCCGGACGGAAGGTTCCTACATCGTCACCGACTACCATACCCTGCTGGTCTGCCACATTGATGGCGCCGTTTGCCCAGTGATTGGAAGCAACATCAGGGAATCTTGTAGGGGCGTTGGAACTTTTTGCGATGTCTTCCAGTCCAACTGCATAAACAGCGACCTTTGCCATCTCGCTTCGGATGATGTTGTCATTGGGACGGAAGGCACCGTTTTCAGCATCACCCACCATGATACCCAGGGCACCCAGAAGCTCTGCTGCCTCGGCATACACGGTGTCAGAGATATCCGGTGCCAGAGCTACCCGGGTGGTACTGTACCGGGATGCCGCCGGAGCCTCAGGCACCGGCAGGGATGCCATGCCGTTATATTTGGAACTGTTTTCCGCCAGATTGGTAGTAATACCGGTTCCGACGTCCATGGTTCCGTCTGCATTGGTGCCGTCAACAGTGCGGATTTCCGGCGTATGCAGGGTTCCGGTTGACGGCGTCCCGACGGTCATGCCCGAACGGGAAGTTCCTGCGGTAGAATCCGCAGGTGTACTGACTGTTTGCGGGCCGTAGACGATTCCGTCTGCCGATACCGGCTGCAGCTCTTCTGCAAATACCACAGAAGATGCAGCCCATACCAGACATACAGCCGTAAACAGGGAGATACATCTTTTTAACATATCATTTTCCTCCTCTTAAAAATTTGTTTTTCAAATTGTAGATTTTGTTTATTTACGCATTTATTTTGTGCGGAGGAAGAAAAATTACACGGCAAATATTCTGCCAGGGCTGGCAAAAATAGCTTATGTAGAATTTTTTTGAATTTTATGATTATTTTTTCATAACCACTTGAATTTAAAAAGCAGATATGGTATATTAAAATCATATAGGTAGAATATCATGTGGTTTTGGCGAAAAACCATTTGCTATCCAAAAACATATCACAGGAGGAACCATTATGAAAAAACGCAGATTACTTGCATGCGCGCTGAGTCTGACCCTGACCTTGACCTCGGCAGTTACCTCGGTCTTTGCCGCCAGCTTCAGCGATGTCGATAACGATGCTACCGTATCCTGGGCGAAGGATTCCATCCAGCAGATGGCCGACGCCGGCTATATCAAGGGCTACGAGGACGGTACCTTCAAGCCCTACCGTTCCATTTCCAAGATGGAATGCCTGCTGCTCATGTCCAGAATGCTGGGTGTGGAAGAGGCTGACTATGCAGACGTTGCAGCGGAATCCCTGCGCGTTTACGGCACGACTGTGAAGAAGTACAACACCACCTATGTGGACGAGCTGTGCTATCTGCTCTACAACGGTATCCTTACTGAGAGCGACCTGGCAACCTATGCCTCCACCGCCAATGCCAACACGGAGCTTCTGCGGTATCAGGCAGCCATTCTGATGTCCAAGCTTTTGGGTACCAACAGTGAGGCAGCGGCCTTTGCCGTAACCACTGCCACCTATCCGGATGACAGCCAGATTCCTGCTACTGCAAAGCCTTATGTAGAATAT
>JAXJVM010000040.1:0-8848 GCA_036308515.1 Clostridia bacterium | reverse complement strand
CTCCTTTGGAGTAGCTAAATTAAATTCGCCATTAGCGTGCGAAGCACATTTAGCTGCCGCAGGCAATTTAGCTGAGTTTACTCAATTTAGCTCGCCGTCAGGCGAATTTAGCTGAATTCAACTTCGTTGAATTCATTATAACACATCTATAAAAATTTTGCAACAAGTTATCCCTTCTCCGCAGTTGCGGCAGTGGTGCAGTAGACCTTGACCGCCCCTGCTTCGCGCAGTACCCGGGCGCATTCCGCCAGGGTTGCCCCGGTGGTACAGACATCATCAATGAGCAGTACGGTTTTCTCTCGCACCGCTGCCGGTTTGCAAACGAGATAGTTGCCTCGGGCATTGCGATATCGCTCTGCGGCAGTCAGGTCGCTCTGCTTCTTTCGGTTCTCCTTTTGCTTTAACACCCGAGCAAAATAAGGAATCCCCATCCGCTTTGCCAGTTCCTGTGCCAAACACGCCGCCTGGTCATAGCCTTCTTTCTGCATCCGCTTCCTTCGGGGCGGAACAGAGACTGCCACATCAAAGGTCTTTCCGGTACAGTCATAGTCCAACACCGCCTGCATATGCCGGGCATACACCTTGGCATAGCCTTGCTGCCGTTCCCGTTTGAACCGTATCACACTGCCCTTGACCGGCTCCCGGTAGAGATAGGGCGCACTCATTTTGACATAGGGACGCTTGGGATTTTTGCGGCACAGTTCACAATACTTTGTAGGCTCTTCCACCGGCTTGCCACAGGCCTTGCACCGTGGCAAAGCAACACAATAAGGCAGTTTTTTCTCACAGGCGGCGCAGACAGCATGCTCCTTGTCCGTTCCCAGCGGAAGCAGCATACCGCAAAAGACGCACTTTACAGGGAAGAGCAGATTGCCTATTGCTGATTTCCATATACCCATATTGCCGCCTCCTGCATAGAATTTCCTCTATTATAGACCAATTTGTCAATTTTTGCAAATTCTTGTCAAAGTTTCTTGTTTGGAAATAATTGGGAAATACTTTTTTTGTGCTAAGATAAGAACATTCTCTGAAGAATCAAGAAGGAGGCACTTATGAATATTCGCATAGAGTCCATCGGCACCACCTTGGTGGTCAAGCCGGAGGGAGAGATTGACCAAAGCTGCGCCGCGGAGCTGCGTGCTGATATCGACCGGGAAATTCGGCGGCAGAACGCCAAAAATCTAATTTTGGATTTTGGCGGTGTGACCTTTATGGACAGCTCCGGCATCGGCGTGATTATCGGCCGGTACAAACAGATAAAAGCGCTGGGTGGAAGGACCATGATCATCCGTCCCCAGCCCCAGGTGGACAAGATTTTAGAGTTATCGGGGCTGAAGAAAATTGTGGAATGTGGTTGAGTGAAGGAGGAAATAAAATGGATAATTATATGAGACTGGAGTTTCCCTCCAAGAGCCGGAACGAAAGCTTTGCCCGTTCTGCCGTGGGGGTGTTTGCCGCTCAGCTGGATTTGACCTGCGAGGAGCTGGCAGATATCAAAACCGCCGTATCCGAGGCGGTAACCAATGCCATTGTACACGGCTATGCAGATACCAAGGGCACGGTGGAGGTTGTCTGCCGTTTGGACGGCAACGTCATTGAGGTTACCGTTATAGACACCGGCAAGGGTATCGCAGACATTGAGCTTGCTATGCAGCCACTATATTCCGGCACACCGGACGAGGACCGCAGCGGCATGGGCTTTACGGTCATGGAAAGCTTTATGGACACCCTTAAGGTGGACTCGGAACCGGGCAAGGGCACTACCGTCATCATGACCAAGCAAATTGGGATGAACGCCTATGCCTGAGGCAGTCAGAACCAACGACGAACTGCTCTCTCTGGCGGCTTTGGGTGACCGAAAAGCACAGGATGCTCTGGTGGAACAGAATACCGGGTTGGTACATAGCGTTGTCAAGCGATTTTTGGGACGGGGACACGAGGCAGAGGACTTGTTTCAGATTGGCTGCATCGGGCTGATTAAGGCAGTACAGAAGTTCGACTTAAGCTACGGCGTAAAGTTCTCCACCTATGCGGTGCCCATGATTATGGGAGAAATCAAGCGCTTTATCCGGGACGACGGCATCATTAAGGTCAGTCGAAGCCTGAAGGAGACCGCCGCCAAGGCCATGGGGATTCGGGAGGAGCTCACCGCACGCAGAGGTGCTGAACCCAGCGTGAAGGAAATCGCCGACCGGATGGGCATTACCCCGTCAGAGCTTGCCGCCGCCCTGGATGCAGGCGCAAAGCCGGAATCCTTGTACGCCACCGTGGATGACGGCAGCCGGGAGGGGCTTCCTCTGCTGGAAAAGCTGGAAAACGGCAAGGACTATGAAGCGGAGATCACCAATAAGCTGGCTTTGCGGCAGGTGCTGCAGGAGTTTGACGAGCGAGAGCAAAAAATCATTTGTATGCGGTACTTTAAACAAAAAACCCAGACCCAGGTTGCCCAGGTTCTGGGAATTTCGCAGGTACAGGTTTCCCGTATTGAGAAAAAACTCCTACTGAAAATGCGCGAGAAAATCTTATCTGAAGGATAGAAGGGAAGTGATATGACATTCGTCCCTTAACTGTCACGCAGTGGCAATATCACTGTCCGCAGGATAATATCTCTTGCGAAGCATATATAACTCGTTCCGCAGGAACGAATATAACTGAAAAAGTCCATTGCAAAAGCAATAGACTTTTTCTGGTGCCGATGGCCGGAGTCGAACCGGCACGGAGTTGCCCCCGACGGATTTTGAGTCCGTTGCGTCTGCCAATTTCACCACATCGGCGCAATATTCAGTTGTAAAATCAGAACGGGTTATATTATAGCACAGTCTTTTCAAAAATGCAAGAGTTTTTTTCACAAAAGTTTAAAACATCAAAAAACGCTTGTTTCATGCCGAAACAAGCGTTTTTTTTCAGTCGTCTTTCACGGATTACTTCAAAAAGCCCAAACTGCGGATAATGGCGGGCTCTTTCGCCTCGCCGACGCAAATTTGGAAGAAGCAAATCAACTTAATCACAAACAAAACTCCCTCGAAAATCGCCCACACAATGGGAACGATAACGGTCCAACAAAAAACAAGAGCCACAATCCCCGTCAGAATGGATACCACCTTAAACTTCAAAGCCTGACGCAGATGAAACTTCACATAGGGCGAGGAACCGCTGGCAAGCAGGGCAATCAGAATACCAACAACTCCCATCAAATACAAAAGCATGGCATAGACCTTGTTGTCAGAAATATCCTTCCGGTCAAATTCTGCCGTGCGGTCATACGGATCGTACATGGGTGCATCATGCACATAGGTCTGCTGCCGAGACGCTCCGCTTTCGGTGCTGATTTTGGCACCGCAAACTTTACAGAATAATGCACCGTCGTCAAGCTGCGCCTGACAGTGCTGACAAATTTTCATGGCAATTACCTCTCTCCTCCCACATGGTGGGATATTTTGAAGAAGTTTCTTCTCTGCCATATTATATTGTTTTTTTATGTCGTTGTCAATAAGTTAAGGACGCAAATTGCGACGCAGCATCACTGGGCATTCTCCAATCGCCCCGAGGAGACAGGGCTACGCTTCCCACCTTTGGGCCGTCCGGCAGGCAGGAACGCTTAAACTGACTATTGGTAAAACGCCGGATAAAGATTTCCAGCCATTTTTGGATAGTCTCACGGTCATACTCGCCGCTGAAGGCGTGCTCCGCCATCCGCTGAATCTTCTCCTTGGCAAAGCCCCACCGCACCAGATAGTACAGGAAGAAGTCATGGAGCTCATAGGGTCCAACAATCTCTTCGGTCTGCTGGGCAATGGTTCCATCCTCCTCCGGAGGAAGCAGCTCCGGGCTTACCGGAGTATCTAGCACGTCATAGAGGGTCTCTTTCAGGGCGTTATCACTGTTGTCCGCCACATACTTCACCAGGTAACGCACCAAGGTTTTAGGAATAGAGGCGTTGACACCATACATGGACATATGGTCACCGTTATAGGTGGCAAAGCCCAGTGCCAACTCCGACAAATCCCCGGTACCTACCACGATACCACCGGTCTTATTGGCGATATCCATCAGCACCTGGGTACGCTCCCGTGCCTGAGCATTCTCGTAGGTCACATCGTGGTCGCTGATATCCGCGCCGATGTCTTTTAAATGTCCGGTCACTGCCTCTCGGATATTGACCTCCCGGAACTGCACACCGAGGCTTTCAATCATCTTCTTGGCATTGTTATAGGTTCGGTCGGTGGTGCCGAAGCAAGGCATGGTCACCGCCACAATTCCCTCACGGGGGAGGTTCAGGGCATCAAAGGCACGGACGGCAACCAGCAGCGCCAGAGTACTGTCCAGACCGCCGGAAATCCCGATGGTTACGGTTTTCAGCCCAATATGCTCCAGCCTTTTTTTCAGCCCGTGATACTGGATGGCGAAAATCTCCTCACAGCGTTTGACAAGCTCATCCCGATTCTGGGGAATAAAAGGCAGAGAGGGCACAGACCGGGTCAGTACCGTCTCGCATAGCCCGAGTGCAAAAGAAATCTTTTGGTAGTTTCCGCTCTGCTGGGTGCAGAAGGTGGTCATTCGCTGCCGCTCCCGTACCAGACGCTTCACATCAATTTCTGTACAAGCCACCCCTTCCCCGAAGGGCTGACTTTCCGCCAGCAGGGCACCGTTTTCGTAAATCATGTTATGCCCGGCAAAAACCAAATCCGTGGTGGATTCTCCTCTGCCGGCATCGGCATAAATATAGGCGCAAACTGCCCGTGCCGACTGGGATTCCAGTAAAATGCGGCGATAGTCCGCCTTGCCTACAATCTCGTTGCTGGCAGAGAGGTTCACCAGTACTGTCGCACCGTTTAAGGCGTGCTGCACACCCGGTGGCAGCGGTGCCCACAAATCCTCACAAATTTCCGCCCCGATGCGGAGCTCCGGCAAATCCTCGGCGCAGAACAACAGGTTCGGACCCACCGGAATCTCTTTGCCCTCTATGGTAACAGTGGTATTCTCCGGCAGTGCCGAAAAATGTCGTTTTTCGTAAAACTCACTGTAATTAGGCAGGTTGCTCTTGGTGACGAACCCCAGAATCTCACCGTCCTTGAGGAATGCTGCTGCGTTGCAGAGCATGTCTCCCACGCCAAGAGGAAGCCCCACCACTGCAAGAACGCCGGTTTCCGCCGTCTCCTTGGCAATCCGGCAAACCGCCTCCTGCGCCTGGCGAATCAGCCCCTCCTGGAAGAACAAATCCCCGCAGGTATACGCCGTCATTCCCAGTTCGGGGAATACTGCAATTTTTGCACCCATATCTGCCGCCTGCTTAATTGCCCCAATGGTTTTTTCGGTGTTAAACGCCACATCTGCCACCCGTACCTCCGGGGTTATGGCGGCAACCTTAATAAATCCGTGTTTCATGGTAACTCCTCCTTATTTGGGTATTCATCCTACGCCCAGATCCGTATTTTCTATCAAAACCTCTACGCCCGGCTCCTGCTGCAATCCCGG
Source organism: Clostridia bacterium (assembly GCA_036308515.1). Lineage (GTDB taxonomy): Bacteria > Bacillota > Clostridia > Monoglobales > Monoglobaceae > Ructibacterium. The sequence continues at coordinate 3,373 of JAXJVM010000040.1, read as the reverse complement.
CGCAACCTCTTCTATGAACCATTTTGCCAACGCCGCATCCCGTTTAACCGTAGTGGAATTGGGAACAAACAAGTTGACACTATAATAGCTGAAATAACGTCTCGCCAACGCCAAATCCTTTAAAATTCCGGCACGGGTCTGTCCCTGCACCCCCACCAACAAACAAGCACCACGGAAATACCGCGCCATGTCTGCCGGGGTCACTGTTTCGGGAATGCCCTTGTTCCACGCCTTGCGCAATACCGGGTCAAAGGTCTCCGCACCACAGCGGAAGTACACCCTCTGTTTTGGGAACTGCCGTGCAAAGGCTTCCAATTGCTCATGATACTGCCAATGAGCTTCAAACCAAAGGGTGTGAATCGCCTTGTCTTCCGCTACCTGCCGTATCATTTGCAGGGTCTCCTCGTCCAACTCCGGTGCAGAGCCGGAATTGATGATATCCAGCACGCCGAGCTCACCGGTAACCTGCTGTAAAATCGGGCGATTCACCTCAAAGGGAGCACTGCTCCGGTCTAAGTGATAATCGCAAAAAGCGCATCTTCCCCAGCGGCAGCCCGTCCCCTGCAGAAGCAGAAATTCCCGGGGCATGACCGTTTCAATCCGCGCATAACGCACCAGCTCATTCATGGTTTTCACGTCCTTTCAGCCAGGCAATCAGGGCATAGGCAAAGGGGGTACCCGTCAAGGCTTCCAGCCCCAGCTTCATGAGATATTGCGCTCCCATCATACTGAGTAAATCTTTTGCCGGGCTGATGCCTCCAAAGGCAAGCAGCACGAAAGGAACGGTGTCAAAGATATATCCCACTGCAGAACTGCCGATGGTGCGCAGCCAGAGATGTTTTTCCCCGGTTTTTGCCTTGATTTTTTCCATTGCCCAGGCATTGGTCAGTTCCCCGGCAAGAAAGGATACCAACGAGGCAATCACCACCCGGGGTACATATCCAAACACCAGGTCATACGCCTTCACGGTTTCTGCCTGATACTCCGGGTAAGGGAGCAGAATCCCCATGCCGGTAAAGGCCACCAGCATCAGATTGCAGACAAAGGTGAGAACAATCACCTTTCTTGCAGTCTTAAACCCCCAGATCTCGGTGAGAGTATCCCCAAGCACATACGCAAAGGGAAAGGTAATGGTTCCTGCATCAAACAGAGAAACTCCCCCAATGTTAATAATCCGCACCGCCATGATGTTGGATATGAGATATAGCGTCACCATCAGACAGGCAATGGCCGTTAAGGTAAAGGGCTGTTTCCGGTTTTGCGCAGGGTTGTCCGGTACCTGTTTCTTCATAGTAATTTCCTCCTAAAGTTCTCCTATCAGCATTTCATCCTGATACTCCGTCAATGTCACCGGCAGAATCTGCCCGGTCAAATCCTCAGTAGCTTTGACCTTGACATCTATATAGTTGGCACAGGTACCGTGATACCAGCCGTTCTTTTTCTGTTCCAGAAGCACCGGTAGGGTCTTTCCCAAATAGGAGCGGTAAAAGGCCTCCTTCATTTCTGCCGCCAGGATCAGCATTTCGTGGGCGCGTGCCGCCTTGGTCTGCTCGTCCACCTGCTGGGGGAGCTTTTCTGCCACCGTCCCCTTACGGATGGAATAGGGGAAGATATGCATCTGCGAAAACCCAATGTCTTTGCAGAAATCTCGGGAGGCTGCAAACTCTTCCCGAGTCTCGCCGGCAAAGCCCACCATCAAATCGGTGGTGATGGCAGTATCCGGCAGATTCTCACGCAGGAGTTCCACGGCGCGGCGGTAATCGTCGGCGGTATAGTGCCGGCGCATCCGCTTTAAGGTTTCGTCGCAGCCGCTCTGGAGGGACATATGGAACTGGGGACAGAGCTTTGGCAGGGCTTTTGCCCGGCGTACAAAATCCTCGTCAATAAGCACCGGCTCTAAGGAGCCCAGACGAATCCGCCGGATGCCCTCCACCCGGTGCACCATCTCAATGACGTCCATAAGCCCGATATCCTCGGTCAAGTCCTTGCCGTAAGAGCCGATGTGGATGCCGGTGAGCACCACCTCACCGTAGCCGGCTTCTCCCAGCGCCTCCGCCTCCCGGCGAATGGCATCCATGGGACGGGAACGCACCGGCCCTCTGGCATAGGGAATGATACAGTAGGTGCAAAAGTTATTGCAGCCGTCCTCAATCTTGAGGTTGGCACGGACACGGCTCTGCCCGGGAGTGATTCCCAGTTCTTCAAAGTCGTGTTCCTTTAGGATATCCTCCACCGCATGGGTGGGGGTTCCCTGAAGTGCCGCCTCGGCAAATTCCACAATTTTGCTGCGGTATTTGTTTCCCAGCAGGATATCTACCTCCAACTCCTTGCGAATACTCTCGCCATCGGTCTGGGCGAGACAACCGGTGACCGCCAGCACCGCGTCCGGGTTCTCACGCCGTACCCGGCGAATCTGCCGGCGGCTCTTCTGGGCACCGGTACCGGTGACGGTACAGGTATTGACCACACAGACGTCTGCCTCTTCTTTTCCGGTCACCACGGTATGACCTGCCTTGCGGAAAAGCTCCGCCATGGCTTCGGATTCATATAAATTTGTTTTGCATCCAAGGGTAAAAAATTTAACCTTTATTTTTGACACATCCTTGCTTTAGTTTTCATATTTTTAGGGCATTTTATCCATTTTTGTAAAACGCTATCCAAGTTGCATAAATTAAAGAAATTAAATTTATGGAATAATTATATATTTTTTCATTGACTATTGCAACAAAAAATTATATAATTTTAAGGGGCGAAATCAACTATTTTTTTAGGAGGTTGAATGAAATGAAAACATTTACCGTTCTTTTGAGTTCCATCAACGATGTCAAGAACTTCGTTAACGTAGTAACCAAATACGATTTCGAAATTGATTTGACATCCGGCAGATACGTTGTGGATGCAAAATCCATTATGGGTATCTTCAGCTTGGATTTGAGCAAGCCCATCAAGGTAGAAGCTCATAGCGAAAACTGTGACCAGCTTCTGGCTGAACTGGACGCTTATATCCAAAAATAATAGGTACATACCGCAAAGCCCTGCCTGGATCCAGGCAGGACTTTGCCATCTTCAAAACCGGTAGGAGGCAGTTATGCAAAATCTCTTTATGGCCGAAGCCCTCAAGGAGGCACAGGCGGCGCTTGCTGTCGGTGAGATTCCGGTGGGCGCGGTGATTGTCAGAGACGGTGCGATTCTCGCCCGGGGGCATAACCTGCGCGAAGCAGAGCAGAACGCCCTCCTACATGCCGAAACCGTCGCCATTGACCGCGCCTGCAGGGCACTGGGCAGCTGGCGGCTTTCGGACTGTGATCTCTATGTTACCTTAGAGCCGTGCGCTATGTGCTGCGGAGCCATCGCCCAGGCGAAGATTCGCCGG
>JAXJVM010000039.1:0-1564 GCA_036308515.1 Clostridia bacterium | reverse complement strand
TGATATACGCTTTTGGCCGCTCTTTTTGCTTGCTTTTATCGTGATGCTGGTTGTACTAGTTTGCGGTCTCAGGGGAAAGGGACAAAATGCAAGCGCTGCATAGCAAACATTGCATAGCAAACATTGCATAGCAAAACAACTTAGAAAAATTCTAGGTGCTTAAGGGCGAGACTGATACCGTCTTCGCTGGCGTTGGTGGTCACATGGGATACGATGTCAAAAAGTGATGTTGGTGCGGCATTACCCATGGCAACACTGTTTGGTAGATAAGTCAGCATCGGCAGATCGTTGTTGCTGTCGCCGAAGGCGTAAGCGTCCTTTTTATCAATGCCGTAATAATCTAACACATACTGGATGCCGGTGGCTTTGGAGTAGCCGTGAGGGACAAACTCACGGAAGGTGCCGCCACGGTCGATACACTCAAATTGAGGATCACTGACCTCGCGGAAGGCAGATAACTGCTCTGGGCGCTCATACCAGATAACGAATTTGTCACAGAAAAAGTTCGGGTTCTCCAGGTCCTCCGGCATATCGTAGTAGCGGGAGGCAAAGGATTCATACTGCCGGATGGCATCCGGGTGCCTTAAAGGTTTATATAAATCAAATGCCACTTCTTTTCTGGACTCAAATAAGATGTCAATGTCCAGTTCTCTGGCTTTCTTTAATAATTTTAAAGTAGTTTCGTGGGTCTGCGCTATGTGCAGGATTTCCTTACCGTTACAGTAGAGGTTCGTTCCACAGCCACAGACATACCCATCAAATCCCACATCGCGGAATCTTTTTTCTACATTTTGAAAACAACGTCCTGTGTTGATGAACATCAGGTGTCCATTGGCTCTTGCTGCCCGAATAGCAGTGATGGCGCTATCTGGAATCTCTCCATTTATTTCTGAGGTAAGTGTACCGTCTATATCAAAAAAAGCAATCTTTCGCATATCTTGCATACCTTTCTAAAACATTTTTATAGGCATAATTTCCTAGTTAGAACCGAATGTATTGTAATGTATTTTATGGCGCTTGTCAAAAAAATCAATGCACCAATTTCTACAAGTAGGGCACACTTATTTTACGATTTCATCACATAATCATCACATTTCATTCAATTAATCTTTAGATAAGGATGATACACTGCATTCAAATGGTCAAGAAAGGTTATAAATAGCGCGGATCTGCATGAGTGCAAAGGGTATTTCAGGCAGGATGCGCAGAAATGAGGAATAACATGAAATGGAATCGTAAATATGCTGGTATTACTGCCGGTGTTGTGGCGGTGGCAGTGGCCGCAAGTGGCGTAGGTTATTGGGTCATTAATGCAAACGCAACAGAGGGCCAGACGGATAAATCCCAAGGGAATGCGATGGGAGAGGCAATAGAGAGTGATGGAAATACATTGGTGGAAGAAGGAACCACACAGATACGGACAGAAAGTCAGGAGCCAGCCTTTTCGGTAAATGTGGTGACGATGACGGTGGAGGAGGTATATGTGGAAGCCGGAACTACCGTGGAAGAGGGAGATGCCCTGTTTAAGATCACGGCTGAAAGCATGGAAGAGGCGAGGGCTTAT
>JAXJVM010000038.1:0-10717 GCA_036308515.1 Clostridia bacterium | reverse complement strand
GTATTAAGAACCCCGTGGAGGCAGGCATTGCCATTGGCACCTCCAGCCACGCCCTGGGCACCTCCAAGGCACTGGAAATGGGAGATATCGAGGGCGCTATGAGCGGATGCGCTATTGGCATTGCCGGATTTTTTACTGTGATTTTTCTTATGTTCTTCTGACATCGGCAAAAAAGTTGCACAAATTTTTCTTACAAATTTAGTCCCCCTGAAGGAAATCTTTGGATATTTCCCAGGGGTCTTTTTTTTGTTTTTCCCCAAAATCTTGTGGCCAACACCCCAGCTTATCCCCCATAAAGGGGAATGAAGCAGAAATATTACAAAGCCGTTTCACGCTCTTGAACTTTGGTTATTTTGCATAAAAAAACACCGTTTTAGGGGTTCTTCTTTGAAAAAACGGGCATATTGCTTGCTTTTTCGCCCAAAGTATGCTATAATCTGTTTAGTTGTTATGTCCCAAAACAGAGGCAGGACAAGCCAAAGAAAAAAGACAAAACATTATGAGGTGATTTTTCATGCAGAAACGCAAAAAGTCAGTTGCGGTGCTTTTGGTTTTCGCCCTTCTGATGCTTGCAGTACCGTTTCAGGTATTTGGTCTGGAATTTTCCGATGTACCTATTACTGCATCTTACTACAAAGCGGTTGACAAGCTGAGCAACATCGGCATCATCCAAGGACGCGGCGACGGCGCCTTTGCTCCGGTGGACAAGACCACCCGTGCCGAGTTCTGTGCCTTTTTGGCTCGGGCGAACGGCTACAATGCCAACTACTACCAGCCCAAGGCGTTGCCCTTCCCCGATGTGGAAGCTGATCATTGGGCAACCCCTTACATTTCCTTTTGCTATGAGAACGGCTACATCAACGGTATGCTGGACGGCACCTTTTGCCCCAACGACTATGTCACGGACGAACAGGCTATTAAGATGATTGTCTGCTCCTCCGGTGTTGGCGACGAGTCCCTGTCCAAGGTAGGCCCTAAGTGGTATTCCGGCTATTTGAATGTAGCCCAAAAATACGATCTGCTGGCAGGAACCCGGGTACGGGTGAACAACTCAGCAAACCGTGCCTTTGTGGCACAGGTGGTTTACAACGCCATGATGGTAGACGGCACCCTGGATGTTCCGGTACAGGATGCGGTGACGCTCAACGGCAACACCGGCAGCACAGCAACGGAAACCCCGGCGCCCGCACCGACAGCTACGCCGACACCCACGCCAGAGCCTACACCGGAACCAACCCCGGTACCGACACCCATTCCTATGCCGGAGCCGGAGCCTGACATGGCACCGGAGGATATGCCGGATGCAACACCGGCACCGACCCCTGCTCCTTCTGCTACCGTAAAACCGGTAAAGAACGGGAAGTTAACGGTGGTTATTGACCCGGGGCACAATTATAGCATTACCGACACAGGCGCCACCGGCAACGGCTTGCGCGAACAGGATATTACATATTACATTGCCGAAAAAGTAAAGCCCTTGCTGGAAAAGAACGGTTTTAATGTAATTATGACCCGAAACGCGCTGACGGACAACGTCTCTACCGAGTCGGTCAGTGCCAGCCTGAAGCGCCGTGCGGAAATTGCCAACCAGGCAGAGGCAGATCTGTTCCTCTCCATTCACTGTAACGCCGGCGGCGGTACGGGAACCGAGACCTATTACTACACAAACTCCACGGAGGGCATCCTCCTTGCACAGGCCATCCAGAAAAACGTGGTTTCTGAGGTGGGCTTGCAGGATCGTGGTGTAAAATCTGCCAGCTTTGCTGTCCTGCGGTACACCAACATGGTGGCGGCTCTTCTGGAGACCGGGTTTATAGACAACGCCGTTGATGCCAAAGCGCTGCAGAATACAACCAGCCAGCAGGCATACGCCGAGGGCATTGTAAAGGGTATTTGCGCCTATTTTGGCAAGACCTATCAAAACTGAGACAAACCGAGGGACACTCCAGGCTGGACGCCGGGGTGTCCTTGTGACATAAGGAGGATTATATGAAACAGAGCATAAAAAAGCCGGAGCTGCTGGCTCCTGCCGGAAACTTAGAGAAACTAAAGAAAGCCTTTGTCTATGGGGCAGACGCCGTTTACATCGGCGGCGAAGAATTCTCTTTGCGTGTGGCAGCAGACAACTTTACCCTAGCCGAAATTCGGGAGGGGGTGGAGTTTGCCCATGCCCGGGGCGGCAAGGTCTACCTTACCGCCAACATTATTCCCCACAACCGCGACATTGAGGCATACAAAAAGTACCTGCTTGAGGTGAAGGATACCGGCATTGATGCGGTAATTCTGTCGGATTTAGGCATGTTTGCCATCACCCGGCAGCTGGCGCCGGAGCTGGAAATTCACATTAGCACCCAGAGCAACAACGTCAACTACGAAAGTGCCCGGATGTGGTACGAAATGGGCGCCAAAAGGGTGATTCTGGCAAGAGAAATGTCCCTTGCGGAAATCCGGGAAATCCGGGAAAAGGTACCCCAAGAGCTGGAGCTGGAGGCTTTTGTCCACGGGGCAATGTGCATCTCCTATTCCGGCAGATGTCTGCTGAGCAACTACATGGCAGGCAGAGACAGCAATCAGGGTAACTGCGCCCATCCCTGCCGCTGGAAGTATTACCTCATGGAGGAACAGCGCCCCGGAGAATATATGCCCGTCTTTGAAAACGAGCGCGGTACCTTTATCTACAATTCCAAGGATCTGTGCATGATTGAGCACATTGATGACCTGGTACAGTCCGGGCTCAGCAGCTTCAAGATTGAAGGCAGAGTGAAGTCGGAATACTATGTGGCAACGGTGGTCAAGGCCTACCGTCAGGCCATAGATGCGTATCTGGCAGACCCGGAGCACTACCGGTTCGACCCGGACTGGCTGGCAGAGCTGAAAAAGGTCAGCCACCGGGATTACACCACCGGCTTTTATTACGGACGTCCCGGCGGCAAGGAGCAGCACTACGCAAGCAGCTCCTACATCCGGGAATACGATATGGTTGGTGTGGTCACCGGCTACGACCCGGAGACCGGCCTTGCCCGGGTGGTACAGAAGAACCGCTTCTTTAAGGGAAGCGAGCTGGAATTTCTCCGTCCGGTGGGCAAATTTTTTAAGCAGACCATCGGCTATATGACCGATGAAAACGGGGTCGAGCTTGAGGTTGCCAACCGCCCCCAGAGCATCGTCTATGTTAAAACCGATTTTCCGGTGGAACCGGACACCTTTCTCCGCCAGGAAAAAGGAAAATGATTTCTCCAAAAAAAATTGCCGGATCTTAAAGAAATTTGACAAAAACTCCAGATTCTGCTTGGGGAACCATCTTGACTTTTGGACAAATTGATGATAAAATGGGAACCGTAGCAGTGTCTGCTTCGTCTAACAATGATAAATAATTAAAACATATATTTTCTCGGGAGGTATTACTTATGAGAAACTTCAAACGCATCTTATCCCTGGTACTGACAATTGCGATGCTGGCTTCTTGTCTGGTAACCGTTGCTTTTGCAGCAGAAACCACAAAAGGCAAATTTAGCGATGTCGCATCCGATTCAGGCTATGCCACCGCAGTCGAGGCACTGAGCCTCATGGGTGTCATCAACGGTTACGAGGATGGCTCCTTCCGCCCTGACCAGAACGTCACCAGAGCAGAGTTCACTGCTATGCTCATGAGAACCCTGAACTACGGCTCTTTGGGTTCTTCCAGCGCGGCAGAGCTTCCCTTTACCGACGTCAGTGACAGCGATTCTGATATCAACTGGTCCATTCCCAATATCAACACCGCTTACGGCATGGGCATCATCAACGGCTACGAGGACTGCACCTTCCGTCCCACCAACAACGTGGCTTACGAAGAAGCCATCAAGATGATTGTCTGCACCCTGGGCTACACCGACATTGATGTGGATCTTACCCCTTGGTACAGCAACTACATCGCACAGGCAAACAGACTGGGCATCACTGAAAACGCATCCACTCTGGGTCAGGCAGAAAATCCTGCCAGCCGTGCCTGCATTGCACAGATGCTTTACGATTCTTTGACCGTAAACATCTGCGAGAACGAGAAGGTTACCACCAAGACCATTTTGTCCGATTATCTGGGCTATATCAAAAATACCGGTATTATTTCTTCCAACGGTGTCACCGGTCTGACCCAGCCCGACGCAGACCTGAACGCCAACGAGATTCAGATTTATGCCAAGGAAGAAAGCACCGGTTCCTACGAAACCTACACCTACAAGACCACCGATGATAGTCTGAAGAACTATCTGGGTCATGAAGTAGAATTCTATTATAAGGACAACGGCGGCACACGAACCCTGGCTTTTGCAGTTCTTAACCCCTACAATGAACTTACGCTGAACCCGGAGGATATCACAGTATCATCCTCCAGCAGCACCCAGCTGCGTTACTATAAGAGCGCAGACGCTTCCTCTACCTCCAGCGTCGCTCTGGACGCTGAAAATGTAGTTATCTACAACGGTAAGCTTTACGGCTCTTCTGCCAGAACCAGCCGTTTTGACACCGACATGATTCCTCTGGTAGGAACCGTTACTCTGCTGGATTCGGACACTGACGGAAAATACGACGTAATTAACATTAAGGATTACGAAATCTACTATGTTTCCAGCAAGCTGTCTACCGACTACTCCATCACTGATGATGTGACCAGAACTGCAGACAAAAAACTGATTCTGGACGTGGAAGATGATTCCATCAAGACTACCATTACCGATGTCACCGGTAAGGAAATCGCCTTCAGCTCCATTGCTCAGGGCAGCATCATCTGTCTGGCAAAGAGCAACCCCGACAACGGTGGTGAAGTGGTTCAGGCCGCAGTGGTCGTTAACAATTCCGTAAGCGGAACGGTTAGCTCCAGCAAGTCCGGCGAATCCATCACCATCAACGGTAAGGTTTACGCGTATTCTCCTGCTGCTCCCTGGATGTCCGGAAACTCCAGTGCACAGGCTGAGCCTTCACTAGAGGACAGCGGCACCTACTGCCTGGACATCAACGGCAAGATTGTTGCTTATAAGAAGAACGCCACCACCGAAAACGTGTACTATGGCTATTTGATGGGCATTGCGAAGTCCAGCAGCAGCTTCTCCGAGGAAATGTCGGTACGGCTCCTTAACCAGAACGGCAGTCAGATTCTTGCAACAATCAATGATGACACCCGTGTAGACGGTGTATCCTTCAGTTCCGTTGCTGACGTTCAAAGTGCTCTGGAAGATGCTGCTGCTCTGCAGAACAACGATCCCGACGCTGAGAATGTCACTGTACACCAGCTGGTTAAGTATGTAACCCGGACCTCCGGCGGCACTACTTACCTGAGTAAGATTTACACCGGCGCACCCACTTCTTCTGGCGTAAGCTCCGTCACCTCTGATGCACTGCCCTTCTATAGCAAGGTTGACGGTGCTGACACCATGACTTGCAGCACCAACGGAACTCTGACCGGCAATGGTACCACCATCAATGCAAGCAGCGCCATCGTCTTTAACGTACCCAGCAACAGAAGCGCAACCAATGACTATAGCAAGAGCACCGGTTCCTCTGCCTTCAAGAAGGGTATTGAATACAATGTAGAAGTATTCGATCTGACTACCACCGGTAAGGCTTATGCCATTGTATGCTATGGGGCAGACGCCTCCACTGAGGTTGATGATTACTCCCCTGTCTCTGTCATTACAGAAGACGTTGTAACTCAGACCAACTCCACCGCGGGCAAGAATATGTCCTATGTGGAAGGCTACACCGTATCTTCCTCCTCCAGCAGCACGCTGAATGCATGGGTATCTGATGAATCCACCTGGGATCCCAGCTTTGGTGACATCTACCGCGCTGGCACCGACCGTGACGGCTATGACCTGATTCAGGGAAAGAACATTCTTTACACCGTAAGCGGCGGCAATGATTTCGGTAAAACTTATTCCGGCGGCAATGACATCTACGATGCAACCTTTGCATACATTCTGGGTAGCGTTGTTGCAAGAGATGATCAAAGTATCTCCTTCATCCCGCAGTATCTGGGCGAAGGCGACACCGTTGAGGATATTACCGGTCAGTCCATCAACTTTGACTTTACCAAATTTAGCAGCGCAAAGGTTCTGCGTTATAACTATGATAAGAACAACAGGCTGCAATCTATTGACGATGTAAGCTCTTCTTATCAGGATAACCTCATGAGCCTGGCAACCTACAACGACGGTTTGAGCAATCCCACCAAGGTTTTGATTTACCTGTCTGAGGGCAACATTGAACTGCTCTGTATCTTGGGCGAAAACATCGCTGAATAAACTTTTATATTTGGCACACACAAACACCGAAACGGTATAAATCGTTTCGGTGTTTTTTTCTCTTGACATCTGTAAAACCCGTGGTATAATTATTATGCATTTAATTGTTAAGCATAAAATAATTAGGGAGGTGATCGTTTGCACGAATCTTACCGTCAAATTAATGATTGCTTTACCAAGATTCACCTGTTGCGCCGGCGGGCGCTGCAACAAACCTTGGAAGAAAAAAGGCTCCACCCCAGCCAGTTGGCTATCCTAGATTATATTTACAAGCATCCGGGCTGTACCCAGGTGGAGATTTCTGAGAATATGGCACTGACCCCCGCGGCTATTACCCTTGCTACCCAGCGGCTGCAAAAGGAAAACCTGATTGAAAAACAGGCAGATCAAAACAATCTGCGCCGGAACATGCTGAATCTGACTGAGGAAGGCAGAGCCTATCGAAAACAGAGTGAAAGTGCTTTTCGCCAAGTGGACACTATGATGTTTCAAGAATTTTCCAAGGAGGATTTGACACAACTGGCTGCCTATCTGGATCGCATTGCCATGAACATCACCGGCGAGGATTCCAACGAATTGAGTTTTCAGGCGATTCATGCTCTGGCAGAGCAAATTTGTAATCCCTAACTGACTGAAAAGGAGGACATATTTATGCGAAAACTTCTCTCTCTTCTTAGAGGGAAATATCTTTGGCTATCCATTTTGACCCCCCTTTTGATTATTGGAGAGGTCATTATGGAGGTTACCATTCCCTGGATTATGGGTGACATTGTGGATGTGGGCATCCAAAACAAAGACCTTGCCTATGTGGTGAACCGAGGCGTACTCATGATATTCATGGCACTGGTATCCCTTTCCTTCGGTGCCCTTGCAAGCTGGACTGCTTCCATCGCCAGCATGGGCTTTGGTAAGGAAATCCGCAAATCGCTCTTTAACCGAGTACAGGACTTTTCATTTTCTAACGTGGATCGGTTCAGCACCTCATCCCTGATTACCCGTATGACCACCGATATCACCAATGCCCAGCAGGCATGGATGATGCTTATCCGCAGCCTGGTGCGCTCCCCCATTATGCTGGTTTCCGCCGCCATTATGGCATTCTCCCTCAACCGGAAGCTCTCCATGATTTTTCTGGTGGCAGTTCCACTGCTGGCATGTGTACTGGCGGTAGTGATTTCTAAGGCGCATCCCCGGTTTAAGCATATGCTCAAGCAATTTGACCGGCTGAACGCCAAAATTCAGGAATGCCTTATCGGCATCCGCGTGGTTAAGGCATTTGTACGGGGCGAGCACGAAAACAAGGAGTTTGAAGCAACCGCCGCAGCCGTGCGTGATGCACAGGTACGCGCCGAGCGGCTGATTATCTTAAATATGCCGGTGATGCAGATGCTTGTCTACGCCTGCATCCTTACGGTTCTGTGGCTGGGCGGCAGAATGATTGTCTTTGGCACCATGGGCACCGGCGACCTGGTCAGCTTTATTAGCTACGTCAACCAGATTCTCACCTCCCTGATGATGGTGGCAGTTTCTTTTACCATGCTGGTCATCTCCAAGGCGTCCATTAACCGTATTGTAGAGGTATTAAACGATACCCCGGATATCCCGGACAACGCCCAGGGCGACCCCCAAGTGGCAGACGGCTCCATTGTCTTTGACAAGGTTTGCTTCAGCTATGGCGGCGACATCAACAACTGCGCCTTGCGAGACATCGACTTGACCATCAACTCCGGCGAGACCGTAGGTATTATCGGTGGTACAGGAAGCTCCAAGTCCACCCTGGTACACCTGATTCCCCGGCTTTATGAGGTGACCTCCGGCAGCGTGAAGGTAGGAGGCAAGGATGTGCGTGAGTACAAGCAGCAAACCCTTCGGAACCAGGTTGCCATGGTACTCCAGAAGAACGTGCTTTTCAGCGGTACCATCAAGGAAAACCTCCGCTGGGGCAACAAGTATGCCACGGATGAGGAAATGGTTGCCGCCTGCAAGGCCGCACAGGCACACGACTTTATTACCGCCTTTCCGAACGGCTATGACACCGAGCTGGGACAGGGAGGCGTCAACGTCTCCGGCGGTCAAAAGCAGCGGCTCTGTATTGCCCGAGCACTGCTGAAAAACCCGAAGATTGTCATTCTGGATGACAGCACCAGTGCCGTAGATACCGCCACCGACAGTAATATTCGGGCGGCATTTCGCCGGGAACTCAAGGACACCACCACCATTATCATCGCCCAAAGAGTTTCCTCTGTTTGCGACGCGGACAAAATCATCGTTCTGGACAACGGCAGAATCAACGCCGTAGGCACCCACGAAGAATTGCTTACATCCTGTGAAATCTATCGGGAAGTTTACGAATCCCAACAAAAGGGGGTGGCGTAATATGCCTCCAACACCAAAAGGAACCCAAAAACCCAAAAACACCAAAGAGACCTTTTTCCGGATTCTAAGCTACTTTGGGGACTTTAAAGGGCAGTTGCTTCTTGTCTGCCTCCTGGTTGTCATTAGCTCTGGTGCCGGTGTGGTAGGGACTTACTTTCTCAAGCCCATCATTGACGATTATGTGGTTCCTATGATTGGTGCACAGAACCCGGACTTTTCGGGATTTCTGGCCATTCTCACTGTCCTGGCTATCATCTATGCCATCGGTGCTTTGTGCACCTACGGCTATAACCGGATTATGGTCACCGTCTCCACCAGTTCTCTGTACAAGATGCGGACGGAAATGTTTACCCATATGCAAAAGCTCCCCATCCGTTACTTTGACACACGCACCCACGGGGAGATTATGAGCCGCTATACCAACGACATTGACACCCTCAGGAATATGTTGAGCCAGAGCGTGCCCCAGCTGATTTCCTCTGCCATCACCGTCATCGGCGTTTTTGTCATGATGTTGGTTCTCAGTATTCCCCTGACAGTTCTGGTGGTATTGATGTTAGTTGCTATTTTTGCCGTAATCAAGGTTGTAGGCAAACACAGCTCCCAGAGCTTTCGCAGCCAGCAAAAGGCACTGGGTGCCGTCAACGGCTATGTGGAGGAAATGATTGAGGGTCAGCGTGTAGTCAAGGTTTTCTGCCACGAGTATGAGAGCAAAGAGCGCTTTGACGCCCTCAACCAGGAGCTTTGTGCTTCTGCCACCCGAGCCAACACGCTTGCCAACATTCTCATGCCTATCATGAACAACCTGTCCTATATCCACTACACCCTGACCGCCATTATTGGCTCGGTCATGACCATCTTTTCCACCCAGCAGGATATAGGCATCTTTACCTTGGGTCTGGGCGCACTGGTGTCTTTCCTCCAGTACACACGCTCCTTCTCCCAGCCCATCACCCAAGTGTCCCAGCAGTTTAATGTGATTCTCAACGCCCTTGCCGGGGCAGAGCGGATTTTTGCACTGATGGACGAAACTCCGGAGGTGGACGACGGCTATGTGACGCTGGTAAACGCCGTCATTGACCCGGACGGCACCGTACACGAAGCCGATCGCCGCACCGGACAGTGGGCTTGGAGGCACCCCCACAGTGACGGGACCCTGACCTATACCCCGGTACGGGGACGCGTGGAGTTTGAGGATGTGGAGTTCGGTTACGAACCTAACAAGACCGTCCTAAACGGCATCAGTCTCTACGCCAAGCCGGGGCAGAAGATTGCCTTTGTAGGCTCCACCGGCGCAGGCAAAACCACCATTACCAACCTAATTAACCGATTCTATGACGTGCCCGACGGCAAAATCCGCTACGACGGCATCAACATTAACAAAATCAAAAAGGATGACCTGCGCCGCTCCCTGTCTATGGTGCTGCAGGATACCCATCTCTTTACCGGCACAGTCATGGACAACATCCGCTATGGCAAGCTGGATGCCACCGATGAAGAGGTGATTGCGGCGGCAAAACTGGCAAACGCCGACTGGTTTATCCGGCATCTGCCTCAGGGCTATGACACCATGCTCACCGGGGACGGTGCCAACCTAAGTCAGGGACAGCGGCAGCTTCTTGCCATTGCACGGGCTGCAGTTGCCGATCCGCCGGTATTGATTCTGGACGAAGCAACCTCCTCCATCGACACCCGAACCGAAGCCCTGATCGAAAAGGGCATGGATCGGCTCATGGAGGGCAGAACCGTATTTGTCATTGCCCACCGGCTATCCACCGTGCGCAACTCTCATGCTATTATGGTGTTGGAAAATGGCGAAATTATCGAGCGCGGCAACCACGAGCAATTGATTGCCCTACAGGGTAAGTATTACCAGCTCTACACCGGCATGTTTGAACTATCATGAGAAAAGAAAAAGGAGAGGTCTGAGACCTCTCCTCAGACTGTCGAAAAAGTCGGTCTACCGCAAGCAAAGAAAAACAAAAAGAATGTAGGGTATGGCATTTATGACATACCGATAAAGAACAAATGGTGCGAATCCCATCGAGGAATCCGCACCATTG
>JAXJVM010000037.1:0-2659 GCA_036308515.1 Clostridia bacterium | reverse complement strand
AGTTTCACACTAATTTTTTTACAGACGTGGGAAATTTGTACCCATACAGACGAGGACTACGAAATCTTCTACCCATGGATAGAACAAGAGTGCCCTGTTACTGCAAAGGGGTTTGTTCAGCCATACGCTGACGGTCCAATGGATGAAGAAAATGTGGGCGAACACGTTTACCTGCATATCTTAAACAATGCAAAGAAGTACGTGTATATCAACACCCCATATCTGATTGTCGATGATAGTATGCTTTCCGCTTTGCGTCTTGCGGCAAAAAGTGGTGTAGATATACGCATCATCACACCCCACCGCTGGGATAAATGGTGGGTACACATGACCACACGCTCGTATTACCGAGAGCTGATAAAATCAGGCGTTAAAATCTACGAATATACCAATGGTTTCATCCACTCCAAAACCTTTGTGTCCGATGACCGTACTGCAACAGTCGGGACAACAAATTTGGATTTTCGCAGCTTATATCTGCACTATGAATGTGGTGCTCTGCTCTATGAGGCCAAAGCTGTTATGGAAGTCAAGGAGGATTTTCTGCAAACGCTGGAGATATGCCAACAGGTGACAGAAAAGGATTGCAAAACAAATATCGTAGTGCATCTGCTCCAGGATATACTGCGGCTATTTGCACCACTAATGTAAGGAGGGTCTTGAATGTTTGAAGATATTGAAACACACAAAAAATTATCAAAGTGGATTATCGGAACGTTTACAGCCTGCATTTTGATTTATCTTGGCATCCGACATATTAGTCATGTAGCTGATGCCGTGATGTGGTTGAAAGACCTGCTGAACCCACTTTTAATTGGATTGATTTTGGCGTTGTTTCTGAATGTTCCGTTGGGGGTTATTGAAAGACATCTGTTCCCCAAACATCCGACATCTAGGAAAACGAAAATGCGCCGCCCGCTTGCGATCCTGCTTTCATTTATTTTGGTGATAGGGGTCTTTGTCGGTGTTGCTTTTCTTGTTATTCCCGAATTGATCGATGCAGTATCTATTGTCATATCATCCTTGACGAATGGTCTGGATCAACTGGTGGCATTTGAAAGCACGGCTGACTATTCTAAAATCCCATTCGGAGAACAGCTGTCCCAAATTGATATTGATTTTCTTGAACTGAAAGACAATTTGAATGAATGGTTGAATCAATTGGGAACCACCATTATGGACACTGCTGCTTCCGCATTTGGAAGCGTGGTTGCGACGGCAGTCGATTTTGCGATTGGTCTTGTGTTCTCAATTTATATTTTGGCCAATAAGGAGAAATTAAAAAGTCAGATCACCCGAATTGTCCGTGTATGGATTCCAGCATGTTTTGCCGAGCGGGGCATTCATGTGGCAGCTGTCTGTGAAAAAAACTTCAAGCTTTTTGTAGCAGGGCAAACGACTGAGGCAATAATTTTAGGCAGCCTGTGTGCAATCGGTATGTTAATTCTGAGAATACCATATGCGCCGATGATCGGTGCGCTTGTTGGGGTAACAGCACTGATTCCCTATGTCGGTGCCTGGATTGCTACACTTGTGGGTGCATTTTTGATTCTGACAGTCAATCCTTTTAAGGCACTGGTATTCATTATTTTCCTGCTTACTTTGCAACAGATCGAAGGAAATGCAATCTATCCGAAAGTTGTGGGCGCAAAAATCAACCTTCCTGCCATGTGGGTTTTAACGGCAATCACAATAGGTGGCAATCTGGCTGGACCAATCGGTATGTTGCTTGGCGTACCTGCCGCAGCAGCCACTTACGCTCTTTTGAAAGAAGCAACCGATAAGCGGGAAACGCATCTGAAAACACAAGAAAAAGAGCAGATGGGTAATTCACATAAACAGAATATATCCTAAAAAAATTATCTCAAGATAAAAACTCATAGTAGGGTGTAAGGACTCATGATATAAAAATATCAAGGGTCTTTGCGCCCTATTCGTTTTTTATATTACAAAATCGGCATTATCATACCTTTTAGCGGGCATAATAAGGTTATTCCTCAAAACAAATCGGCACGATACAATGTTATTGAGGTGAATGATTATGCCGATTGACGATTTAACCGCTTTGGGTCAAATAATGCGGGAGGCCCGAAAGAAAAAAGACCTGACACAGCAGGAGCTTTCAGACCAGAGCCATGTTTCTGTAAAACAAATTGCCAACATTGAAAAAGGGCAGATGAATCCTTCCTATTTGATTTTAAGAGCATTGGCCAAGGTTTTGAACATCTCTCTGGATTCTCTGATAAATCCGGATGTTTCTCCAGAAGATGAGGGAGCCAACCAGATGAAAATGCTTTATTCCAGCTGCCCGTCAGAAATGCGTGAAACCCTGCTGCACCATACACAGGAGACCATGCAGGAATTAACAGAACTATCTAAGAAAATTGAAGCGAATTGAGCCAGTGAGTGAAATTTGACGGTTTCCTCTCTGGCTCTTTTCATTTCTGCAAAGAAAGCGGCAAGCAATGCCCCTGGATAGCCATTCGGCTTCCGGCGCTGCTTGTTGGGGGTTTCCCCCAAGCCCCCATGAACGCAGAATTTCATTCTGCGGCTGCGCGTTCTGCGAACGCTTAGGACCATGACCGGCTCACCGCTGGCCATGGTCCTTTTCTTGTTCTTTTTTCTGTTCCTCGTCCATTTTCAGCAGTCGATCCACATT
>JAXJVM010000036.1:0-3681 GCA_036308515.1 Clostridia bacterium | reverse complement strand
GTTTATGCGTAACCGAAAATTAAGTGAAAAGGATACGGAGGAAATCAAACGGCTGATTGCTGATAATCTGGAGGAATAACCATGCTTCAGGAAATCTTTTCTACGCTTTTAAAGATGAACTGCATTGCCTCCATTGTTGCGATTCTGCTGCTATTGATTAAATCGATCTTTCAAAAAGTAGGGTGCCCAAGGAGAATCTTGTTTTTCTTATGGGCGGTTATCGCATTTCGGCTTCTTTGTCCCGTTGCACCATCTACGGAATTAAGCCCTTTTAACCTTCTAGAAGTACTTGCCCCTACAATGCCCCAACGTGTTACGGTAGACACCCATCGTATATATAGCACTCCCGCTCCAACCAATGATGCTATCTATGTTCAAGTGCAGCCAATGCACAATGAACTTACAACGGATGCTTCTGTAACTCAAAAGGGTGACAAAAAGGCTTTGAGCGATTGGGTTACTGTAATTTGGCTTATAGGTATGAGCATCATGCTCTTGTTGGGTATCGCTTCTTATCTAAAGCTAAAAAGGCAGCTGCGATTTGCTATTAAGCTGAAGGACAATATCTACACTGCGGATAACATCCCGACATCCTTTGTGTTTGGCATGATACGCCCTAAAATATATGTTCCGGATGGCGTTTCTGCGCAAACCATGGACAACATTATTCTCCACGAGGAAACCCATATCCGCAGGCATGACCATATAGCAAAAATAGCAGCCTATATCCTTTTGTCTATCCATTGGTTCAATCCCTTAAACTGGGTATGGTTTCACCTATTTTCTGAGGATATGGAAATTGCTTGCGATGAAAGTGTGTTATGTAACATTGGGCCTGCAAACAAAAAAGCTTATCTCGATTCGTTATTGCGATCTGCACTCGACCATAAAAGAACTGTATCTATTTATCACGTATGCTTTTCTATCAATCCAACAAAAAGAAGAATCGCAGCTATGATTCATTGGAAACCACGTTCCAAGCTTTTGCAAATATTAGCCATATCCTGCTGTATGTTGGTAGCTATTGCATTCGCCACAAACGCAAGGAATCGCACAAACGAAAGCGACATCGCTGACCAAGCTGCCCAAGAGATTGATATTTCTGCCCCTGTGTTGCAAACGCAAGAGACCGCCAACCCGGAGGCTGAAACGACTGCTGTCACAAAAGCCCCAGCATCGCAGGCCATGATTGCTTACACCAATCCCAATAATCCAAAAACAAGCGCTCCGGCAAATGCAGCCGTAACAGAAACAACTACGGCAAGTGCTAACAGTGCAGTAAAGATAAAATCCTCTAACTCATTGGAGGTATCGGAGATTAATTTTGAGCAGTTCATCTTAGAGGATGTCAATTTAACATCTATCCGAGAGGAATTAAACCGGCAGGGTATTACCCAGGCACAGAGCAGTAACGTTGTGGATTTAAGCAAAAACTTTGTTGTCGCGGATTACAGCTACGAAAAAAGTCTTACTTATGAAAACCGTGCCATACAATGTGATGATAACGGAAACATTTCTTTGTATTTTAACATAAACAGCCCAAATGTTGTCGGCGTAAGCTTTTATGACTCGGAGACAAACGAAGAAGTTGGCAGCATGGGAATTTTGGCAAATGACAAAAACGTATATTCCTTCCTGGGCTTCGACAAGGATAAAACCTATAACGTTAAAATTCAAGGAAACACCAAGGATGAATGGCAAATCGAAGGAGAATACATGATTTATTAAGAAAAGGAGTGTTCTAATATGAAAAAAATTTTTTCTATCTTAGTGGTACTTACCCTCGTTTCGGCATCTGTTTTTGCATATGCTGCACCGTTGAACGAAACCCAAAAGACTGATTTGTATAATTTCGGCATCATGACCGGTGATGAAAACGACGATCTGCGGCTGGATGATACGATTACAAGGGCAGAGGCCATCAAAATGATTTGTGTGGCAGGGAATATAACTATGACCGAAGCAGGCGAGGATAGCGGTTTTCCGGATGTTCCCGACAGCCATTGGGCAAAAGAATACATTTTCGCCGCCAAAGAACAAGGAATCATTGCAGGCGATGAGAACGGAAACTTCAATCCCGAAAGCAATGTTACCAATGAAGAAACGATCAAAATGATTGTTTGCTTATTAGGGTACGAAACATTTGCCCGGGACAATGGTGGTTACCCGGCAGGTTACCAGACAGCAGCTTCCAGAATAGGAATTACCCAGGATATGCAATTGGGGGTGAATATTCCTGCAATCAGAAATGACGTTGGCGTTATGATTGCGAACGCACTGGATATTCCGCTCATGGTTCTCCAAGAGGAAAACGGTGATACTGCTTACTGGATTGCGGATGGAATGCACGGTCTCCCTTACATCACCCTGCGAACCACACTTAAGACAGAGAATGAATAAAGCGAGAACTCCCATCGGCATTCAACTCACGAAGCGAATATAATCAAGGCCACCGGTTGAACCGGTGGCTTGCACTGCCCCTATGGGGCTATTACAGGTTTAGCCGTTTGCTTCAGGCTTGGGTTTTCCGCAATTTTGACAGAACTTTCCGCTATTTTCTGTTCCGCACTCGCATTTCCAACCATTTGCACCAACACTGACCTGCTGATTCTGCATAGTAGGCTGATTCTGACCGGGTTGACCATTAAATATCCCTGACATTCCGCCCATCATATTTTCTGCCATACCCATACCCATAAATCCCATAGCAGTGCCTGATTCGTTTGCCGCCGCGGTATTCATAGCCTGAGCAGTTGCACCTGCCATATGACCACGGAGCATATTGGCATCTCTGCCCATAGCGGTAGAGCGCTGATATTCTGTGATTCTTGCTTCGTCCTCTTCGGTAGCATTTACGGAAGATACGCCAAATTCAACTATCTCAACACCTCGTCTGTCTCTCCATTTAGAAGAAAGCAGTTCGTTTAGTTCGTCTGCAAGCTGCATTGTATAGGCAGGGATTGCTCCATAGTAAATATTATTCTGCGAAATTTTGAACATTGCCGGCTGAAGTGCTGTTAAAAGTTCAGACTTTAACTGTCCGTCAATTTCATCACGGGTAAACGCATTTTCTACATTTGCGCAAACATTGGTGTAGAAAAGCATAGGATTTGTGATTCGGTAAGAATATTCGCCGTGGCAACGGATTTTAATATCAAGCGGAAATCCGATTGCCTGATCCATAATGCGGAACGGTATTGGCGATGGCGTTCCGTACTTATTGCCCATAATCTCTTTTGTGTTAAAATAATACACTCTCTGGTCTTTTGCAGGCTCACCACCAAAGGTAAAACGCTTGCCAACTTCTGCAAAGCTCTTTTTAATATTTTCACCAAGTCCGCCATAGAAAAGGCTAGGTTCTGTGCCTGTGTCATAAACAAATTCGCCCGGCTCTGCGCAAAGCTTAACCACCTTGCCCGATTCTACAATCATCATACATTGTCCGTCATTGACATTGATGATGGAGCCGTTTGAAATATTGAAGGGCTTTGAGAAGAAGGGAACGCTCGGGTTCCCTTCCGCACATTTAAAATTTTATCTTTCAGGAGTAAAAAGTTGTGTGAATAACCCCTTGATGTAGCTGTCTGAAAGTTCTTCATCAAATGATCCGATTTTAAGTCCCATAAGACCACTGTCTTCGCTACCTTTGTATCCAAAGACGGAAATACAGCAGTGCATAAT
>JAXJVM010000035.1:0-6771 GCA_036308515.1 Clostridia bacterium | reverse complement strand
TATTTTGTAATAAGGTTTTTAAAAAATTCATACTTTACATATTGATTTTATTTGATGGGTGCGTTATAATGAATACATGATATGCGAGATGATATTGCAAATATAGATACGCAAAATCTCAAAGGGATTTTGCAGTCAGGAGGATATATGAAAAAGTTAGCCGGTGTTTTGGCGGCATGTATGATGCTTGGTTCTCTGGGAACAACTGTTGTATTTGCCGAGGATAAAGTCATTGTAGGAGAAGAACTGCAGTTTGCAGAGGGCAACGGACCTGTAATTATTAACGAACGTTTGATGCTCCCCTTGCGTGCGGTTTCTGAGGCGCTGGACGCTACAGTGTATTGGTTCAATGATGACAAGCGCATCCAGATTGTTCTGTACGATACCCTGCTTTCCTTGCAGATTGGTAACAATATTATGGGACAGTACAGTATTGAGAATGGCAAAGCAGAGCCCAAAGAAAATATCGAAATGGACGTACCTGCAACCATTCAAAATGACCGCACCTATGTGCCGGTTCGGGCAATTTCGGAGGCGTTTTCCGCGAACATTCAGTGGGATAATCCCAACCGTACCGCTACCATCGTACCTGCAAAGCGCAACGAGAACCTGATTACTGTGGGCGAGGTTCCCTATCAGGCAGACGGAACTCTTTGTGCTCTCAGCGGCGTGATTGCCATGGATTCCAGCAATGGAAGCTTCTATCTGCGCTCCTTGCAGAAGAACAGCAATGGCGCTTATGATAAGGTTTACTTCTGTACGCCTACCAAAACGTCTATTTCGGATGATACCTCTTACGGCGAGTATATTTCCGCTTACTGGCTGGAGCAGTTCGGTACGGAGAACCCCGCCGGAACGGTAGTCAAGTTCACCGGTATCAACACCTTGATTGATGGGCAGCAGCACCTGGTGATTAACAAAACCACCACCGGTATCCGTTCCCTTGGTTATTACGATACCTATATGCGGTCTTTGGGCATGAGCTATGATGCCTTTGTCAACGATATGAGCACCAATTACGAAAGCGATATTCTTTATTAAGACTACCAAAAATCCCCGATGCAATATGCATCGGGGATTTTGTGCGTTTTGGGGTATATTGACAGGCTTTACTTAAAGTACGGCTGAGCATCGGAGGGGATGACGTTCAGCTCTTCAAATCTGGACTCCAAAAATTCAGTCATAAAGGTGCAGATGGTGTTTTCTGTCTCAAAATGCCCAGCGTCAATGACGTTGATGCCAAGTTCAAATGCCAGTTGTGCCTCGTGGTGCTTTACCTCGGAGGTTACATAGACATCGGCTCCGGCATGATAGGCGGAATAAATGCCATTGCCACCGGCACCGCTGCAAAGCGCCACGGTCTCAATCACATCATCGGGACTTCCCACACTGCGGATGGTTCGGCATCCCAGGGTACTGCGCACAAATTCCACAAAGTCCTCCATCTCCATGGGCATGGTCAGCTTGCCCACTCTGCCGATGTTATCCAAGGACTTGCCCATGCCGTCAGTGCACTCGTCCTCCCGAAAGCGACGAATCTCAGTGAGATCCAGCTGCTCTGCCAGTACATCATTCATACCCCCGTCGGCATGGTCTAAATTGGTGTGAGCACTGTAAACGGAAATGTCATGCCGAATCAGGTTCCGCAGAATGCTGCCGGAAATATCCTGTTCTACAATCCGATTCACCGAGGTAAAAATCAACGGGTGATGGGACACAATCAAATCCGCGCCGCAATCAATGGCGCGCTGTACGTTATCCGAGGTTACATCAAGGCAGACAAACACCGTGGTAACCCGCTGCTCCAGATCCCCTAGCATCAGTCCCACATTGTCCCAGGGTTCAGCTAGGGCAGGTGGTGCGAACCGCTCCAGTTCTTCAATAATATCTTTGACTCTTAGCATGAGTGTTCCTCCTTTTCCAATGCTTCTATGGCGTCCAGTAGTGCCAGCGTTTCTTTCAGCCGCAGAGCAGTATCTTCGGATTGTGACTGCTTTAACCCCTCTGCCATACGGGTGAGCTTTCGGCGCTGCTTCTGTAAATATTCCGCGAAGTGTTCCGGGCGGTCGGTGAGCAGTCTCTGCCCGAGGTATAGCTCTGTTGGGGTCGGAGGTGTGGGTTCCTGTCCTACCTCCACCGCAAGAATATGATATAGCTTCTGTTCCTCCTTGGCGAGTGTTTCGCTGACCACGGTGTACCCGTTTTCCCATAAAAAGCTGCGCAGCTCCGGAACCGCTGTCATGGGCTGGAGCAGAATTTGTCCGCTTTTGGCAAAAACTGTCGGGTTGGCTTTTAAAATCTCGGCAATCATCAAGCCGCCCATGCCGGCGATGACAATACAGTCCGCTTCTCCAGGCGCAAGGGTGTCAACACCACCGCCTAAGCGTGTTTCAATACGGCTTTCCATGCCATAGCGACGGAGGGTATCCTTTGCACGCTGAAGGGGCCCTCGGCGAATGTCCGAGGCGATACCCCTTTTGCAAACACCGGTCATACAGAGATAGACCGGCAGATAGGCGTGGTCGGTGCCAATATCTGCCATACAGGCGCAGGGTGTGATGGTATTCGCAATTTGCTGCAGTCTGGGGGTGAGGATGGGTGGTGTAGGCGACATAGGAACTTCCTTTCCATAATAGTATTACCTATATGGTAGTATAAAAAAGTTTTTTTGTCAACCGAAAAGAGGATTTGAGGACTTTTTGTAGAAATAACTATTCAGACGGTTTTGAATAGGAGGAGGGATTCATTCATGAATCTGCGGGTCATTACCGAGGATAGAGAGTATGAGATTTTGGCGGACTATGCCCCAAAAAGCCGGGAGACCAAGGGTAGGCGTATTCCGGAAGAGCGCTGCAACCTGCGGACAGAGTTTCAGCGTGACCGGGACAGAATTATCCATTCTAAGGCCTTTCGACGGCTGAAGCATAAAACCCAGGTGTTTTTGTCTCCCGAGGGAGACCATTACCGCACACGGCTGACCCATACGCTGGAGGTGTCGCAGATTGCCAGAACCATTGCCCATGCCCTCTGCCTTAACGAGGATTTGACCGAGGCGATTGCCCTAGGACACGATTTGGGACACACCCCCTTTGGGCACATGGGCGAAAAGGTACTCGACCGCATTTGTCCCTTGGGATTCAAGCATAACGAACAGAGCCTGCGCGTGGTGGATGTGCTGGAAAAGAGCGGAAAATTGAACCTCACCTGGGAGGTGCGTGACGGCATTCTCTGTCACACTGGAAGTCAGCAGGCGTCTACCTTAGAGGGGCGGATTGTGGCACTGGCGGATAAGGTGGCGTACATCAATCACGACATTGACGATGCCATCCGCGGCGGTGTGCTCACCGAGGAGGATATTCCCAAGGCTTATACCGAGGTGTTGGGGGAGAAGCATTCCCAGCGGATTGATACCCTGATTTGGGCAATCATCCGGGCAAGCAAGGACAAGGCGGAAATTGCCATGGAGCCGGAAATTTACCATGCCATGATGGGCTTGCGCTCCTTTATGTTCGAGCATGTTTATGTGGCGTCTGAGCCCCAGAGAGAGGAACAGAAGGCCATTGGTATTATTGAGGGTTTGTATCAGTATTACATTGCACACCCGGATGCCATTCCCGGAAACACCAATTCCAATCCCACCGAGGAAGAGGTACAACTGCTGACCCGGGATTACATTGCCGGTATGAGCGACCGCTACGCCGTGGCAAAATATACGGAATTGTTTATTCCCGCATTTTGGCAAAAATGAAAAAAGAAGGTTTTTTTCAAAAAAGAAAGGAAATCGGCAAATGACGTCGAATATATTATAAGTTGAAAATTGTAAGGATACGGAGGTGAGGCAGAGTGGCAATGACCACAGATTTTCAGGACTTCATTGATGAAGTGGTAGAACGGAACGATATTGTGGAAGTGATTTCCGAATATGCCAAGCTCAAACGTGTGGGTTCCCGGTATGCGGCACTCTGTCCTCTGCACAACGACAAAAAGTCACCCTCCCTGTCTATTTCGCCGGACAAGCAGTTGTTTCACTGCTTTGGCTGCGGTGCCGGGGGTAATGTGATTCATTTTATTATGGACATGGAGCATCTGGAGTTTATGGATGCGCTCAAGTATTTGGCAGATCGGGTCCGGCTTCCCATGCCAGAGCCGGGCAACCCTGCCGATCGAAAAAAACGGGAGGAAGTGCAGGACAAACGCCAGCGGATTTACCAGATAAACGCCGAGGCGGCACGGTATTTCTTCCGTAACCTGGCAGGGGAGAAGGGGAAGGAAGCTCTTGCGTACCTTCGTGACCGGCAGCTCACCAATGAAACTATTAAGAAATTTGGCCTGGGTTATGCCCCGGAGGGCTGGACAAGCCTGCTGGACTATCTAAAGGAAAAGGGCTACAAGGAGCATGACATTTACGAGGCTGGCTTGGCACGGATGCGTGACAACGGCACCTATTACGATGTGTTCCATGATGGGCGTGTGATGTTCCCTATCTTTGATGTCAGAGGCAACATTCTGGGTTTTGGCGGACGGATTATGACCGAAAGGGAGAATACGGGCAAGTATATCAACACCTCGGAAACCCTAGTGTTCAAGAAAAAAGAGATTGTCTACGGCTTGAACTTTGCCAAAAATGACAACTCCGGCAAGCTGCTGCTGATGGAGGGGTATATGGATGTTATTTCTCTGCATCAAGCAGGCATTGGCAGCGCAGTGGCGTCTATGGGTACTGCCATGACCGAGGAACAGGCAAGGTTGATTAAGAAGTATGCCGACAAAGCCATCCTTTGCTACGATTCTGATTCTGCAGGACAGAAAGCCACCCTGCGAAACGGTCCCACCCTGATGGAACAGGGCGTCAAGACCCGGGTTATGACCTTAACCGATGGCAAGGACCCGGACGAGTTTATCAAGGCGAAGGGCCCGGAGATGTTTCAGATTCTGGCAGAGGGCGCAAGACCCTTTATTGCGTATAAAATCGACTTAATCAAGCAAAACTACGATTTAAGTGACACGGAACAGCTGTTGGAGTTTACCGAAGCGGCGGCGACGGTTCTGGCGGAAATTCAGAACGGCGTGGAACTGGAGCTCTACACCAAACAGATTGCAAAAGAGACCGGTGTTTCGCCGGATACTCTTTCTGCCCAGGTGAATGTATTGCGCAGAAAGCAGAATCAGGTCAAGGAGCGGCAGGAGGAACGCCGGGAGCGGCGAAACTTCGAGGAACGCACCGGCGGCAGACGGGACTTGGATACCATGAAGGTCAAAAACGCCGAACGGCTGCTTTTGAATTTTATGGCGGACGATACCGCGGTATGGAGGAAAGTAAAGGAAAGTGGGCTTACTCCGGAGGATTTCACGGAGGGCTTACATAGAAGTCTGGCACAGAAGCTGTTTTTCTGTGACGGAGGAAGGGTGGACAGAAATGCGTTGCTGAATCAGTTTCCACCCAACGAAGTGAGTGCTGTAACGGCGATTCTGATGGAGGACAAAAACACGGAGCATAAAAAAGAGGAATCAACGCGGCCACTGCAGATTTTGCTGGAGGCAAAGCAGAAGGTGAAGCAATCGGAACTCCTGAAGCAGGAGGATGATTTGGAAGCATTGGCGGCACTGGATAAGATGATCAAGGAAAACAGGAGGAAATAAACCATGGAAAACGAAAAGAAAGCTATCGTAAACAAAAAGCAGGCATTGCAGCAGCTACTGGAAGAAGGAAAAAAGAAAGGCCTGCTTGGGTACAAGGAAATCAGCGATAAGCTGGAGGAATTGGAACTTGATCCGGGGCAGATTGATAAAATTTATGAATACTTAGAGAAACAGGGCATCGAAATCGTGGGTAACATGGATGAGGAACTGGAGATCATCGAAGAAGACATGAACATTACCCAAGAGGAACTGGATGATATGTCCGTGCCGGACGGTGTCAGCATTGATGACCCTGTGCGGATGTACCTGAAGGAAATCGGTAAGGTTGACCTGCTCACCGGGGCTGAGGAAACCGAGCTTGCCCGTCGGATGGCAGAGGGTGACCGTGAGGCACGCCGTAAGCTTGCCGAGGCGAACCTTCGTCTTGTGGTCAGTATTGCCAAGCGGTATGTGGGCAGGGGCATGCTCTTCCTGGACTTGATTCAGGAGGGAAACTTAGGTCTGATTAAGGCCGTAGAGAAGTTTGACTATACCAAGGGCTATAAGTTCAGTACCTATGCGACTTGGTGGATTCGTCAGGCGATTACCCGTGCCATTGCAGACCAGGCAAGAACCATCCGGATTCCGGTACACATGGTAGAGACCATCAACAAGCTGGTTCGGGTTTCCCGACAGCTGGTACAGGAACTGGGCAGAGATCCTCTGCCGGAGGAAATTGCCCGTGAACTGAATATGCCGGTGGATAAGGTGGGCGAAATCATGAAAATTGCCCAGGAGCCGGTGTCTTTGGAAACCCCTATCGGTGAGGAAGAGGATAGCCATCTGGGTGACTTCATTCAGGACGATGATGCCCCGGCACCCTCGGATGCTGCAACCTTTACCCTACTTAAAGAACAACTGGTAGAAGTGCTCGGCAGTTTGACCCCCAGAGAGGAGAAGGTGCTCCGTTTGCGGTTTGGGCTGGATGATGGCAGAGCCAGAACTCTGGAGGAAGTAGGTAAGGAGTTTAACGTCACCCGTGAGCGTATTCGGCAGATTGAGGCTAAGGCACTGCGGAAGCTTCGTCACCCCAGCCGCAGCCGTAAGCTGAAGGATTATCTGGAATAGTAAAAACGCCCTTTGCAAAAGGAC
>JAXJVM010000034.1:0-3207 GCA_036308515.1 Clostridia bacterium | reverse complement strand
TCGCAACGCTCAACAGACTGAGAATTCCTGCAAACAAGGCAAAATATATCATTGTACCATTACCCAGTGCCGATACAGTCTGTGGAAATAATAAAGCTGTAAACGCCAGCATTGTACCCATGAGCAGGGTGCAGCCTGTAAGTAGCGCTTTAGTTACTTCCTTCCCTTTGTTAAACAGCATCCCAACTAAAATACTTCCCATCAATGTTCCAAATACAATGACTACCTGAAGGTAACCGTATTGAGGGTCTGAATATTCCAGACGGGTTCTGAAAAACAGAGGCAACACAACAGAAAATATCGGTTGAATTAAAGCCAATAGCATCAGGGAAAAAACACATAATTTACCGATTACTTTATTATCCAAAACGAACTTGACACCCTCGGACAAATCCCTTGATAACCCTGACACACCAACGACTACATCCCTTTTTATATGTTTGTACCTTATCAGCATTTCACTGCCGGCTGATAATAAAAATGAAATCCCATTGATTAAAAATAGCACCGCAATGCCTTGGCTTGCATAGACAGCAGCACCAATCACAGGACTTAGTAAACTGGAAAAAATCCTAAGTGATGCGACAGTTGAGTTAGCCTTTGTCAATTCTTCCTTTGGCACTACTTGTGGCAGCATGCCTTTGGTGGCCGGATCAAAAAAACCGTATAATATGGATGTCAGAACCTGTACAGTAAACAGTAAAGTCAAACTCATTCTTCCCGAATAGGCAGCAAAAGCCAAACCAAGTATGATCAGGCCATTGGCTAAATCTGTTCCCACCATGATGCTCTTTCTATTCAGTCTATCTCCGGCAACGCCGGCAAAGGGATAAATCAATAGAATCGGTATCAAAGACAGGAAGGAAAACAATCCTACTGTAGCTGCCGATCCACCGGTGTCGATGATATACAGGGGTATAATCATGGCTTGTATACCTGTTCCGGTATCGGACACCATTCTCCCCAGCATTAAGAATATAAAATTTGTATTTAGAGGTTTTTTTTTCTATTCATCATCTCAGCACCCTACAGAAGTTCCACATAGCCTTCTGTCCCGTTTATCCGTATTCTTTGTCCGTCTTTAATCAACTTGGTGGCATCTTCCACACTTACTACTGCAGGCAAACCGTATTCTCTGGCAACCACAGCACCATGAGTCATCATGCCGCCCACTTCCGTCACCAAACCTTTAATGGATGTAAACACCGGCGTCCAGCTGGGGTCCGTATAGGCGGTGACCAAAATATCACCTTCCTCTATGTCGGCATCCTCCATTCTTAAAATGACTCGTGCCCGGCCTTCAATGATTCCGGATGAGACAGGCACACCGGCTAAAGCACCTTGGGGAATATTGCCTGTGTCGTATTCACCGGATATCACTTCACCCTCGGAGGTAATGACACGGGGAGGTGTCAGCTTCTCAAAAACCTCATGTTCCTCTTTTCTTTTTGTTATAAGGCTATAATCTAACCGATTTGTCTTAACAGCCTCCCAGAGTTCCCAAAATGTTAGATAATAGATATCTTCCTTTTCACGAATAACACCTTTCTGCACCAGATTATCGGCTTCCTTCAACAAAGCCTGCTTAATGATCCATAAATAAGAGACAAGTGAATACTTGTTGTATTCCCTGTAACCAGCAAAATTTCGTAAAACACTTATCATCTTCTTTGTCTTTTTGGCTTTACTTTTTCCACCAGGCATTTGTTCCAGACGACTTAATATCTCCTGTTCCTTCTGCCTTGCTTCTTGCAGACCTTGTTCAAATTTCACGCTGTGGGCATTGGGGCCGAAGGCCTTGATATTATTGAGAATCATTGGAAGGAGTATTGTCGGCTTTTCACTCCACCGAGTTCTGGTTATATCAATTTCTGCAGAACAGCGCATACCGTATTTTTTAAGGTAGGACTTAATTGAATCAGCTACAGCTTTTCCGCCTTTCAATTTCATCAAGTCGTCAAAAAAGGTATCGTCATTTGCTTGCTCAAAATATTCAATAACCTCTGGATACTGCCTTGCGACATCCGCTACATCCAGGAGTTCAAGTCCCATTTCGGATGTAACATTATTTGATATCGATTGAGCGAGAACATCCGCTACATTCTTTTCACCCAACCACTTCTGCAAGTTCTTATTGAGCCATGATGAGGCGTAGGCTCCCGAAAAAACAGCTCCATACCCTTTAAAAAGTGTATTCTTTCTTTCTTCAAAATCTTTGAGTATAAAGTCAAACAATTCAATCCCTGATAAATTTGCAAATTTTAACTCTCTGCTGTGTATGAAGGCTTCGTTTTGGGCAATCAGGGTTCTAAGGATTTCTGGGTCGTTTCGGCGATAGGTTTTGACGGTATCAATACCCCATTTCAGCCACATGGAAGCTCCAGATTTAGAAGTCTTACCACGATATAAATTTTTGACAAAATCCTTTCGTTTCATCAAATTGTATAAGGCCTTTTGCATCAAAACATCTACTGTCACAAGGCTTTTTAAATAAAATTTGGACATCAAAGGTGAAGCAAGCTCATTGGATATATCCATATAAAGCCTTCCGCCCATCTCAGGCATTTCTGAACCAGTTATTCGCTTCATCCATTCCTGGAAAATTGTCAGTCCTAATGGCTTCATGGCTTCAGTCATCATCTGTCGATGACCAAAGGAGATATATACATGGTTCTTATCGTCCTTTACCTCCGATACAGGATATAAAGTGGTGATGGGACGGCTTTGAACAATATAAAACTTATTTTCGTAAAGGCACCATTCGATATCCTGTGGATTCCCGAAATAGGACTCAATGGTTCTTCCCATGCGCTCCAGCTGTAAAATCTGTTCGTCTGTCAGGGTCTGCATATTCTGGTGTTCAGTCTCAATCTCTCTTTCTTCCGTACCGCCCTCTTCTATGGCGTAGATAGCAAGTTTCTTGGTAGATACCTTTTTATCGACGATTCTGCCTTCTCTTACTTTATAGATATCTGCATTTACCAAGCCGGAGACCAGAGCCTCACCAAGCCCTAAACTGGCATCTATTGATGACACCCTCCGGTTGGAGGTGACGGGATCTGCTGTGAACATAATCCCTGATGCCTGGGGGAATACCATCCGCTGAACAATGACAGATAAATAGACCTTACGGTGATCGAAGTTATTGCGGATGCGATAGGTAACTGCACGATCGGTAAACAGTGATGCCCAGCACATACTGATATG
>JAXJVM010000033.1:0-6944 GCA_036308515.1 Clostridia bacterium | reverse complement strand
GGGGTACTCCTTGCGAATGGCTCTGGTAATCTCCACATCCCGCTTAAGACCTGCCTCCGGTTCCATCCACTTGCTGCCTCTACCCAGCTTCAGCTTAAAGTCCGCATAACCAAGCTTTGCATCGTCCCGGCAGTTTTTGAGAATATGCTCCACACCCCAATCCTCGCCGTTGGCACGGAGCTCATCAAGATAGATGGCACCGTCATAGACCAGTGCCCGCATGGTGCTCTTAGGGTTGAGCATCTTGGAAACAGAAATTCCCAGAATTTTACCTGCAAGGTCATGGAGCGCAATATCTGCGGCACTATAACCCATATCCAGAATCCCAATTGCCGGGTCAAAGACCTGGCTGAGTGCCTTTCCTTCCAGGGAAAGCTTTAAGCTGCGGTCTGCCCTACCCAGACCCCATCCGGTAAAGCCGGTATCGGTAGTAATAATCACAATATCATCGGTATAACCATAACCATGCTCCACACGTTTGGCGTTTTTACCAATCAAACGTGGGAAACGATTGCGAATCTGCGCTGCCTTCACTTCTTTGATGATGTGTTCCGATAACTTTTTCATAGAATCACCTTTGTACTTTTTCATAGAATCACCTTTGTATTTATAAAATAGTTGTAAGTATCTGTGCCATAATCATACCCGGAATCCCCATCACTCCGGTAATCATGGCAGTCAGGGGATTGAGTGCTATGTGCCATCCAAGCGCGCCAAAAATCCAGTTACAGGCTAAAATTCCAACACCGCCTAAGAGACAGGACAGAGCCAGCTTCATCAGCCACTTGATGGGCTTGAGAAAAATTCTGCAAAACAAGTACAGCAGAAAAATTCCCACAAGGTAAAGAAAGATCGAACCGGTGTCAAAAATCATATCCGCATCCTCCGTTCTCAGTTTGTACTATAACTATGAGAATGCTTGGCCGATTATACCTTGCCCTAACAGAATTCTTCCAGAACTTCACCCTCGCCATGGCAGAAAATCTTCTTGCGGCAGATATCCCAATCCTCGATGACAATAGGGTTTAGGTACTCTGAAAGTGCATGGGCCAAAAGTTCCGGCTTTAGGTTTCGCTCGCCGCCGGCATCCACAATCACCCGCAGGCAGAAGCCCTGCTCTCCAAGCCCGGTAATTTCCCAGCCGCGAACAAAGTCCAGCAGGTTCACTGTGGTTTCGCCTTTCTTTTTGGTACGTTTTAAAACCAGAACCTCGCCCTGACCAAAAAATTCCTGTATCTTATGTTCTGAAACCATCTCGCAGCAGGCCGCCTCCATACGATACTCTGCGGCCGTAATCTCCGACGCCTTATGAACAGGCTCACCCACAGACAGCACCTTCATATCCATAGGCAGATTCTGGCTGAGTTTTTCCTTAATTTCGCCATCGGTTACGGTGTCCTCAAACTGGATATCCACCGTTTCGCACTCACTGGTCACCCCAATAGGCAGGGGCAGCGCAAAGGTCATCTTCTGGTGGGGGTTAAATCCCTGGGAATACACCACCGGCAGTCCGCTCCGCTGGATTGCCCGGGTAAAGCACCGGAGCAAATCCAGATGAGAGATATATTTACCCATACCAGTTTTGGAAAATGTCACCCGACGTTTACTCAAAGCAAACACCTCCTCCAAACTGCGCAGCTCCGCAGTGCATACAACTCTCCCGGCAAGAAGGTGTAGTCTCCCCCCGGTACGCTCGTTCGTGCTCCGCAATCAAAAATTGCTTGCTGACACCCACATCTGCATAGTCCCAAGGCAGGATTTCATCGTGTTCCATCCGCCGATGAGCGTAGAAGGCAGGGTCAATCCCGTGGATTTTGAACGCCTCCATCCACTTATCCCAGTCAAAGAAGTCCGTCCAGCCATCAAACTTACAGCCCAGCTTCTGGGCGGTAATCAAAACCTCACCCAACCGCCTGTCACCTTTGGCAAAAACCTCTTCCAGAAAGCTCACGTCACTGTTGTGCCAGTTATAGACAATCTTCTTGTTGGTGATAGAATCCTTCAGCAGTTTGGCTTTGGCTTCCATATCGCTGATTTTATTCTGCGGCTCCCACTGGAAGGGGGTAAAGGGCTTGGGCACAAAGAAGGAAGTGCTCACCGTGACAGACACACTGCGGCCCTTGCGTTCCTCCTTAGGAAGCTCATAAAAAGCGTCAATGACCTTTTGGGCAAGCTCACCGATGCCCAGCACATCCTCCTCCGTCTCGGTAGGAAGTCCCAGCATGAAGTAAAGCTTAATCCGGTTATAGCCGCCACTGAATGCAATCTTGGCGGTACGAATCAAATCCTCTTCCAGTACGTTTTTATTGATTACGTCACGCAGACGCTGGGTACCTGCCTCAGGAGCAAAAGTAAGCCCGCTCTTTTTCACCTTCTGCACCTTTTCCATCAATTCCATGGAGAAGTTGTCTACACGGAGGGAGGGCAGGGACAGATTGATTTTTTTATCCACTGTCAGAGCAAGAAGCCCATCGGTAAGGGGAAACAACTTGGTATAGTCACTGGTGCTCAAAGAGGACATGGACATTTCCTCATAGCCAGTGGCATCAATGGCATTTTTAGCAACCCCCAGAAGTCTATCTACCGACCGCTCCCGAACAGGACGGTAAATATACCCTGCCTGACAGAACCGGCAGCCACGGATACAGCCCCGGAACAGTTCCAGCATAATACGGTCATGCACCGTCTCCATAAAGGGAACAATCAGCTTTTCTGGGATATAGGTATTGTCCATATCCTTAATAATACGCTTTTTCACCTTTTTGGGGACGCCCTCCCGGTTGGGTTCAAAGGAGGCAATGGTACCGTCCTCCTTGTAGGTCACATCGTAAAACGAGGGTACATATACACCCTGGATTTTGGCAATCTCCGTCAGGTAATCTTCCCGGGATTTGCCACTGTCCCTCCAGGTTTGATAAACATCCATCAGCTCACTGTTCACTTCTTCGCCCTCACCCAGAACAAAGAAGTCCACAATATCGGATAAAGGCTCTGCATGATAGGCACAGGGACCGCCGCAAAGGACAAAGGCATCCTCCCGTTTCCGCTCCGCAGCACGCAGCGGTACACCGGCTAAGTCCAGCATGTTAACGATGTTGGAATAGCTCATTTCATACTGCAGGGTAAAGGCAATCATATCAAAGTCTTTGACCGGCTTGGCGCTCTCCATGGACAGAAGGGGAATCCCCTCCTTGCGCATTTCCTGTTCCATATCATCCCAAGGCGCAAAAACACGTTCGCAGAGTGTATCCTCGCGGTCGTTGAGCATATGATAGAGAATCTTCATTCCCAGGTGAGACATGCCCACCTCGTATACGTCTGGAAAGCAGAACGCCACCTTCATCATATCCGTTGTCCAGTCCTTGTGAATACTGTTGAATTCATTTCCGATATAACGTGCAGGCTTCTGCACCCGTTTTAAGCATTGTTCCAGTTTTGCCCGATACATGGTTTCCTCCCGGTTGTCTATTTCATACTAATGCTACTATGATACAACACTTTTCAAAAACTTGCAAGCATATTTCCTAAGAAAGTCCAGTAAAATAAAACCAAGGACAACCATAAATTTAAAAAAAGCAGGTGATTGTATGCCAAATACTTACCGAGGACGTGACCGAAAACGAGAAAAAACGGAGCCGCCCCCTTCGTCGGGACTGCTCCGCAGATTCGGGCAGCTACTGCTAAAGCAAACTGCCGCCGTCTTGATTTGTACTGCATTGGTATGGGGGATGCAGAATATGGACTCTCCCCGAATCAACAGCTATGCTGATGCCCTTGGGCGCGCGCTTCGTCATGAGTCAAACCTAACCTCTCTGGCGCAGTCCGGAGCGGAGTTAAAGAGCAGAATCATAGACTTATTCTCCCCGAACGAGGTAACCGAACAATGACCGTCACTCGCAAGGGTTCGGTGGTCCTTGGCATCCGGTTTCGCGTTGAGGTGCATCTGCTTCTGCTACCGCTCATTGTCTGCGCCTATTTTGGAGGCTATCTCAATTTATTCACCGTCAGCTGGGGTAGCGCCCTTCTTCACGAGCTTTGTCACATTCTATCAGGAAGACGGCTGGGTGTTGACGTTTCCGGCATTGCCTTTCTGCCCTTTGGAGTTTGCGCACCCCTGCGCAATCCGGTTATCAAAGAACCTGTAAAAGAAACTCTCATGGCATTGGCAGGGCCTATGTGCAACCTTGTTCTCGCCCTTCTCTTTCACCTCTTGGAGTCGGCATACCCCTCCACGCTTCTCCGTTACGGGATCACAGTGAACCTTGCCATGTGCGCCCTGAATCTTCTGCCCTGTTTGCCTCTGGACGGAGGGCGGGTACTCCGGGCACTGCTGACCTTGGGTTCGGACTCCCTGACCGCCCACCGGATTTCTATGGGAATCAGCCGGGCTCTTTCCTTTCTGCTTTTAGGCACCGGAATCCTGCTTCTTCTGACTGCAAGGTTCAACTTCTCCCTGCTGCTGATTGGGGTATTCCTACTGGGTAACCTGTGCACCGAGCAGAAAAACGTCACTCGGCAGACCCTAGAGGAACTCTTATATTATAAGAAAAAACTGGAACCGGAAACCCTCAACCGCACGGTAATACTCACCGCCTATGCCGACCTTCCGGCACGGCGATTGCTGCGGAGACTCTCTTATCACCGCTACTGCATCATCCAGGTGGTAGACCAAAACCAGAAAGTCCTCCAAACTCTCACCGAAGGACAGGTACTTCACGCTCTGCTCCATGACAGTATCCGGATTACCCTTGGAGAAATCAAGCCGTAAGACAAGTAGCTCTGCCACACGCCTGCCAATACATACGCCACCTCTATATCTCAATCTTGGGATTTTCTTTTGAGGGCTTGTAGAGCACGAACTTGCTGCCGATAACCTGTACCGTGTCAGCACCAACTGCTGTTGCCGCCTCTTCCGCCGCCTCCCGGGTACCCAGCATGGCATTTTCCAGTACGTGTATCTTAATCAGTTCCTTTGCCTCCAAGGCATCTTCAAACTGCTTTACCATGTTCTCGGTAATACCATCCTTGCCAATCTGATACAGTGCCGGAATGGAATTTGCCATTCCCCGAAGTTTGGCTCTCTGTTTGCTTGTTAACATGCTATCTCTCCTTTGCCACATTCTCATAAAGGCAGTATACCAAAGTTTTGCCAAAAGTACAACCTTTTTCTTGGATGGCACTTGCAAATTTTATTTGGTTCTTGTATACTTGAAAAGAACGTAACAAAGAAATCAGGTGACCATCATGATTATAGACGCACATGCGCATATTTATCCGGAAAAAATTAGTGAAGCTGCCGTCCACGGTATCGAGGATTTTTATGATATGCACGTTGTCAATAACGGTACCTTGAAAAACCTGCTCACCTTGGGCGAGCGTGCCGGGATTGACAAATTTCTGGTACACTCGGTGGCAACCGTACCGGCACAGGTGCCCAGCATCAACAACTTTCTTGCCGAGTCTCTTGCTAAGCATCCGGATAAGCTTATTGGCTTTATGGCAATGCACCCCGGCTACGAGGACATTTCCGGAGAGATTGACCGGGCAATCGGTCTTGGAATGCAGGGCATCAAGCTCCACCCGGATTTTCAGCAGTTTACCATTGATGACCCCGTTGCCTACCCCATCTACGAGGCGGCAGAAGGTCGGATCCCCATATTGTTCCACATGGGAGATACCCGGTATTCCTATAGCGAACCTCACCGACTGGCTAAGATGCTCAAGGACTTTCCGAATCTGCGCGTCATAGGTGCCCACTTCGGCGGTTGGTCCCAATGGGACGAGGCGATAGAGCAGCTTGCCGGCAGAGAAAATCTCTGGGTGGATAGCTCCAGCACCAGTTATGCCGTGCCGTCGGAGCGATTTCGCCAACTCATTGAAGCCTTCGGCACTGACCGAGTGCTCTTCGCCTCCGACTACCCCATGTGGTCTCCGGGAGAAGAGCTGAACTTCCTGCGCGGTCTCGGATTCTCCCAAGAGGATATGGAACGGATGCTACACGGGAATCTGGAGGATTTGTTAAGTGCAAATGCTTAAAAATGTTTCCAAAATCCCCATTGACAAACGGAAGCAGAACCATTATACTATTTAAAGTAGCATACATAAAGGAGTGTAAACGATGAAAATTGCATTAATCAATGAAAATTCCCAAGCTGCAAAGAACGAGCTGATTTGCAGCACTTTAAAATCCGTAGTTGAGCCTCTGGGACACGAGGTTTTGAACTTCGGTATGTACTCTGCTGAGGACGATACCCAGCTGACCTACGTCATGAATGGTCTGCTGGCAGCGATTCTGCTGAACTCCAAAGCCGTTGACTTTGTAGTTACCGGCTGCGGTACCGGTCAGGGCGCTATGCTGGCACTGAACTCCTTCCCCGGCGTTCTCTGCGGTCATGTGACCGACCCCACGGACGGCTATCTCTTTGCGCAGGTGAACAACGGTAACGCCGTTGCTATGCCCTTTGCACAGAACTTTGGCTGGGGTGCAGAGCTGAATCTGCAATACACCTTCGAAAAACTCTTCTCCGGCGAATTTGGTCTGGGTTACCCCAGAGAACGTGCAGTTCCCGAGCAAAGAAACAAGAAGATTCTGGACGAGGTGAAGAAGGTAACTCATCAGGATATGCTGACCATCCTGAAGAACATTGACCAAGACTTCCTCAAGACCGCAGTTAGCGGCGAAAAGTTCTCCGAACTGTTCTTTGCAAACTGCCAGGTCCCCGAAATCGCAGACTACATCAAGAGCGTAATTGGTTAAATCCTATGGTGACACACCAAACCCCGCCACATTTGTGACGGGGTTTTAGACTGTCGAAAAAGTCGGTCTACCGCAAGCAAAGAAAAACAAAAAGAATGTAGGGTATGGCATTTATGACATACCGATAAAGAACAAATGGTGCGAATCCCATCGAGGAATCCGCACCATTGCTTGCTTTTTGCGAAAT
>JAXJVM010000032.1:0-4678 GCA_036308515.1 Clostridia bacterium | reverse complement strand
GACAACAGGTGAATCAAAATAACAAACATACACAAGAAAAATTCAAAGACGGACATTTCCGTGATTTTGCGTTTCATAGCCGGCTCCTTTCCTTTCGCACTTCTTCTATTTTACAATAGGGAACCCGGATTGTCAATGATGAAGAAAGTGTATGCGTGTTTTGCAATAAAAATGTTAGATTCCGGGGAAACTGGATACCATAGATATCATTGTGAATATGCATAAAAAATCAAGAGAAATTTTGAGAAATTTGTAGTTACCTTTTTAATTTTTTGGTTGCCTTTTTGTGTAACCTCTGTTATCATATACCTGAGAGTTTGTGATAGTTTTATCAAAAATTTAGCAAAAGGAGAAAAGGAGAGTAATTGATGAAGTTTGAAGCATGGAACGGCTTTCATGAAGGGCCGTGGACACAAACAGTTGACGTAAAGGACTTTATCCATAAGAACTACACGCCGTATGAAGGGGATGAGGAGTTTTTGGCTTCCCCTACCGCAAAAACGGAAAAACTCTATGGCGAAGTAAAGAACTTGATTCTGGAAGAACTGAAAAAGGGTGTTCTGGATGTAGAGACCTTTTTGGTTTCCGGAATTGACAATTTTGAAGCAGGATATATTGACAAAGAAAATGAAGAAATCGTTGGCCTGCAGACAGATGCACCTTTGAAGAGAATGATCAACCCTTACGGTGGTATGCGTATGGTAGAGCAGTCTCTGGCAGCTTATGGCTACGAGATGGACGAGACCCGCAAGCAGAACTTTAAGGAGTTCCGCAAGACCCACAACGATGGCGTTTTTGACGCGTACACTCCCAGAATGAGAAAGGCGCGCTCCGTTGGCTTGATGACCGGTTTGCCTGATGCCTACGGCAGAGGCAGAATCATCGGGGACTATCGCCGGATTGCCCTTTATGGTATTGACTTCCTGGTAGCGCAGAAGGAAGCGGACTTTGCAAAGTACGAAAACCTTCCTGCCAGCGAGGAAATCATCCGTCTGCGTGAGGAACTGCGGATGCAGATGCGTGCACTGGGACAGATTAAGAACATGGCACTCCGTTACGGCATTGATATGTCTTTGCCGGCAACTACCGCAAAAGAGGCGATTCAGTTTACCTACTTTGGTTATCTTGCAGCCATCAAAGAAAACAACGGTGCAGCAATGTCCTTCGGCAGAAACTCCACCTTCTTTGATATTTACATTAACCGGGATATGGAAAGAGGCATTCTGGATGAATCCTCTGCACAGGAGCTTATTGACCATCTGGTGCTGAAGCTCCGTATGGTTCGTCACCTGAGAACCCCGGAATATAACGAATTGTTCTCCGGCGATCCCACTTGGGTTACCGAGTCCATCGGCGGTATGGGTGAGGACGGACGGACCTTGGTTACCAAATCCTCCTTCCGTTTCCTTCACACCCTGACCAATCTGGAATCTGCTCCGGAGCCGAACATGACGGTTCTGTGGAGTGTGAACCTGCCGGATGCGTTCAAGAAGTACTGCGCAAAAATGAGTATCGAGACCGACTCCATCCAGTACGAGAGTGATGACGAGATGCGTCCTCTGTACGGCGATGACTATGCGATCGCTTGCTGCGTATCCTCTATGGAGCTGGGTAAGCGGATGCAGTTCTTCGGTGCCAGAGTAAACCTGGCAAAGACCCTGCTTATGGCAATGAATGACGGTTTTGACGAGAAAAAGGGCGTAAAGGTGCTGGAAAATACTGCGCCTATGACCGATGAAATTCTTGACTATGATAAGGTTAAGGATGCTTACTTCAAATGTATGGAAGAAGTGGCAGAGCTTTATGTGAACACCATGAACACCATCCACTATATGCATGATAAGTATGCATACGAAGCAGGTCAGATGGCACTGCACGATACTGAAGTAAAGCGGTTTATGGCATTCGGCGTTGCAGGTCTTTCTGTAGTTGCAGACTCCCTGTCTGCCATCAAGTATGCGAAGGTAAAGCCCATCCGTAACGAAGAGGGCATCACCGTAGACTTTGAGGTTGAGGGTGACTTCCCCAAATACGGCAACGACGATGACCGTGTGGATAAGCTGGCAGTGGAAGTACTCGAGAAGTTCTATGGCGAGCTGAAAAAGCATCCTACCTACCGGAATGCAGAGCATACCCTGTCCGTACTGACCATCACCTCCAATGTGGTTTACGGAAAGAAAACCGGTACCACTCCCGATGGCAGAAAAGCCGGCGAGCCCCTTGCACCGGGTGCAAACCCCATGCACGGCAGAGACGCCAGCGGTGCACTTGCATCCCTGAACTCTGTGGCAAAGCTGCCTTACGCAGGCTGCTGCCAGGACGGTATCTCCAATACCTTCTCCATTACCCCGGATGCACTGGGTAAGGAGGCAGAAACCCGGATTTCTAATCTGGTTGCGGTACTGGACGGTTACTTCAAACAGAAGGCATTCCACTTAAATGTCAACGTGCTCCGTCGAGAAACTCTGGTAGATGCTATGGAGCATCCCGAAAAATACCCGACTCTGACCATCCGTATCTCCGGTTATGCGGTACACTTTAACCGCCTGACCCGTGAGCAGCAGTTAGAGGTCATCAGCCGGACAATGCACGAAACGATGTAATTCGTAAAAGGACATCTCATCAGAGATGTCCTTTTATCCCAAAGAAAAGAGGTGATACCGTGGCAAAAGGATACATTCATTCCATCGAAAGCATGGGATTGGTAGACGGCCCCGGCGTCCGTTGTGTGATTTTTATGCAAGGCTGTCCCTTGCGCTGCCGGTTTTGCCACAATCCCGATACTTGGAATCTGCAGGGGGGCGAAGCCGTTGAAGCAAAGGATTTGTTTGCTAAGATTCTGCGATTTCGTACTTACTTCGAAAGCTCCGGTGGAGGCGTGACCTTTTCCGGCGGCGAACCCTTGATGCAAAAGGAGTTTCTGACCGAGCTTTTGCAATTATGCAAGGCGGAGGGGATTCATACCGCCATTGATACTGCCGGCGGCGGTGTGGGCGACTTTGGTGAGATTCTCGATTTGGCGGACTTGGTGCTTTTGGACATCAAGCATACCGATCGGGAGGAATATCAAAAGCTGACCGGTATCAGCATGGAGCGGTACGAGAACTTTGTTTCTCAGCTGAAGCAGCACCCTGTTGACCTTTGGCTGCGTGCGGTCATCGTGCCCGGAATCAATGACAGCATGGATTATATCCGGGATCTGTGGGACGTGGCAAAGCGCCTGCCGCGCGTAAAGAAGATAGAGCTTTTGCCCTATCATACCCTGGGCGTAAACAAATATGAGACACTGGGAATCCCTTATTCTCTGGAAGGTGTCCCTCCCATGGATAAAAAGCTAACGGCAAAATGGCAGACAGATTTGAATAAAACACTGATTGCAGAGGAACATTAAGAGAGCAAAGGAGCCCCTACCGGGGCTCCCTCTGCAAGAAACTATGAAAAAGTTAAAAAAAGGACTTGACAATTCCAGGAAAATGGTATATGATAGTAAATGTTGCAGGAAACAGGTATATTTCTTTGATTCCTGCATAAACTAAAGTAAATATTCCTCTATAGCTCAGTTGGTAGAGCATGCGGCTGTTAACCGCAGGGTCGTTGGTTCGAGTCCAACTGGAGGAGCCAGAAAAAACGACTTGTATCACACAAGTCGTTTTTTCAATGAAATTTGCCTAAAAGATTTACATATTGTCTAATCTGTGCAAGATTATGACAAACAGAAAGGAATATGATTATGGCTATGCAGATCACCTGATTCTGACCAGGCGTTTTGACTTAAAATAAATACTGACATACAAAGGGGTTGCGGAGTTATGCATAAGTTTTACTTAAAACCGAAATTGTTTTCGGTCATGAAAAATTACACTAAGGAGCAGTGTATCAAGGATATCATCGCCGGTATCATCGTTGCCATTATTGCATTGCCCTTATCCATTGCGCTGGCGCTGGCTTCCGGTGTGGAGCCTGCCTGCGGTGTTTATACTGCCATTGCGGCAGGGTTTGTGGTTTCCTTCTTAGGAGGAAGCCGGGTGCAGATTGCAGGGCCAACAGCGGCATTTGCCACCATTGTTGCAGGAATTGTGGCGAGCCAGGGCATGGACGGCCTGTTCCTGGCTACCATCCTTGCAGGAATCATGTTGATTCTCATGGGAATCTTCAAGCTGGGAAGCTTGATTAAGTTTATTCCCTATACCATTACCACCGGCTTCACTGCCGGTATTGCGGTGACCATTCTGCTGGGACAGGTGAAGGACTTTCTGGGGCTTACCTATGCCGAGGGTGTCAAGCCGGTGGAAACTCTGGAAAAGGTTATGGCAAATGTAGATGCCATTGCCACCTTCCAGTGGCAGGCGTTGCTTGTGGGTGCGGTTTGCCTTGCCATTCTGATTTTCTACCCCAAGGTGGAAAAGAGAATCCCACCGTCTTTGATTGCGGTGGTTGTGGGTGCGCTGATGGTAAAGCTGATTCCCGGTCTGGATGCCGGCGTTTATACCATCGGTGAGCTTTATACCATTCCTACGGGACTGCCCAGAGTGGATTTTGGCGGCATGGATTTCAGCCTCGCCAAGATGATAGAGGTGTTCCCCGATGCCTTTACCATTGCCATTTTGGCTGCCATCGAATCGCTGCTTTCCTGCGTGGTGGCAGATAGTATGGTCAACTCCCGGCATAAGTCTAATAT
>JAXJVM010000031.1:0-2956 GCA_036308515.1 Clostridia bacterium | reverse complement strand
ATTCGGTACTGTCAACCAGCACACTATCCTCCGCCGGCTTCAAGGGGGCAAAATCCCGCCCAGAATCATTCTTATCCCGGTAAGTCATATCAGCAAAGACCTCATCAAAGGTAGTTTGGACGCCTTTTTCGCTAAGCTCCAAAAATCTCCGTTGCGCCCGCGCCTCAGGAGCTGCAGTCAAGAAAATTTTCAGCTGGGCGTTGGGTAACACGTAGGTTCCTATATCCCGTCCATCCATAATCACATTGGCATTCTGGGCAAGCTCACGCTGAAGCTCTACCAGCTTTAATCGAACTGCCGGGATGACTGCCACATTGGACGCAGCCACAGAAATCTCAGGCATACGGATTGCATCGGAGACGTCCTCTCCGTTTAAGAAAATCAGCTGCCCCTGTTCAGTGTGGCGCAGGGTAATCTTGAGCGTGTCCAATATGGAGGCAACGCCCTTCGCATCAGTGGTATCAATACCACGGCGTACAGCGCCCAATCCCACTGCCCGATACATAGCACCAGTATCAATAT
This sequence comes from Clostridia bacterium, assembly GCA_036308515.1. Lineage (GTDB taxonomy): Bacteria > Bacillota > Clostridia > Monoglobales > Monoglobaceae > Ructibacterium. The sequence continues at coordinate 2,434 of JAXJVM010000031.1, read as the reverse complement.
AGATAAATCCAAGCTTTGCCGCCACCGCCTTAGCAATGGTGCTTTTTCCGGCACCTGCCGGTCCGTCAATCGCAATATTTAAGACTGCCATCGTTTCACTCCTGTCCTTTGTCCTTTGCTAACCATGCTCTGACCAAATCCATCGTTTCATCGCCAGTCAGTGCTAGTTGGGTATAGTCAATTCCCGTCTTATGGGTGAGAATCATAGGAATTTTCCTCTGTTTTGCCGCGGCAATCTTGTCCGCACATTCCATAGAATCATCACAGACCACCATGCCGGCACTGGCTTTTTCCATAGCATGAAGCACAGCCGTTTCGCCATCCATGCCATCGACCTCCATGACATTTACCAAGGGAATCCCAAATTCCATCGCCAGCTCCACATCAAAGAGAATACATCTAGGTATGGCAGTGAAAAGCCGTTTTTTATCCCGAATCCTGCTGGCAATGGCATGTACCGTCTCAGGACGAGCGTAAAAAAGTACATTTTCTGCCTGACCATTGATGGTATCTGCCACTGCATCGTAAGAGCCCATAACCGAAACGTGGTCATAATCTCCCACCGCGATAGCAGGCCGCAGGTATTTCACGTAGGGAACACCGCACGCCTTGCAGGCAAGCATCACCACCGCAGACTGCTCACTGTATCCATCCGCCATCACATCCACAACACCGGAAATCTTGTTTTGCCGAAGTATTTTTTCTGCGCCCAAAGGTGTGAGTTTTCCCACCAGCGCATTTCCTTTTCCGTAGGTTCCGGCATCGGCAAAAGTGGAAAAGAAACAAATATGGGGAATTTGTTCCGCGTCCAGCCGTGGAGAAATCTCCTGCGCTTCCTGCCCTCCGCCGGATAATACCAGGATCATTGTACGTCGGCTTCGTCTGAAGCTTCGTCATGCACGACTTCCGCATCCACCGAAACCGCCAGAGAAGCACCACAGTAAGGGCAAACGTCATCTGCCTCCACACATTCCTTTCCGCATACAGGACAGGTCATGTGCTGGTTCAAGTCTTTTTCCTTACGTTTGAGAGCTTCAATCTTGGCAGCTTTTGCTTCGATGATTTCACACTTCATTTGGATAGCTTCCGGCAAATCACCATTTTCACGCATCTGGGCATAAACCAGCTTTCCAATTTCGGTGTACAGTTTTTTGATATCGCCGTTTAGGTCATAGATTTCATACTTGATTTTGGAAACCTCCACAAACTCCGACGATTTTTGAGCTACCTTCTGTGCAACTTCCGCAGCTGTCTGTTTTACCTGTTTCAGAAATTCCATGATGCATACCTCCTGAAATTTTAAATATTAAACATTAAAACGGAATAAAATAATGTCTCCGTCTTTCACCACATATTCCTTACCCTCGGAGCGAACCAGACCTTTCTCCTTGGCGGCATTCATGCTACCGCACGCCATTAGGTCATCATAGGCTACCACCTCAGCACGGATAAATCCCCGTTCAAAGTCGGTATGGATTTTTCCTGCCGCCTGAGGCGCCTTGGTACCCTTGGTGATGGTCCACGCACGCACCTCCGGCTTGCCGGCAGTGAGATAACTAATCAAACCCAGCAGGTCATAGCTTGCTTTGATGAGCTTATCCAGACCGGATTCCTCTACACCAAGCTCCTCTAAGAACATCTGCTTCTCTTCTTTATCCAAGGCAGCGATTTCTTCTTCAATTCGTGCAGAAATCACCATAACACCGGATTTTTCTGCCGCCGCACATTCCCGGATTTTCTCCAAATTTAGTGAATCTTATGGTAAAAATGCAGGTTTCCCTGCATTTTCTTAATATCTTCTTACATCTGCCTTAAACATGTGTGCCAGCATTTCCAGTTCATCCTCGGTCATTTCCATGCTACGGGCAGTTTTGCCGCTCTCCAAAAGTGCATGGAGCCGTTCATAAAACTCCAGCTGACTCTGGAACTTCTTGTCACCACCCTTTAAGGACTTCTTTGTCTTGTCAATACGGCGATCCAGAATCTCCAAATCCGAAAGAATCAGTTCCAGATTGATGGTCTCAATATCACGGATGGGGTCCACTGAGCCTTCCACATGGACAATATTGGGATCCTCAAAGGCACGAACCACGTGAACAATGGCGTCCACCTCACGGATGTTCGAGAGAAACTTGTTGCCCAGTCCCTCGCCCTTGCTTGCACCTTTGACCAGCCCTGCAATATCCACAAACTCAATGGTGGCATAGGTTACTTTGTCCGGTTCATGCATTTTCACCAGCTCATCAATGCGATAATCCGGTACAAGTACCGTTCCCACATTGGGTTCAATGGTACAGAAGGGATAGTTTGCCGACTCTGCACCTGCCTGAGTGATTGCGTTAAACAGTGTACTTTTTCCCACATTGGGAAGTCCTACGATTCCTAATTTCATTGGTAAATCATTGCCTTTCCGGCTCCTACCGAGCCACAGTCT
>JAXJVM010000030.1:0-7471 GCA_036308515.1 Clostridia bacterium | reverse complement strand
GCCGCCCGAAAGCCTCGCTACGCAGCGTCACAAAAGGCACGGAAGGTACCGAAATAAACAAAACCGTAACAAAGCCCCTCTCCCGAACGGGAGAGGGGCTTTGTTTAAACCTTAGCAGCAGCCGTTGTTACAGCCACAGTCGTTATTGTTGTTGTTACCACAGCAACAGCTAATCAGGATGATAAGAATGATAATCCAGAGACAGTTGTTGTCGCCAAAACAGTTACCAAAACAGCCCATACTTACACCTCCTTACCTTAAAGATGTCCTTGCGGCATTTGCCGTTTTTACACCCGCGCTACCGGGAACCCCCGTCCAGGGTGCCTGTGTATGGATGCTTCGCACAAGGCAAAGCGAGCGAAGCCTACAAATGCTTCCGGCTGAGTGATCTCTGCCGACTAGCCGGGAGTTTCCCGGCTATGTATTCTCTTAGTTGCAGCAGCAGTCATTCAAGCTGCGTGTGTCGTTGTCACAGCCGTTGCCGCAACAGAAAACGAGAATCAGTATTAAGATAATCCACAGGCAAGAGTTATTGCCCATATTACAACCGTTACCACACATTGTGTGTTTCACCTCCTAATTTTGTGTTCACTTTATCATATGGGAACCGCCGTTTTTGGTGACTGGATTTCAAAAGAAAAAAACCGTGAAGTTCATTACGAACTTCACGGCTCATTCAAGTCTATTTTACGGCTGCTTGCCGATGTAGGCAAGGATACCGCCGTCTACGTACAATACGTGACCATTGACAAAGTTGGATGCATCCGATGCCAGGAATACAGCAGGACCGCCCAGGTCCTCGGGGTCGCCCCAGCGAGCCTGGGGAGTCTTAGCGATAATAAACTGGTCAAAGGGATGTCTGCTGCCGTCGGGCTGGATTTCACGCAGGGGAGCGGTCTGGGGGGTTGCGATGTAACCCGGGCCAATACCGTTACACTGAATGTTGTATTCGCCGTATTCAGAGCAGATGTTCTTGGTCAGCATCTTCAGACCGCCCTTGGCTGCCGCATAGGCAGAAACGGTCTCACGACCCAGCTCACTCATCATAGAGCAGATGTTAATAATCTTACCGTGACCCTTCTTAATCATGCTGGGGATTACTGTCTTTGCACAAATAAAGGGTGCGTTCAAATCCACGTCGATAACCTGTCTGAATTCCTCAGCAGACATTTCGCACATGGGGATACGCTTGATGATACCGGCGTTGTTTACCAGAATATCAACAACACCAACTTCAGCCTCGATCTTCTTTACCATCTCCTGCACCATATCCTCATTGGTAACGTCACAAACGTAACCCTTAGCATCAATGCCGTCCTGTGCATAAGAAGCCAGACCCTTGTCTACAAATTCCTGTTTGATATCACAGAAAACAATTTTTGCGCCGGCTTCATGCATTGCCTTTGCAATGGCATAACCGATACCATAGGACGCACCAGTAACCAGAGCAATTTTGCCTTCCAAACTGAACTTATCTAACATGCCCATCTCAATCAACCTCCAAATAAGACTTTTATATAACTTTTTTTATATTATAGCATATAAAAAAGGAAAAGTCAATTCCTTCCTTTGGATTGACAATCCCCGCAGAAAAGCATATAATGAAAAGCATATATATTGAAGAAATACTTGGAAAAACGGAGCTTATATGAAAACAATTACCGTAGGAAAGAACGAACAGGGACAAAGACTGGATCGGCTTCTAACCAAGCTGCTGGCAAATGCCGGGCAGGGTGAGGTCTATAAATCCCTGCGCAAGAAAAAGGTTAAGGTCAACGGCAAACGTATCACTGATGGCACCTTGCGGCTGAATCAGGGGGATGTTCTGGAGCTTTATATCAACGACGAATTTTTCGCCGCTGGGGAAACACCCTACTGGCAGAGCCTAAAACCTCAGCTCTCGGTGGTCTACGAGGATGCCCACATTCTGGTGATGGACAAGCCAGCCGGTATGTTATCCCAGGCGGAAAATGAAGCCTCTTTAGAGGGACATATGCGGGCGTATCTGTACCAAAAGGGAGAGTTCGACCCCAAAGCCGAGCACACCTTTCTGCCCTCTCTGTGCCACCGGATTGACCGAAACACCAACGGACTGGTCATCGGTGCCAAGGACGCCGAAAGCCTACGGATTCTGAACCAGAAAATCCGGGACAGGGAAATCCAAAAATTCTACCGCTGCGAAACCCATGGAACGCCGGAGCCACAATGTGGTGAAATCACCGGCTGGATGAAAAAGGACGAGGCAAAGCAAAAAATGGTATTTCTTTCCCAGGAGACGCCAGGGACAGTCTTTTGCCACACTCGGTATCGGGTTCTCCACCCGGGGAAAACCGCCCTGGTGGAGGCAGAACTGCTTACCGGACGCACCCACCAGATTCGGGCAGGCTTTGCCCGGTTGGGATGTCCCCTTTTGGGAGATGTAAAGTACGGCGCGCCCAAGGAGGCCGGGCGTTATCAGCACTTGACCTCCTATCGGCTGGTGTTTGCCTTTACCACCGACAGCGGTTGCCTGGAGTACCTCAAGGGCAAGGAAATTGCGCTATAACAACCACAAGAAAGGAACAGACCCATGCTTCAATTGATACTGGGACTCAATGACACTGCCCGGACGGATCTCTTTTGCCGGGAAATCCAACAACGCTTAGACGAAAACGCTCCCACCTGGATTCTTGTACCGGAGCAGTTTTCTTTATATATGGAAAAAGAGCTCATTCGCCGTTTTGGGCTCTCTGCCCAAAGACTGGTACGGGTTTTGAGCTTTTCCCGTCTATGCAATCTGGTACTGCAGCACAAAGGGCCCCTGCGTATGAAGTATATGGATGGGGCAGGCAAGCAGATTCTGGCGGCGCGCACCATGGAATTGCTGAGCGGCAAGCTTACGGCACTGAGCCGCAACCTCCGGCAAAAGGGCTTTGCCAAGGTTCTGGTGGACACCATCTCAGAATGCAAGCGCTACGGTGTTCCGCCTCAGGCGCTGCGGTTTGCGGCGGACAAAACCGACCAGGAGGATTTGCGCAGCAAGCTTTTGGATTTGGCGGCACTCTTTGAAACCTATGACCAGCTACTGACCACCCAGAGCGCCGATGCGGAGGACAACCTGGCTTTGGTTTGTCCCCGGCTGCATAGCTGTGACTTTTTAACAGGCAAGCTCTACGTTCTGTACTTCCGCTCCTTTACCCCGGTGGAATATCAAGCCTTGGGAGAGCTTATGCGCCGTCTGGATGTTTCTGTGGCATTGGAGTATACAGACAACCCTGCCTATGCAGGGCTATTCTCCCCGGTAGAGGGGGCAATCCGGCGGCTGCGAGAGCAAGCAGAAGCTGCCGGCATTGAGGAACTGTCTCCCATAAAACTGCCGCCCAAGCCGGAGGACACCGCCCTGGGCTATCTTGCCGGACATTATTTTGATTCCCGGGCAAAGGCATTTGACGGCGACTGCAGAAGCCTTGCGGTCTACGAGGTGCCAAATACCTATCGAGAAACAGAGGCTGCCGCGGATTTGCTTCTGCGGCTCTGCCGTACCGAGGGACTGAGGTATTCGGACTTTTTGATACTGGCGCGCAACATCGAACCCTATCGGCGGATGATGCCTGCCATCTTTGAACGCCGAGGCATCCGCGTGTTTCTTGATACCCGTCGCAGCATCACCGCAAAGCCGCTGGTACGACTGATTTACGGGGTGCTGGACATTCTGGCATACGGCTACTCCTACGAACGGGTGATGAACATTGCCGCCTGTGAGCTTTTACGTCTTGACCGCGCCGCAGTGGACGAGCTGGAAAACTACATTCTTGCCGTTGCGCCAACCCATGCCATGTGGCAGGCAGAGCGCTGGGAATTTCTGCCCGGTCACGGCAATTATGACATTGATCGCATTAATCAAACCAAGGATGTACTCTTCTCCGGTGTGAAAGCCATTGAAAGCAAAATCAGCGGTACCAAAACCGGCGGTGAGCTTGCCGGAGCGGTGCTGGACTGGCTAAAGCAGAGCGGCGTTGCCGAAACTCTGACCCAAAAGGCACAAGCCAGTCTAGAGGAAGGGCATCCGGAGCTGGCAGACGAATACACCCAGACCTGGAATGCCGTGCTTTCGGTACTGAGCCAGATTTCTGCCGTCATGCACGATACCCCCATGACCTACCGCCGTTTTGCGGAGCTGTTTGAGACCGCCTGCGGCGGTATTGAAATCGGTATGACCCCCCAAACCATCGACTGTGTTACCTTTAGCCAGATTGACCGCTTCCGCAGCAGCAATGCCAAGGTGGTTCTGGTGCTGGGCATGAACGAGGGGGTCTTTCCTCAGGGCTACATGACCGAGGGCTTGCTTTCAGATACCGAACGGCAGGCAATGCTGAATCTGGGGGTGGAGCTTGCCCCCGGCAGGGAAAGCAAGCGAAAGGAAGAACAGCTGCTGATTCACGCGGTTTTGTCGGCACCCACCAAGGCGCTCTACTTCTTCCGTTCGGTCATGGATAAGGAAGGAAAGCGTTTGATGCCCTCCACGGTCATCAAACGCACAAAGGAGCTTTTTCCGACCCTTACCACCATCTGCCCCGACCGGGAGTTATTCCTGAAAGGCACCGAAGGGACGGCAGGTGCCTTCGACGCCCTGGCGGCGACCTTGGCAGAATACGGCGGCGATGCCGGGTATTTGCCCAAGCCTCTTGGAGAGCTCTATGCATGGTTCAGCCAAAAGGAGGGCTATAAAGAGCAGCTTCATAAGCTTCATGACGCCATGACGGCAAAGCCTCCAACGGCATTGCGCCCGGAAACGGTAGAGGCTCTTTACGGCAAGCCTCTATCCCTGAGTGCATCGCAGCTGGAGTCCTACAATGGCTGTGCCTTTCGGTACTTCCTGACCTATGGGCTTTTGGCACGGGAGAGAGACTGCGCCGGCTTGGAGCCTCGAAGCAAGGGAACCATTCAGCATGGGGCGCTCTATGCATATTTTGCAGAATTAAAAGAAACACAGGCGGATTTTGCCGCCATTGACAAGGAGGACTGCTTCCGCAAGGTGGGACAGGCGGTAGAAGCAGAAGCCAGGAAGAATTCCGAACTGCTCTACGAATCCTCCGCATATTATCAGTATATCGTTATGCAGATGAAGGGCATTGCCGCCCGAACCGCCTGGGAGGTGGTGAAATTCTACCGTTCCAGTCAGTTCCGCCCCTACGGTTTTGAAATTACCATCGGCACCAAGGGCGACATTCCGGCACTGTCGGTGCGCACCCACGAGGGGGAGGAAATTGCCCGTATCCGGGGACTTATCGACCGAGCAGATACGGCAAAGCTGGGGGACGAAACCCTGGTGAGCATTACCGACTACAAATCCTCTGCCAAGGGGCTGGATGTCCGGCTGGCGGAGGATGGTATCACGCTGCAGCCCCTGCTTTACGCCCACGCCCTGTGCCAGAGTATGGAGAACGCCGTTCCGGCAGGAATGATGTACCAGCAGATGACCGATCCGCTTTTGCCCGAGGAGAAAGCGAGCAATCCAGAGCTTGCCATCAACCAGAAAATGCGTCCTCAGGGCTGGCTTGCCCAGGAGGAGGAAATTGCCAACGCCTATGGGTCTGCCGGCGGCAGGGGCAAGGAGAGCTTTCGACCCTCCGGCACCGAGGCGCTGGTCAGCCGGGAAGAACTGGCACAACGGATTGCCAACGCCAATGAAAAGATTCTGCAGTCTGCCCAAGCCATTGCCGGCGGTGAAATTGGGGCAAACCCTTATCGCACCGGCAAGTATGATGCCTGCGAATACTGCCTGTACGGGGGCATCTGCAAAAATGAAATCAATACCAGCACCGAAAGGGAGGAAAACGCCGAAGCATGAAAGATTTAACCCAAGGAAATATTTTTAAGAATTTTATCCTGTTTGCCATTCCCCTGATTCTATCAAACGTGCTTTCAGTAGCATACAACACGGTGGATTTGATTATTGTCAGCCGTTGCCTGGGCGAAAACGGCCTTGCCGCCGTGGGCAGTACCGCTACCTTTATGGAAATTCTTAACTCGGTGCTCTGGGGACTGGGCACCGGGAGCTCCATTTATCTGGCGACCCTGTTCGGCGCAAAAAAATACCGAGACTTCACCAATGCCATCAAGCTGAATCTCCTTGCCATGGGCGTGCTCTCCCTGGTGCTTGCACTGCTGGTGTTTGCCCTGAAAAAGCCCATCTTCGCCTTTTTGAACATTGGCGAGGACATTGCCGCTGATGCATGGCGGTATCTAGGCATTTACCTGACCGGGCTGGTGTTTTTGGGCATCAATTGGCATTGCGGCTACATCTTTAACGCCATGGGGAATCCCTCCTTCCCCCTCAAGCTATCCCTGTTTTCCTTTGTAGGAAATATCGTGGGGGACTTGGTGCTGATTCAAGGACTGGGCATGGGCGTTGCCGGAGCAGCCCTTGCCACTGTGACATTTGCCTTTCTGACCACTCTGCTCTACCTGGCGAAGTTCCGCGGGGAGTTTGCCAAAATGGGCTGTGCCGGGCAGAAGCTATACTTTGAAGCAAAATGCCTTACCCGTGCAGGACGGCTGGGGCTTCCGAATATGGTGCAGCAGTTTATTATGTACTTAGCATCCACCATGGTGCAGCCGCTCATCAACGGCATCGGTCCTGCTGCCATTGCCGGTTATGCGGCAAGCATGAAGCTATATTCCTTAAACTCTTTGATTTTCCAGAGCTCCTCCAAGGCACTCATGAACTACAACGCCCAATGTATGGGCGCAGGGAAACTCAACCAAATCAATCGGGGGCTGAAAACCGCTCTGGCACAAGTGTTTTTGTTCACCCTGCCAATGATGGTGCTCTGCCTGATTGCACCCCGTTTTTTTGCCGGTCTGTTCTTTACCGATCCCTACTGTGAGGGCGCAGGGTACACGGTGCAGTATCTGTTGTTCTGTATCCCCTTCCTGCCGCTGCAGGTTCTGGACAACCTGTTTCATAACTTCTATCGCGGTGTGCTGAAGATACCGGTGATTGTGGTGTCCACCGCCATCAATACCGTTGTGCGGATTGGACTTGCCTACCTGCTGGTACCCAAGCTAGGCATGACCGGCGTTTATGCGGCATTGGTTATCTCCTGGGGTGCCGAGTCCTTATATCTGGTAGGACTTTACCTCAGCGGAAGATGGAAAACTGAAGAATTCTGCCTGGCTGAAAGGGCATAAACAAGCAAAGAGACTGTTGCAACGCAACAGTCTCTTTGCTTATTATTTCTGATGTTTTTTCAGGTGCTCCTTAATGCACAGGAAGGTTTCTTCGCTGATATCGTGCTCGATTTTACAGCTGTCCGCCGAGGCGGTTTCGGGGCTAACCCCCAGCGCAATCAACGCTTGGGAGATAATCCGGTGTCGTTCATACACCTTATTGGCAATTTCCATACCTTTTTCGGTAAGATAAATCTCACCGTCAGCGTCCACGGTGATATAGCCCTCCTGCCGGAAATTCTTCATGGCGACGGAAACG
>JAXJVM010000029.1:0-5574 GCA_036308515.1 Clostridia bacterium | reverse complement strand
GGGTGCCGGTGAGGTAGTAGGTGGCATTATCGACCTGTATCCTGGTAAGAAGGAGCAAAGAGTGCTCGCCTTTGAGCCGGAGAAGATGAACCAGTTCCTGGGTCTTAACGTGCCGGAACATGAGATGATTGAGATTCTTACTCGTCTGGAATTTAAGGTGGAGGATGGCAAGGTCTATGTGCCCTCCTTCCGTAATGATGTAGAGGGCATTGCCGACGTGGAAGAAGAGGTTGCCCGGATTTACGGCTATGACAAGATTCCTACCACCATGCTGCAGGGCGGCGTAACCGTTGGCGGCAAGAACAAAAAGCAGAAGCTGGAGGATGCCCTCCGTGACGCCCTTACCGATGTGGGTCTTTATGAGGCAATGACCTATTCCTTTATTGACCCCAAGGAAAATGATATGGCTGCCATTCCGGCAGAGGATAGCCGCCGTAAGATGGTGGTAATCTCCAATCCTCTGGGCGAGGAAAATAGCGTTATGCGTACAGATATGCTCTCTTCGATTATGAAGGTGCTGAGAACCAACTACAACCGCCGAAATAGCCAGGTGGGTATCTTTGAAATCGGTACCGTTTACCTGCCTGAGGGCGAAACCCTCCCCAGAGAGACTCAGGTGGTTGCTTTGGGTATGTACGGTATGGGTGACTTCTATGACCTGAAGGGCAAGGTAGAGCAGACACTGGAGGAAATCGGCATCACCGCCTATGACTTTGCACCCTGCACCGAAAATCCGTCCTTCCATCCCGGTCGCTGCGCAAGCGTATCTGTGGGCGGCAAGACAATCGGCGTTTTGGGTCAGGTGCATCCGAAGGTTGCGGCTAATTTCAAGGTCGGCACCGAGGTTTACTGTGCAATGATTGACTTTGAGGCGCTTCTTGCGGGCTATACCACCGACCGGAAGTTTAAGCAGCTTCCTAAGTTCCCGGCAACCAGCCGTGACATTGCGGTGCTTGTGGATGCCTCTGTGAATGTGGGCGAGATTGAAGCAATCATCAAAAAGCAGCACAGTAAGATTTTAGAGAGCTACAAGCTCTTTGATGTATACCAGGGCGAGCAGGTCGGCGAGGGTAAAAAGAGTGTTGCGTATTCCCTGTCCTTCAGAGCAGAGGATCGCACCCTTACCGATGAAGAAGTAAACGCCGTTATGGATAAGATTCTGGCAGAACTCAAGAACCAACTGAAAGCGGAACTTCGATAGATTTTACCGAAAGCGAAGAAAGGGTGATTCAAATGGAAGAAAACAACATGATGCATACCATGAAATTTGAGGTACCGGCAGAAAAACCCATGCAGCCCAGAGAGATTCTTCTGCACGTGCATCAGGCATTGACCGAAAAGGGCTATAACCCTATCAACCAGATGGTTGGCTATATCCTTTCCGGTGACCCGTCATACATTACCTCCCATGACGGAGCGAGAAGCATGATTCGCAAGCTGCAGCGAGATGAAATTCTGGAGGAATTGGTGACCTTCTATGTCACCCACAAAGATTAGACGAGAAACTGTCCCCCCACCGGGGACAGTTTTCGTGCGTCTGGCAAAGTTCTTAAAGAAAATAATTTTTTAGACCTAGGAGGAAATTGCTATGCCAATGATTGACAAACCCTTAAAAGAACTGAAAGAATATAGAGGTATCAACCCCAAGCCGGCTGACCTGGATGCTTACTGGGACCGTGCCCTTGCTGAAATGCACGCCACTGATCCCCAGGTGGAAATCACCCCGGCTGCAGTACAGATTCCCGGCACGAAGTGCTATGATTTGTACTTTACCGGTACAAAAAACGGCAGAGTGTACTGTAAGTTGTTAAAGCCCGAAAAGCTCGAGGGCAAAGCCCCGGCACTGCTGCACTTCCACGGTTATAGCGGTTCCAGCAGCGACTGGATGGACTATGCCGCCTATGCCCAAATGGGCTTTGTGGTTGCCGCTATGGACTGCCGCGGTCAGGGCGGTAAATCTGTAGATAAGAACCCCGTTGAGGGTAATACCCTGTCAGGTCATATTATCCGCGGTCTGGATGACCCCGACCCTGACAATCTCTACTTCCGTCAGGTGTTCCTGGATACTGCCCTGTTGGCTGAGGTTGTAGCAAATCTTGACGATGTAGACGAAACCCGTATGGGTGCCTATGGCGCATCTCAGGGCGGTGCACTGACCGTTGCCTGCGCTTGTCTGTCTCCCAGAATCAAGCTGGCAGCACCTACCTATCCCTTCCTCAGTGACTATCGGCGTGTATGGGAAATGGATATGACAGAGCGTGCGTATGTGGAGCTGAAGGATTACTTCCGGCGGTTTGACCCCTGCCACGAACGGGAGGAAGAGGTGTTCACCAAGCTGGGCTACATAGACCTCCATCACCTGGCAGACCGCATTACTGCGAAGATTCAGTTCTATACCGGCCTGATGGACAATGTGTGTCCCCCGTCCACCCAGTTTGCCGTTTATAACAATATCAAGTCCGAAAAACACATGGAAATCTACCCGGACTTCGGTCACGAACATCTGCCGAGTGCTTCGGATAAAACGGCAGTTTTCTTTAGCGAACTGCTGAAATAATGGAAGATAAAAAGATGTGTGTGCCTTGCATATGCGTCTTTTTTGTATTGACTTGTAACATAGAATATGGTATTCTAATAGGAAAGATTTTGGTAGAACAAGGAGGAACTTTCGATGCAAAATCGTGACGATAAAGCGGCAATGATTCTGGAACTTCTACATAAGGATTGCCGGCTCTCGCTGGAACAGATTTCCACTATGCTGAATCTATCCACAGATGAGGTGGCAGGTATCATTGACGAGCTGGAGAAGAAAAACGTAATCCTGGGCTATGGTGCCCGTATCAACTGGGACGAGGCAAACGGTGCCGATGCCGTCACCGCCTATATTGAGCTTCGGGTGACTCCCCAGCGTGATTTGGGATATGACCGGATTGCAGAACGGATTTACCAGTATCCCGAGGTAAAAGCCGTGAATCTCATGAGCGGAAGCTATGACTTTGGCATCACGGTGGAGGGCAAAAACATTCGTGAGGTGTCTCAGTTTGTGTCCGAGCACCTGGCACCCATGGAATCCGTCATCGGAACTGCCACCCACTTTGTGCTCAAGCGTTATAAATACGATGGAGTTATCTGTGCACGTCCCTCCAAGGATGAGAGGGAGGTCATTTCCTTATGATGGATATGAAAGCTTTGTTGAATCCTGTGGTGCGGGACATTCCCCCCTCAGGTATTCGGCGTTTCTTTGATATTGCGGCAGAGATGGAGGATGCCATCTCTCTGGGTGTGGGCGAGCCGGACTTTGTCACCCCATGGCATATCCGTGACGAGGGTATCTACTCCTTGGAAAAGGGAAAAACCCACTACACCAGCAACGCCGGACTGAAGGAACTGCGAACGGAGATTTGCAATTACTTAAACCGGCGGTTCTCTCTGCGGTATGACCCTTTGAGCCAGGTTGTGGTCACCGTGGGCGGCAGTGAGGCCATTGATTTGTGTCTCCGTTCGGTTATCAGCCCCGGGGATGAAGTGCTGATTCCGGAGCCCTGCTTTGTGTGCTACCGACCCATTACCTGCCTGGCAGGAGGTGTTCCGGTTTCCATCGTTACCAAGGCGGAAAACCAGTTCCGGCTGACGGCGGCGGAACTCAAAGCGGCAATCACCCCCAAAACCAAGGTTCTGGTACTGCCCTTCCCCAATAACCCAACCGGCGCAGTGATGCGTAAGGAGCATTTGGAGGAGATTGCGGAAGTTCTGCGCGGTACCGATATTCTGGTGCTGGCAGATGAGATTTATGCCGAGCTCACCTACGGCAACGGCAACCATGTGTCCTTTGCCTCTATTCCGGATATGTACGAGCGAACCATATTGGTCAGCGGCTTTTCCAAAGCATATGCCATGACCGGCTGGAGACTTGGCTATGCCTGTGGTCACCCGGATTTGATTAAGGCTATGACCAAGGTGCACCAGTTTGCCATTATGTCTGCACCCACCCTGGCACAGTATGCCGCCATTGAGGCGCTGAAAAACGGCGATGCTGACATTGCCGAAATGAAAGAGGAATACGACCGCAGACGTCATGTGATGGTGAAGGGCTTTAATGATATGGGGCTGACCTGTTTTGAGCCGGAGGGTGCGTTCTATGCCTTCCCCAGTATCCAGAGCACCGGTTTCAATTCCAATGACTTCTGTGAAAAGCTGCTCTATGACAAAAAGGTAGCAGTGGTTCCCGGTACGGCTTTCGGCGAGAGCGGAGAGGGCTTTATCCGTTGCTCCTATGCGTATTCCGTGCAGGATATCCAGGAGGCGTTAAACCGCATCGAGGCCTTTGTGAAGAGCCTGAAGAAATAGATTGACAAACAACTGCTTCTGTTGTAAAATGAATGTAACAATTTATTGTATAGGAGGAGTTAACCATGAACATGAAAAAAGTAATTGCTTTGGCAGCTGCTGCTATGCTGGCAGTTGGTACTCTGGCAGGCTGCGGCGGCGCAACCGGAGGACAGAGTGCGGCAGATACCAAAACCGTTGCCAGTGTCGATGACCTGAAGGGTGCGAAAATCGCAGTGCAGGAAGGTACTACCGGTGATGTCTATGTTACCGATGAGGTAGAGGGTGCACAGGTTTCCCGTTTTAAGAGAGCGGTAGACGCAGCCATCGACCTGAAGAACGGCAAGGTTGACGCAGTTGTGATTGACGACCAGGTTGCTAAGGATTTGATTGCCGAGGTAGAGGGCTTGAAGATTCTGCCTGACGTTTTGACCGAGGAACAGTATGCCATTGCTATGCCCAAGGGTGAAACCGAACTGGTAAAGACTGTGGATGCAGTGATTGCAGATGCAACTGCAAGCGGTTTGATTGATACCATCCGTAAGGCATACATCGACAAGGACGAGGCTGCTCTGGCTGAGCTTGCTGCTCTTCAAGCACCTGCCGGCGATATGAAGCTGGTTATGGGCACCAATGCAGAATTTGCTCCCTTTGAGTATCAGGATGACAACGGTGAAATCGTTGGCTATGACATCGAAATCGCAAAGGAAATCGCAAGACAGATGGGCTGCGAGCTGGTTATTGAGAATATGCCCTTCGACAGTCTGATTGCAGCACTCAACAGCGGTAAGATTGACCTGATTATTGCAGGTATGACCGCCAATGACGAGAGAAGACAACAGGTTGAATTCTCTGAGAACTACTACAACGCAGCGCAGGTTATTATCGTAAAAGAATAGTTCTGTTAGCAAATGCAGGCGGGAGGCCGATGGATGACCTCCCGCTTTTCTTTTGAAAAAGTTACAATTGTTAGGTGGTGTATTTATGTTAGATTGGTTTGCAAACGGCTGGGAGAACTTCTGCCAGGGCTTTTATTCCAACTTAATCTATGCCGACCGTTGGCTGATGCTTTTAAAAGGCTTGTTGGTTACCCTGGAAATTACCTTTGCCGCCATTATACTTGGCACGATTTTAGGTGTAATTCTGGCATTCATGAAGATGTCCGGCGTCAAGCTTTTCCGTGGTATTGCCAAGACCTATATCGAAATTATTCGTGGTACCCCTACCACAGTACAACTGCTGATTATG
>JAXJVM010000028.1:0-6774 GCA_036308515.1 Clostridia bacterium | reverse complement strand
TTGGCTCAAAGGTTCAGAAACAATGAATTTTTAATCTACTGAACGTAGGTTTTAATTACCATGCAAAAATTCAGAGAAAATTTTGCAACAAACATAATTTCAAGTACGAAAAAATTTGCCAACTTTTACTTGACACTAACAAATCCCTTTTGTCGATTGATAAATTTTCCCGACCGTGATACAATAGATAGCAAGAATATTTTATACATTGGAGAAAACTATGCGAAAACTGATTCCTTACTTAAAAGGCTTTTACCTGCAAAGTATTCTAGGCCCTCTATTCAAGCTTTTGGAGGTCTGTTTTGAATTGCTGGTTCCTTTGATTATGGCGGCAATTATTGACACCGGCATTGCAAGTGCCGACACCGGCTACATTCTCCGGCTGGGAGGGCTTCTGATACTCATGGGGGTTTTAGGACTTGCCAGCGCCCTGACCGCCCAGTATTTCGCCGCCAAAGCCGCCTTTGGCTTCGGCACGGCACTGCGCCGGGACCTGTTTGCCCACATCAACCGGCTTTCCTTTTCCCAACTGGATGAGGTGGGCTGTGCCGGCCTGATTACCCGAATCACCGGCGACATCAACCAGGCACAATCCGGTGTAAACCTGGTGCTCCGCCTGTTTCTGCGTTCTCCCTTTGTGGTGGCAGGGGCGCTGATTATGGCATTTTCTATCCATCGGGGTCTGGCATTGATTTTTGCAGCTGCGGTACCGCTTTTGGCATTGGTCATCTATTTGATTATGGCATGGAGCATGCCCGTCTACAAAAAAGTCCAGAAGCAGTTGGACAAGGTCTCCCTCTCCACCCGGGAAAACCTCAATGGCATTCGGGTTATCCGAGCTTTTTCCCGGCAGGCAACCGAAAAAAAAGAATTTAGTCTGGCACTGGCACTCTTGAAAAAGTTTCAGCTGCTGGCTGGTAAGATTTCCGCATTAATGAACCCCCTAACCTATGTACTGGTCAACGGTGCCATTATTTTGATTTTGTGGCAGGGAGCAGGGCAGGTTAACGCCGGTGGGCTCACCCAAGGCGAGGTCATTGCACTGGTAAACTACATGACTCAAATTCTGCTGGCGCTCATTGCCCTGGCACAGCTGATTGTCACCTTTACCCGTGCCTCTGCCTCGGCGGCGCGCATCAACGAGGTTTTTGCCCTTTCCCCCGACATGACCGATGACGGCAACCAACCCCAAGCACCGGTTCCGGGCGCGCCCAAGGTTACCATGGAGCAGGTCTCCTTTGCCTACTGCGGCACAACGGAAAAGACCCTGGACTGTATTTCCATAAAGGTACAGCCCGGCGAAACCGTGGGTATCATCGGCGCTACTGGCGCAGGAAAATCCACACTGGTAAATCTAATTCCCCGGTTTTATGACGTCACGGAAGGCAGAGTGCTCCTTGACGGCGTGGATGTCCGGAGGTACCCCTTTGCACAATTGCGGGAAAAACTGGGGATGGTTCCTCAGAAGGCAGTGCTCTTTCAGGGAACCATCCGGGAAAATATGCAGTGGCGGAAGCAAAACGCCACAGACGAGGAAATCCACCGTGCCCTTGCCATTGCCCAGGCGACAGAAGTGGTTGCCGACAAGGGCGGTCTGGACGCCAAAGTAGCACAGGGAGGCAAGAACTTCTCTGGCGGTCAGCGCCAGCGATTGACCATTGCCCGGGCACTGGTAGGAAATCCCGAGATTTTAATTCTCGACGACAGTGCGTCTGCGCTGGACTTTGCCACCGACGCCCGGCTGCGCAAGGCACTTGCTGAAAACACCCATAACATGACCGTATTCATTGTCTCTCAGCGTGTTGTGTCCCTTAAGCACGCAGACAGGATTCTGGTGCTGGACGATGGTGTTCCGGCAGGCTGGGGCTCCCATACCGAGCTCTTTGATACCTGCCCGGTCTACCGGGAAATCTGCGAATCCCAAGGCGCAGAAAAGGAGGTGCAGCAGATATGACAGTACAAAAAAAATCCTCCAAGGGCACAACCATGAAAAAGATTTTACATCTGCTCAAGCCCTATCGTATGCAGTTTGTGCTCTCATTGGTGTTTGCGGCACTCACAGTGGCACTGACCCTGTATGCACCGGTACTCATTGGTGACGGGGTAGACCTGATGATTGACGCCGGCAAGGTGGACTTTGCCGGACTGATCCCTCTATTGGTACGGCTGGGCATCATCGTAGCACTGACCGCCCTGTTTCAATGGCTGATGAATCTGGTGCACAACCGT
Organism: Clostridia bacterium; assembly: GCA_036308515.1. GTDB lineage: Bacteria > Bacillota > Clostridia > Monoglobales > Monoglobaceae > Ructibacterium. Next base: position 4,545 of record JAXJVM010000028.1, on the reverse strand, counting down.
ATCACCTATGGCATCGTTGAGGATATGCGGCAAAGGGCGTTTTCTAGATTACAGGAGTTGCCCTTAAAGACAGTGGACAAACACTCCACCGGCGACATGATCAGCCGCATTACCACCGATGTAGACCAGTTCTCTGACGGTCTGCTCATGGGATTTTCCCAGTTATTCACCGGGGGAATCACGATTTTAGGAACCCTCGGCTTTATGATTTCCTCCAACATTTGGATTGCCCTTGCAGTGGTTCTGATTACACCGCTTTCCTTGTTTGTTGCCGGTTTTATCGCCAAAAACACCTATCGTTTCTTTAGTAAGCAGTCCGAAATCCGCGGGGAAATGACTACCCTCGTAGAGGAAATGGTAGGCAATGCCAAGGTGGTCAAAGCATTCAGCTACGAGGACGAGGCAGAGGCACGGATGGAAGCCATCAATCAAGAGCTTCGAGTCTGGGGACAGAAGGCAGTGTTCTTCTCCTCTCTGACCAACCCCTGCACCCGGTTTGTCAACGGTTTGGTGTATGCCGCCGTAGGCATCGTGGGTGCCATCGCCGTGGTAAACGGCAGACTGTCCGTAGGCCAGCTCTCCTGCTTTTTGACCTATGCCAACCAGTATACCAAGCCCTTTAACGAGATTTCCGGCGTAGTCACCGAATTCCAGAACGCCCTGGCATCGGCAGAGAGGGTCTTTGCCCTTATGGAGGCAGAGCCGCAAACCCCGGACGCGCCGGATGCCCAAGTGCTGATCCAGCCGGACGGCACGGTGGATTTGGAAGGGGTTTCCTTCTCCTATCAGGAGGACAGACCCCTCATTGAGAACCTAAACCTGCAGGTAGCACAGGGACAGCGGATTGCCATTGTAGGCCCTACCGGCTGCGGAAAGACCACCATCATCAATCTGCTGATGCGATTCTACGACCCCCAGCAGGGCGAAATTCGGGTCAGCGGCATCCCGGTCACCAAAATCACCCGACAGAGCCTGCGCGAGAACTACGGTATGGTACTGCAGGACACCTGGCTGAAATCTGGCACCATTCGGGAAAATATCGCCTACGGCAATCCCGATGCCACCGAGGACCAGGTCCTTGCGGCGGCGAAAGCCGCCTACGCCCACAGCTTTATTAAGCGACTGCCTAAGGGCTATGATACCTTGGTCAGCGACGACGGCGGCAACCTCTCCCAAGGGCAGAAGCAGCTTTTATGCATTGCACGGGTCATGCTCTGTCTGCCCCAAATGCTGATTCTGGACGAGGCAACCTCTTCCATTGATACCTTGACCGAAATCCGGGTACAAAAGGCGTTTGCACAGATGATGCAAGGCCGTACCAGCTTTGTGGTAGCGCACCGACTTTCCACCATTCGGGAATCCGATGTAATTCTGGTCATGCGCGACGGTCACATCATCGAGCAGGGCAGCCACGAGGAGCTCCTTGCCAAAGGCGGCTTTTACGCCGAATTGTATCAAAGCCAGTTTGAGCGAACTTAACGAAAGGATGATTATGCATGCAATCTAATCTCGAAATCAGCCGGGAACTGCTGGCCTTTATCGACTGCTGCCCCAGTGCCTATCACACCATCGACACCGTCAGCCGACGGCTGAACGCAGAGGGCTATACAGAGCTTCACGAAGGAAACGACTGGGCACTCACCCCCGGCGTCAAGTATTTTGTCACCCGAAACCAGTCCTCACTGCTTGCCTTTCGGGTGCCCCAAGGGGACTTCCGTGGCTTTGCCATCACTGCCAGCCACAGTGATTCTCCCACCTATAAGCTTAAACCTTACCCGGAGATGGCAGAAAACGGCTATCTCAAGCTGAACACCGAACGCTACGGCGGTATGATTGCGGAGACCTGGCTCGACCGTCCGCTGTCCATTGCCGGTCGGGTGGTTCTGGAAACCCCGGAAGGCATTGTCACAAGGCTGGTGCAGTTCGACCGCGACCTTTTGGTGATCCCCAACGTGGCGATCCACTTAACCGCTCCCGGCGAAACCCGTGCCCTGAATCCCCAGGTGGATATGCTCCCCCTCTTTGGGCTGGGCAAGGAAGCCGGCGGCTTTATGAAGCTTCTCTCTGAAGAATTAGGCGTAAGTCCCGGGCAAATCCTGGACACTGACCTCTTCCTCTACTGCCGGACGCCCGGCACAATCTGGGGCAGAGACAGTGAGTTTATCTCCTCACCGCGTCTGGATGACCTGGGCTGCGTCTTTGCCACCCTCAAGGGGTTCTTACAGGAAAGCAATCCCCATACCCTGCCGGTACTTGGCATCTTTGATAATGAAGAAGTAGGCTCCGGCACCAAGCAGGGGGCAAAATCCACCTTTTTGCGTGATATGCTCTGGCGCGTCAACCATGGACTTGGCTATGACGAGACCCACTACCTCCGGGTGCTGGCAGAGAGCTTTATGCTCTCCTGCGACAATGGGCACGCCGTCCACCCCAACCACCCAGAAAAATCCGACCCGGTACATCGCCCCAAACTCAACGGCGGTGTGCTGCTCAAGTACAACGCCAACCAGAAATACACCACCGATGCTGTGTCCGGCGGCGCCTTTCGCAAGCTTTGCAAGGATGCCGAGGTTCCCCTCCAGGTGTATGTCAACCGCAGTGACATTCCCGGCGGCTCTACCTTAGGGAACCTTTCGGCAGAGAAGGTCTCCATCCCTACGGTGGATATCGGACTTGCGCAGCTTGCCATGCATTCCGCCTGGGAAACCGCCGGTGCCGAGGACACGCTCCATTTGATTCATGCAGTAGAAGCCTTTTACGAGAATTTTTAATATTTTCCAGAAAAAGCCCTCCGGGGCTTTTTCTGTTCAAAATATATTTACAACTTTCTAATCTTGCTTTAATCTTTCTTTTATATAATAGCACCATAAGGAGGCGATACCATGGCCATTGAGGTATTTAACCGATTCGAGCATAAGTATCTGCTGGACAAGGAAACCTACGAAAAGGTAATTGCCGTTATGGATACACATATGGAGATGGACGCACATAACAAGAATTATACGCCCTACACCATTGCCAATATTTACTACGACACAGAAGACGACCATTTAATTAGAAATTCTCTTTCCAAGCCGGCCTACAAAGAAAAGCTGCGGCTGCGCTCCTATGGCATTCCGGAGCTGTCGGATTGGGTGTTTGTGGAAATCAAGAAGAAATACAACGGCATTGTCAACAAGCGCCGTACCAAGCTGCCCCTGAAAGATGCCATGGACTTTCTGGCATCCGGGACGGTGCCGGAATACAAGCCCTATATGAATGGGCAGGTACTGAAGGAAATCTCTTATTTCTTAAAGCTATACGCCTTAGAACCAAAGGTCTATCTTGCCTATGACCGCATTGCATATTTTGAAAAGAATAATCCGGATTTGCGGATTTCTTTTGACGCCAACATCCGCGCCCGGCGCTATGATTTACGGCCGGATCTAGGCGACTACGGCGAACCGGTTCTGGCAGACGGGCTTTATCTCATGGAGGTAAAAACCGCCCTTGCCAAGCCCCTGTGGCTGACCCATATGCTCTCTCAGCTGCAGATTCGGCGTACCAGCTTTTCCAAGTACGGCACCGAGTTCAGAGCCTACATCAGCGACGCTGACCACCCCGAGAAGAAACAAGAACTGCAATTTGCAATATGAGGTGAAACAATGGATACCCTTTTTAATAATCTTTTGGCACATACTTCCGATGAACTGAGTTTTTTTTCAGCGCTCATTGCCATGGTCACTTCCATCCTGCTGGGAGGGATTATTGCCTTTACATACCATAAAACGCAGGAGGAAGAAAGCTTTCAGCGGAGCATGGCAATTACTCTGGTGATGCTGCCGATGATTCTCTCGGTCATCATCCTGTTTGTGGGCAGCAACATTGCAAGAGCCTTCAGCCTTGCCGGAACCCTCTCCATCATTCGGTTCCGCAGTGCCCCCGGCGACCCCAAGGACATCGGCTTTATCTTCTTTGACATTGCGGCAGGGCTTGCCTGCGGTGTTGGACTTTACGGCTACGGCGCGATATTCGTTCTTCTCCTGTGCGTAATTATAGTAATCATTGAAAAATGTCAGCTCTTTGCGCCTAAGTCCCTGCAGAAAACCTTGAAAATCACCATTCCCGAAGACCTGAACTACCAGGGTGCCTTTGATGATATTCTTAAGACTTACACCAAAAAATATACCCTGACAAAAATCAAAACCACCGATTTAGGTTCCCTGTTCGAGTTGTGCTATCGGGTGACTATGGACGGCGCACAGAACGAGCAAGAATTCCTAAACGAGCTTCGGTGCAGAAACGGCAACCTGAACATCACCCTTGCCGTTGCTCCCCATTCGGAGCGATAAATCAACCTAGGAGGTAAATCATGATGAAAAAAGCATTTCCCCTGTTACTGAGTCTGGTAATTGTCATGCAGTTATGCTGTGTCGGCTGCTTTGCCGAGGACAGTAATGCCTGGAAAAACAACACCGGAACCATCGACCTGAACGCCATGACCGCTACCGGAAACGGTGTCAGCATCTCCGGCAAACAGATTACCATTACCCAAGGCGGTGACTT
>JAXJVM010000027.1:0-6825 GCA_036308515.1 Clostridia bacterium | reverse complement strand
CCCTTATAGGTACCGCAAGCCTTGCAGGCTCTGTGGGGCAACTTAAATTCGCCGCAGTTGGGGCACTTAACCATGCCCGGTACAACGAGCTTCCAGTTCGCTCTTCTCTTATCTCTTCTTGCTTTGGATGTCTTTCTCTTTGGAACTGCCATATTGCTACACCTCTTTCCATCTTTACTCAAATATAGGGGAGTCATCTCCCAAACAAAGAAAATCTTTGCATATTCTACAATAGTTGATCCAATACATCAAACCGCGGGTCGGTGGGTCGGTTGTCACAACCGCAGGTACCCCGGTTCAGGTTCTGACCGCAGTTGAGGCAAAGACCCTTGCAGTCCTCACTGCACAGCACCTTGGTGGGAAGATTCAGTACCACCGCATCATACACCAGCTCGTCAAGGTCGAGGGTGTTCCCCTCCAGAATCACAATATCCGGATTGGTCTCAATGGTTCCGTCGCTATCCTCTTTTTTGAACCGTTCCCGAATCTCGAAGGAAATCTCCGTATTGAAATCCTCCGCACAACGGTCACAGGTCAGCGCCAGCTTTGCTTTGCCCTGAGCCTCAAGCTCCAGACTACCTCCGATGTTTACCATCTCTCCGGTAACCGTAACGGGTTCCAAAATCCGAAAGGTATCACCCGGCCGGCTTTCTATCTGCAGGCTGACGTCAATGGGCAGACGCTTCCCCTCGCAGTTGAGTATGGGCAACAGATTGAACTCCATACGCCACGTCCTCTCTAACCAGAACAAAGAGACGGCAATTATTATAACCTAATTACCATCTGTTTGTCAAGAGTTTTTTCAATTTCCGTTGAATTTTCTTTTATTTTGTTGCCAGATAGTCGTTGATTTTGTCAACCAGCTCGTCAGCGTTCACGCCGTGAACCATACACGCCTGTTCAATGCTCTCACCGCTTGCGGAGGGGCATCCCAGACAGTGCATACCGATACCGAAGAAAAATTCTGCCGTACCGGGGTCTAATTTTAAAACATCCATAATGATGGAATCTTTCGTAACCTTTGCCATGATAAAACATCCTTTCCTATAAAGTTCATCACAACTTTCTTATATCTTAGTTAGTATACCGCATTTTTTTGAAAAAATCAAGTGTTTCCGCAAAATTTCCCTACCAAATCCGAATCCGTTCCTCCGGCGGAATGTACATACCGTCACCCTCCCGAAGGTCATAAAAGTCTGCAAACACATCGTAGTTGGCAAGCACCCGGTTGACCCGCACCTTATCGGCGGCATGACTGTCGGTCATCTGCTGCAGCTTCAGGTACGAATCGGTAGTTTTCGTCCGCCATGCGGCGGCATAGCTACGGAAGAGCTCCCCAAGACGGGGGTTATCCGCCCCGGCAATATCCAGCACACACGCCATACCGGCAAGGTCTGCCAGATTTTCACCCAGGGTCAGCTTGCCGTTGATGGTATAGCCCGGCAGCACCTCAATCTTGGCATAGGAGTCCTCCACCTGCTTGCAGATGGCATCAAATGCCGCTTTATCCTCGGCAGTCCACCAGTTGGTGAGATTGCCGTTTTCATCAAATTGCGAACCCAGAGAGTCCAGAGCGTGACTGATTTCGTGAGCAATCACCGCACCGATGCCTCCCAGCTTCCCCTCAAAGCTATCGTTACTGTCATAGATGGGGGTATGAAGAATTCCTGCAGGAATCGTGATGCTATTGGTGCTTGGCTCGTAGAGAGCGTTCACCGTCTGGGGCAGAATGGTCCAGGTGTTCCTGGACACCGCCGTGGGATGGTTCAGGCGCTGAATTGCCCGATCAAAATAGCGGTTGCAGTAGCCTACCCGATATTCCAGCAGATTACCGCCGTCACGGGTGCTGCGGATTTCGTAGCCGGCATCTAAATAGCTGTCTATATCCTCGGGATAGGCAACCCGAACCTGAAGGTTGTCCAGCTTTCGCAGGGCAACCTGCTTACTCTCCGAACTCATCCAGGTATTGTTCTGCAGACGGTTCTTATACGCCTCCAGAATCTTTTGGGTCATGGCTTCTACCTCTTGCTTCTCGCTCTTGGAGGCATAACCCTCCACATAGAGCTTTGCCAAATCCCAGCTGACCAGCTCCTCCACCATGCTCACCGCATAGTCCGAGGGGAGCACGCCGCTTTCCACGCCATTTAAGGCATCCTGGTAGTTACGCCAAGCCAGAAAGGCGTCCGTATTCAGATACACTGCCGCACCGTCCATAACACTGACACGGAGGTAATCCTTGAGCAGTTCCAGATTTTCTTTCTGCCACAGGGAATCCGCCAATACCGCCAGTTCCCGGTCATAGAGCAGCAAATTTGCCGACGTGGGAAACCCTAGTTCCTTCATATAAGTATCGCAGTCAAATTGGGTAAAGAACGACTTTCTGCCCGCTCCGTCATAGACGTTATAGTGTGCCGCAACCTCGTTGTGTGCCTCCAGAGGCATAGACCCCCGGGCAAGCTTCTGGCAAAGGCCAGCCACGTTTGCCGCACGTTGTTCTGCCGCCGTCTGTTCGGTGCCAAACAGGGTAAACAACTCCGTCAAGTACGCCTGATAGGCAGAAACCGCCCGGTCTGCGTCCCGGCTTTGCACCAGAGAGATATTCATACCGGTATAGCACTCCGAAAAGGTCAGAATGGACTTAGAAGAATCATAGACATCGGTGGTCAGACTCAGGGGGAACAAGCCATGAAAGCCGTTGTATTCCAGCTTTGCCATAACCTTGAGCAGGTCGTCCATATCCTTGACGCCGTCCACGAGCACCAAATACTCCTGCACGGGTTCCAGGCCAAGACTGTCCCGGTACACCGTGTTGCTCCCTGCGGCAAAGACGTCCACAATCTTCTGCTCGGAGCTGCCTTGCGGGAACTCCTCCTGCCCCTTATACCGCCGCCGATACAGGGAATAGACAATCTCGCCAATCTCCTTCATCCGCGTCTGCACAATGACATTCAAATCCGACCACGCAAGCTGACCTTGGGGAATCTCGGTCTCGGCAAGCCAGTCACCGTTGACATATTCATAGAAATCCCCGGCGGGGCCTACCAGTCTTGCAGCGCGCCGGGTGAGTAACTCCGCCTGGGCACCGGTAAGCAGATCCTGAGAACCCAAAAAGCCGTTGCCGTAGCCCTTGACAATGCCGGCACCGTCCAGAAAGGCTATGTCCTCCCGTGCCCAATCAGGCACATCCACAAAGCCCTTGGGCTTGCCCACGGGGAAGGTTCTATCCGCAAGAATCCGTCTGAGCACCACCAGTGCCTCCAGCCGGGTGATGGTGTTCCGGGGACGGAAGGTTCCGTCATCATAGCCGGTAATCCATCCCCGGGAAACTGCGGCGGCAATCTCATTCCGGTATGCCAAAGCAATCTTGCCGGAATCCTGAAACCGAGTGAGAACCGCTCCATGGACATCGGAGACCTCCAGTCCCATGGCTCGGACAAAGCCGGCAATAACCTCCTCCCGGGTGGCATAGTCACCCTCCGGAGGAATATAGCTATCATCCCGGGACACGTACTGCCCGTTTGCGGCAAACACAAAGGGAGCAGAGGAACATAGCAGCATCCCTACAATGAGCAACATTGCAACGATTCGCTTCACGTTCTTCCACTCCCTTTTGCATTTCACAAATAATTAAGATTTCCGCGCTCTGTTTACGGCGCTGACCAGGGCGTTCAAAGACGCCTTGATAATATCGTCATCGGTGCCCACTCCCCAGATAACGGTGCCGTAGGCATCAGAAAGTCCGATATAGGCACAGGCTTTGGAATTTGAGCCGGTGCCGATGGCATGTTCGGTGTAGTGCTCTACCACAAAGCCGGTAGGCAGTACATCCCCCAGTGCCGCATATACCGCATCCAGACGTCCGTTACCGATACCGGTAAGGGACTTCTTCTCGCCGCCCTCCATCAAGTCCACATGGGCGGTGATGCCGTTTTTCTGTTCAAAGTGGCATTCCACCAAAGAAACAGGCTCGGCAACGTCCACGTATTCGTCCATGAAAATCTTGTGAATTTCCTCGGGCTGCAACTCCTTATGGAGATGGTCGGAGACATTTTTAACTCGGTACCCGAAGTCCTCACGCATGGCCTTGGGCAGGTTGAACCCGAACCGCTGTTCCATGAGATAGCCGATGCCGCCCTTACCGGACTGGCTATTGATACGAATAACGTCACCGTCGTATTCTCTGCCCAAATCCTTGGGGTCGATGGGGAGGTAGGGCACATCCCAGTATTCCTTGTTCTTCTCCTCGCGCCACTTCATACCCTTGGCAATGGCATCCTGGTGAGAACCGGAGAATGCCGCAAATACCAGCTTACCGCTGTATGGGTGTCTGGGCTCTACGGTCATACCGGTGAGACGCTCGTAGGTCTCAACCACCTCAGGCATATTCTCAAAGTTCAACTGGGGGTCAACCCCGTGTACATACATATTCAATGCCAAAGTCACAATATCCACGTTACCGGTACGCTCGCCGTTGCCGAAGAGGGTACCCTCCACGCGGTCAGCACCGGCAAGCAATGCCAGCTCAGTATCTGCCACGCCGCAGCCACGATCGTTGTGGGGGTGCAGAGAAATCTCCACCGCATCCCGGTACTTCATGTTGTCGCTCATGTATTCCACCTGGCTGGCGTAAACGTGGGGCAGGGACATCTCCACGGTGACCGGCAGGTTGATAATCACCTTTTTGTCAGGCTTGGGCTGCCATACGTCCAGCACGGCATTGCAGACCTCCAGGGCATAGTCCACCTCGGTGCCGGTGAAGCTTTCGGGACTGTACTCAAACCGGAAGTTGCCCTCGGTCTCGTCCGCCAGGCGCTTTAACAGTTCCGCGCCTTCTACTGCCAACTGCTTGACCTCCTCCTTGGATTTGCGGAACACCTGTTCCCGCTGTGCCACAGAGGTAGAGTTATACACATGTACGATTGCCTTTTTGGCACCGCGCAGGGCTTCAAAGGTCTTCTTTATAATATGTTCCCGTGCTTGGGTCAGCACCTGAATCTCTACATCGTCCGGAATCAAATCGTCCTCAATCAGCTTCCGCAGAAACTGATATTCGGTCTCCGACGCCGCCGGGAAGCCTACTTCGATTTCCTTGAATCCGAGCTTTACCAGGTATGTAAAAAATTCCACCTTTTCCTCTAGGCTCATGGGCACCACCAGTGCCTGATTGCCGTCGCGTAGGTCTACACTGCACCACTTCGGAGCCTTTTCAATGGAATCCTTATGAACCCATTTCATTTCACAGACCGGCGGCATAAAATAGCCTTTCTTGTACTTGTTGAAATTTTTCATCCTTCACACCTCGCCTTTCGCAATGTCTGCACCGGGCTTTCCCTTGCAGAACGATTCTATCTTCATCAGTATATACTGATAGAAGTTTAGTATAACACATTTATCTGCAATATGCAAGGACTATTTTTACTTTTCTGAAGGACAAAAATCTGTGCCAACCGTCTCCCGAAAAAGTTTTGAAACTTTTTCGTAATTTTATTGTAAACCAATTGTTACAGTTGGCTCGTCCATCTTTTCCCATAAATTCGTTGCCTGTGGAAAACTCCCCGATTTGGACTTTCCACCGGTTAAAATTGTGGAAAATGTGTATAACTTTGTGAATAACTCGTGTTTTGGGGCTTTGAAAACTTTGTCAAACTGTGTGTTATTTTTTTGCCCATGTCCCATTTGTTACAGTAATGTTACAAATGGGTTTACATAATATTTTATTTTTCCCCTTGACAAATTCAAAGTTTTGGTGTATGAGGGAGAGGTGAAAAAAAAGATAAGCGGAATAATTCCGCGCATATAATATATAGAAGAAACTCCGTTTTTGGTTGAGCAAACAGAACCAGCTTCCTGTCATGGTAAAAAAACATAACACTTATGCTCCTTAGAATATGGTTACTTGAACAAAAGCCGTGCAGGAGAAAAGGCTTTTTTGGTTATATTGATAAAAATTTAACAAAGTTTAATTTTCCTATTGCAAAGGACAACAAAATGTGTTAAAATTATAACAATCTCTGAAACAGAGGTAAAATAATACCATTGAAAAAAATAGATTCCGTTAAAAATTTAAGGAGGATCATGATGAAAGGAAACAATTTTGAACTGGTAGACAGTGTAGAAAAACTGGAACAGGCCATCGAGAGCGTACGGGAAGCGCAGAAGAAGTTTGCCACCTATACGCAGGAACAGGTTGACAAGATTTTTCTGGCTGCCGCTTCCGCAGCGAACAAGATGCGGATTCCCTTGGCAAAGATGGCAGTAGAAGAAACCGGCATGGGTATCGTTGAGGATAAGGTTATCAAGAACAACTATGCTGCAGAGTATATCTACAACGCGTACAAGGACACCAAGACCTGCGGTGTTATCGAAGAGGATACCGCTTACGGCATCAAGAAGGTGGCAGAGCCCATCGGTGTGATTGCAGCGGTTATTCCTACCACCAACCCCACCTCTACCGCAATCTTTAAGACCTTGATTTCTTTAAAGACCAGAAACGGTATCATCATCAGTCCTCACCCCAGAGCAAAGGGTTCTACCATTGCAGCTGCAAAGGTTGTTCTGGAAGCTGCCGTAGCAGCCGGTGCACCTGAGGGCATCATTCGCTGGATTGATGTTCCCAGCCTGGACATGACCAATATGGTTATGAAGGAAGCAGACATCATCCTGGCTACCGGCGGACCCGGCATGGTTAAGGCCGCTTACTCCAGCGGTAAGCCTGCACTGGGCGTTGGCGCAGGTAACACTCCTGCTATTATTGATGACACTGCAGACATCGTACTGGCAGTAAACTCCATCATCCACTCCAAGACCTTTGACAACGGTATGATT
>JAXJVM010000026.1:0-4918 GCA_036308515.1 Clostridia bacterium | reverse complement strand
TATTCCTATCCCTGTGATGTCATGCTGGTGGCATCTATGAACCCCTGTCCCTGCGGCTATTACGGCGACAAGACCCATACCTGTACTTGTACGCCCCAGCAAATCAAACGGTATCTGAGCAAGGTCAGCGGGCCGCTCCTTGACCGGATTGATCTGCATATTGAGGTTTCCGCTGTGCCCTATGAGGATTTGGAGTCCTCGGCAGAAACGCCGGAATGCTCTGCGGATATTAAGGCACGGGTCAACCGCGCCCGGGAGATTCAGCGGAAGCGGTACAAGAACGAGGGCATTTACTCCAACGCCCGGCTGACCCCGGCAATGATGGAGAAATACTGCACCTTGAACGAGGAATGCTCTACATTGATGAAAGCGGCATTTGAAAGTCTGGGGCTCAGTGCAAGAGCCCACAACCGGATTCTCAAGGTCGCAAGAACCATTGCCGACCTTGCCGAGAGCAAGGACATTCAGCCGGAGCATCTGGCAGAGGCAATCCAATATCGGTCTCTGGACAGAAAGTTTTGGGCATAGGAGGAACAACATGAAACTACATATTGTACTGGTGGAGCCGGAGATTCCGGCAAACACCGGGAATATTTCCAGAACCTGTTCCGTAGTAGGCGCGGCACTGCATCTGGTACACCCTCTGGGCTTTGACATCAGCGAAAAACAGGTACGCCGTGCAGGACTTGACTACTGGGACGAACTGGAATTGTATGAATATGAAAATTTTGCCCAAGTTCGGGCAAACTACCCCAAGGGAAAGTTCTACTACTGCACCACCAAAGGAAAAAACACATACAGTGAAGCAGACTTTACCAAAGACGAAGAAATCTTTCTGGTCTTTGGCAAGGAGACCAAGGGGTTGCCGGAGGACTTGCTCCGAGAAAATCCGGACACCTGTATCCGGATTCCTATGAAAGAGAATAAACGCTCCCTGAATCTGTCCAACTCGGTGGCGATTATCGCCTACGAGGCACTCAGGCAGACGGGGTTTGAGAATTTAAAGAGAGAGGGGAAATTATCATGATTCGGATTATGACAGATGCGTCGGCGGATATTCCGGCGGCAGTTGCCAAGGAATGGGGAATTGAGGTGCTGCCCTTTATGGTGCACCTGGGTGACAAGAGCATTCGGGCAGATGTGAACCTGACACCTCAGGAGTATTATGACATGCTGCGGGAGAGCAACGAGTTTCCGTCCACCAGCCAGATGAGTCCAGCGGACGTGGAGGACATTTACCGCAAGCTGGGCAAGGAGGATCCCATTATCCACATTACCATTTCTGCCAAAGGCAGCGGCATCAACAACACCGCCTGTCTGGTGGCAAGCCAATTAAAGGACGAGGGCTTTGACATTACTGTGGTGGATTCTACCATGTTCTCCTATATTATCGGCAAGCCGGTGGTGGAGGCTGCCAAGATGGCAAAGGAGGGCAAGTCCAAAGAAGAAATCCTGGACTACCTCAATGAGGCATATCATCGGGATACCGCGTACTTTGTGGTAGACGACCTGACCTTTTTGAAAAAGGGCGGCAGAATCAAGGCTACCACCATGGCAATCGGTACCGTGCTGGACATTAAGCCCATTCTCAACATCAACGGCGGTCTGGTAGAGGCTTACCGCAAGGTACGGGGGCTGAAGAAGGCAATGGCAACCTTAGTGGACTATGTAGAGGAGCGCATGGATGCCCCGGCAAGCGACGAGGTTATCATTCTTCACTCCGACGCCATGGACAAGGTAGAGGTCTTACGCTCCATGCTGGAGACCCGGGTAAACCCGGCAAAGATTACGGTGCTGGAAATCGGGCCCATTATTACCTCTCACGCAGGTCTGGGGCTGGTGGGGGTTTACTTTAAGCACAAGCAGCCCTACGAATCCTACGAAACCAAATAACGAGGTGAAGAAATGTTTCTGGACAGAGATGAAATGAAGTTTGCCATCCTGTACACCTTGAAACGGTATGTAGAGCCGGTGACCATGGATCGTCTGGGGGAGGTGCTCACCTGGGACAGAGAGGTCATGGGGTACTTTGAACTGGCAGAGTTCATGAACGAGCTCACCGAGGACGGCTACGTGGAGAGCACCTACTACATCGGCGACCTATGCTACAACCTGAGCGACAAGGGCAAGGACACCAACGACTTTTTCTTTGAGCGGATTCCTAAGAGCATCCGCCAGAAGATTGACAAGGCGGTACACACCATAAAGTTTGCCGAGCAGGCAGACCCCAATGCCATTCGGACGGAGATTCTGCCCACGGCACCTCAGCAGTATATGGCATCCCTGCAGATGCTGGACGCCGGAGAACCGCTGCTGGAGCTGCGAATTTTTTCCGGCTCTAAAGCACAGGCGGAAAAAGCCTCCAAGAACCTCAAGGCACAGGCACACGAAATATATAAGGATTTGGTTAAACGAATCGAGGATTAGCCAAAACGAAAGGCGATGAAAAAAATGAGCGAATGTACGCATGATTGTTCCAGCTGCGGAGAATCCTGCAGCGAAAGAAAGGAAGCAAAAGACTTCCGGGCTCCTGCCAACAGTATGAGCCATGTAAAAAAAGTGATTGGTATCGTCAGCGGCAAGGGCGGCGTAGGGAAGTCTCTGGTGACCTCGCTGCTTGCCTCCGGTATGCAAAAGGCAGGCTACCGTACGGCGATTCTGGATGCCGACATCACCGGGCCATCCATTCCTAAGGCCTTTGGTATTACCCAAAAGGCAACCGGCAACGAATATGGGATTCTACCGGCGGCAACCCCCTCCGGCATTTCTGTAATGTCGGTGAACCTCCTGCTGGAAAACGACACCGACCCTGTGGTCTGGCGTGGCCCGGTAATTGCCGGCACGGTAAAGCAGTTCTGGTCAGACGTGGTCTGGGACGAAATTGACTATATGTTTGTGGATATGCCTCCCGGCACCGGCGATGTACCCCTGACGGTGTTTCAGTCCCTGCCAGTGGACGGCATTGTGGTGGTTACCTCTCCCCAGGAGCTGGTTTCCATGATTGTAGGCAAGGCGGTCAAGATGGCGCAGATGATGGATATTCCCATTCTCGGTCTGGTAGAAAACATGAGTTATATCACCTGTCCCGACTGCGGTGAAAAGATTTCTGTCTTTGGTGAGAGCCACATCAACCAGGTGGCAAAGGACTATGACCTGAAGGTTTTAGGTCAGCTCCCCATTGACCCTGCCATTACCAAAGCCTGTGACGGTGGCAGGATTGAAACCGTTCAAAGCGAAAACTGGCTGGAAAATGCCTTTACCGTATTAAAAGAGATGTAGAGTAAGAAAAATTCCCCGTTTCTGCGAAACGGGGACAAAACATAATATAAATCACAAATGACAGTGATACATAAAAGGGAGATTGAAAACAATGAAATTATTTATTGATACAGCCAATGTAGAAGAAATCAGAAAAGCCAACGACATGGGTGTGATTTGTGGTGTCACCACCAACCCCAGCCTGATTGCCAAAGAGGGCAGGGTGTTTACCGAGGTGGTAAAGGAAATTACCGCCATTGTGGACGGTCCCATCAGTGCCGAGGTCATCAGCCTGGACACCGCGGGCATGGTAAAGGAAGCCCTGGAGCTTTATGAGACCATCCACTGCGAAAACCTGGTCATTAAAATCCCCATGACCCCGGAGGGCTTGGGGGCGGTGAAGATTCTTAGCCAGAAGGGTATCCGCACCAATGTGACCTTGATATTTACCGCGGCACAGGCACTGCTTGCTGCAAGAGCAGGTGCAACCTACGTCAGTCCCTTTATGGGCAGACTGGACGATATCGGCGAAGCCGGTGTTGCCCTGATTGCCGACATTGCTGAAATTTTTGACATTCACGCCATTGACACTGAGATTATTGCCGCAAGCACCAGAAATCCCTTGCACGTCACCGATGCGGCAAAGGCAGGCGCACATATTGCCACCGTGCCTTACAAGGTGTTGATGCAGATGACCAAGCATCATCTGACTGACGCCGGGATTGCCAGATTTCTGGCTGACTGGGAAACCGTGAAAGCGTAAAGAAAGCAAAACATAGTTTCTCCCCATCCAATCGGATGGGGATTTTTGTTTGCAATAAGCCCAATTACTGCGAATTGACAAAATTTTACAAAAGAACCCCCTTGCAAAGATAATAGAATTATGGTATATTATAGGGGCAACAGAATTTCATATAACAACATGGTGTTGTCGAAGGACACATTTTTACCCCCGGTAAAAATACGTACCCCTTCGATTCCTTTGACATACGCTATGTGAAATGGAAATTCTGTTGCAAGAAGAAGGAGTTACGTATTTTTCGTGCGTGGCTCTTGCGTGGCCGCGCACTTTTTATTTTGCAAAAACAAAGGAGGTAAAAATAATGAGTGTTCAAGAGTATCATGCTGCTATTTTACAGGCAGCGGAAATCAGCAGGCTGTTGGCAACAATGCTGGACGAGGAAGCGCAGGAGTTGTTTGAGCAATACGGCAATCTGTATGAAAGTATTGTACAACATGAATGTGTAAACCGTGCCGCATAAAAGACCATTTTTTGCAGATTATGCATATACCACCCCCATCCAACCGGATGGGGTTTTTTTGCGATTACCATCATTTTTTTAAAATTGACAAAGTTTTACAAAAGAAGCCCCTTGCAAAAAAAGGAAAACTATGGTATATTGGAGGTGCAGTAAAATTTCATGTTTCCCTTATGAGACACTAAAGGCATTTTTACCTTTTGGTAAAAATACGTACTCCTTTAGTTCCTTTAGTGTACAAATATTGGGATTAGAAATTTTACTGCAATAAAATGGGAGTTGCGTGTTTTTCGTGCGTGGCTCTTGCGTGGCCGCGCACTTTTTATTTTGCAAAAACAAAGGAGGTAAAAATAATGAGTGTTCAAGAGTATCATGCTGCTATTTTACAGGCAGCGGAAGTC
>JAXJVM010000025.1:0-16691 GCA_036308515.1 Clostridia bacterium | reverse complement strand
TTTTGCAGGAGATACAAAAGCAGCTTGAAGTGTAACGGAGAAACCAATGAACGGAATTATCAACATCAACAAGCCCAAGGGCTTTACCTCCCATGATGTGGTGGCAAAGCTTCGCGGGATTCTGAAAACGAAAAAAATTGGACATACCGGAACTCTGGATCCGGATGCGGTGGGGGTACTCCCGGTCTGTGTGGGACGTGCCACCAAGGTGGCAGATATGCTGACCGCATCGGAGAAGGAGTATGTGGCAGAGGTGACCCTGGGCAGTAAAACCGATACCCAGGACGCCTCGGGTACGGTTCTTGCCACCGCCGAGGTTTGTGTCACGGAAGAAGATATTCTGCGTGTTGCGCAGGAGTTTGTAGGAGACGGTATGCAGATTCCACCCATGTATTCTGCCATCAAGCAGGACGGCAAGAAGCTCTATGAGCTGGCACGTGCCGGGGTAGAGGTGGAGCGTGAGCCGCGCCCTATTACCATTCATGCTATTGAGGTGAAAACGCTGGACTTGGAGCATCAACGGTTCACCATGCGTGTGGCGTGCTCCAAGGGCACCTATATCCGCACCCTGTGTCAGGATATGGGGGATAGACTGGGCTGCTTTGCCCATATGTCTGCCCTGACTCGTACCAGGTCCGGACGGTTTTGCCTGGAGGACGCAATCACCTTGGAGGATGTGGAGCGTTTGACCCAAGGAGAGGACTTTTCCTTTCTGCAGCCGGTAGACAAGGTCTTTGAGAAATTTGAGCCCCTGTACCTATCCGAGCGGAAGGCACAGCTGGTGTGCCACGGCGTACAGGTACGGACTCCAGGGTTGATTGAGGGAACCACCTACCGGGTGTATGATGAAAAGGGGAACTTTTTGACCCTTTCCCTTGCAGAAAAAGGGATGCTGAAGATATTAAAGACCTTTTACCAGAACAACTAAGGAGGCGGATGAGAGCCATGCAGGTGTATGCCAAAGAAAATCCCTGCCAAAGCTTGCAGGACGGCAGTTTTACCCTTCACCAAACGGCAGTGGCACTGGGAGGCTTTGATGCCATTCATGCAGGGCATCAAACCATCATCCGCAACGTGGTTGCCAAGGCGAAGGAAGAGGGCTTAACCTCGGTGGTGTATCTGTTCCGCAACCAGCCCCGTGGGGTGGTTAGCGGCGGTGCCGCACCGGCAGTGTGTTCCCTGGAAAAACGTCTGGAAATCTTGGAGGAACTGGGCGTCGATATCGTGATTGCCGAATGGTTCACCCCGGATTACCGGGAGGTGTTACCAGAGACCTTCGTGAAGGTGTACTTAAAGAATTGGTTGGATGCCCGTTATGTTGCCGCCGGGTTTAATTATCGGTTTGGCAAACAGGGCGCCGGGGATATGGAGGCTTTGAAGAGCCTATGTCAGCCCCTGGGCATTGAGGTCTACGGTGCAGAGCCTGTTACGGTTGATGGTGAGACGGTGTCCAGTACCCGGATTCGGGAACTGCTGCAAGCCGGAGCGGTGGCACAGGCAGCACGATGTCTCAAGCGGAAGTTTTCCTTGAGTGGGATTGTGATTTCCGGCAACCAAATTGGACGTACTATGGGCTTTCCTACGGCGAATATCACATGTCCGGTAGCATTGATTCTGCCAAAACACGGGGTATACCTTGCCCGGTGTAAAGTGGGTGGGGTTTGGTACCCTGCCATTTGCAACGTGGGGACAAGACCCACCGTCACCGATGGTGCCCCCCTCATAGAGAGCCATCTCATCGGCTTTGATGGGGATTTGTACGGCAAGGAAATTGAGGTTGCTTTTTGGGACTATCTTCGCCCTATCAACAAGTTTGCGGATTTGAATGCCCTGCAGCAGCAACTAGAGCAGGATAAACAACAGGCAAAAAAATACTTCGGTATCTAAAAAGAGAATGTTTCGCGGATGAAACATTCTCTTTTTGTCTATGCAGTTCCTTGTTCTATTTCAAAGACGTTGGATTTTCGTTCCAGCATTTCGTCAAGGCGTGCCAGGTAATCCTGGGGTTCTTTCACGTTGAAAATCCGCTCAATGCGGTCGGTTTGGCGGTTGACGGTCTTGGTGACGCCACCGCAGCCCAGGGCAAGAATGGTCTGGATTTCCTCCATGATATAGATGTTGTACAGGCTGTCCCAGCCCTCTTTTGCGTAGCCTACGTTCTCCAGATTGCCCAGTTGGTTCTTTTGGCGATAGAGGTAGTAGGGGTGCTTGCCTTGACTTCGCATAAAGCTTTGGGAGAAGTCTACCATCTTTTCCACTTCCTCACCGGAGGTGAGTTGGTAGTCTTTCAGGTATTCGTGGAGCCGGGAGGAACGCTTGATACTCATGGTATGTACCGTGGTGTTCTCCGGGGAGAGCTTTTCCACTTCCTCCAGGGTATACTTGAAGTCGTCCAGGGATTCTCCGGGGAGCCCGGCAATGACATCCATGTTGATGCAATCAAAGCCGTAATCCCGTGCCATTGCCACTGCCTGACGGATTTGTTCCGGGGTGTGGGCTCTGCCAATGAGCTTCAAGGTTTCTGGTTTCATGGATTGAGGGTTGATGCTGATGCGGTCAACCTTGTGTTTTTTCAAGGTTTTCAGTTTATCCGGTGCGATGGTGTCGGGACGCCCTGCCTCTACGGTGAACTCCTTGCAGGCGCGCAAATCCATAGTATCCTCTATTTGAGCAATCATAGAATCCAACTGTTCTGCCGACAGGGTAGTCGGCGTGCCGCCGCCGATATAAACGGTTTCAATCCGCCGGTTGTGCTTCGCTATGAGCTTGCCAACGTAGGCGATTTCCTGTTTGAGCGCTTCCACATAATCGGGAATCAGCTTTGCCGCCTGCCGGGTGCCGCAGGTGACAAAGGAGCAGTACAGACACCGGGTGGGGCAGAAGGGGATACCGATGTACAGACTGATGCCATCGTCATACATGGCGTGCTGGACTTCCAGTTCTCGCTGGGCAATCTCGTATGCCAGTTCTGCCTTTTCGGGGGAGGCCTCACATGCTTGTGTGAAGTGCGCAAGCACCTCTTCTTTGGAGGCACCCTCTGTCAAAAGTTTGGTTGCGATTTTTGCCGGGCGGATTCCGGTGAGGATTCCCCACGGACGTTTGGTTTCTTCTCTCATTGCAGGTATGGATTTCCCTTTCTTTCGTCTCCGATGGTGGTAGCAGGTCCGTGACCGGGATAGACCTTCGTCTCGTCCGGCAAGCACATAAGCTTGGTGCGGATAGACTGAATCTCCTGGGGCAGACTGCCGGTGGGGTGGTCGGTGCGGCCTACGCTCATCTGAAACAGGGTATCGCCGCTAATCAAAATGCCCTCACCGTAAAGGCAGATGCAGTCCGAGGTGTGTCCCGGAGTGTGGAGCACCTGAAATTTCAGGCTGCCCACCGTGACGGTATCACCGTCCTTTAAGTAACGGTCAGGGGTCACAGGATTCCAGTTGATTCCCACATAATGGCACAGGTTGTTGATACCGTCCTGCAGGAAGGTCTTGCCGTTTTCGTGGATAGCAACAGGGGCGAGGGAAATGGCTTTAAGCTTTGCAAGCGCCAGAATATGGTCGTAATGGCCGTGGGTCAGGACAATTCCCTTGAGAGTGTAGCCCTGTTCCCGTACAAAATTCAAGATGGTCTCTGCCTTGTCCGGGGCGTCAATGACGATTGCCTCTGAGGAGACCTCGTCTGCCAGAACGTAGCAGTTGGTGCCCAAAGCACCCAAAACCAGAGTATGCAGTTTCATAGTGTTCTCCTTTATTGTCTGCGGCGGACAACCGAGAGGATGCCGTCCACGTGTTTCAGCTTTTTAATGGTGTGATCTAACTGCTGGGTATCGGAAATTTCCAGAGTCAGCTCGATGATTGCCAGGTTGTTCTTGCCGGTACGGGCATTGACGTTGGTGGTGCGGGTGTTCAACTCCGACACTGTGGTCATAATATCCAGCAGCAGATTGCTCCGGTCGCTGGCGGTGACGTATAGGGTGGTCTGGAAGGTGTTGTCGGTTTCCTCTGCCCAGTGTACCGAAACAAACCGGCTCATTTCCTCGGCGCTATTCTGGGCATGGAGCATATTGATGCAGTCCGCCCGATGAATGGCAACGCCTCTGCCTCGGGTGACATAGCCCACAATCTTGTCGCCGGGTACCGGGTTGCAGCAGTGGGAAAAGCGTATCAGACAGTTGTCTAAGCCTCCCACAATGACGCCGCTGGTGTTGGGCTTGGAGGTGGTCTTTACCACCATGGGGATAATTTCCTCCGATGCTATGCCCTTTTCCTCAACCAGTTGCTTCTGGCATTCTGTTTTGAACCGGGTGACAAACCGGGTGGCGTTGGTGCTTCCGTAACCAATGGCGGCGTACATATCCTCCATATTGTTAAAGCCGTACTTGCGCAGCAGGCTATCTAAGAAAGCTTTGTCCTCCAGGAAGGTCAAAGGAATGTTATGCTGCTTTAGGGTCTTTTCCAGAAATTCCTTGCCCTTTTCTAAATTTTCTTCACGGTTGACTTTCTTGAACCATTGGGTAATCTTATTTCTTGCCTGAGAGGTCTTACAAATCTTAATCCAGTCCATGTGGGGGCCTTGGTTGGCACCGGAGGTAATAACCTCGATAATATCACCGTTTTCCAGCTTACTGTCCAGGGTGACAATTTTGCCATTGACCTTGGCACCGGTCATGCGGTTACCCACCGCACTGTGGATGGCATAAGCAAAGTCAATGGGGGTTGCGCCCACAGGCAGGCTGATGACATCGCCCTTGGGGGTAAAGACAAAGACCTCATCGCTGAACATATCAATTTTCAAGGTCTGCATGAAGTCCTCGGCGTTGGTCATGTCCTTCTGGATTTCCAGCAGCTGCTTAATCCATTCCAGCTTGCTATCCATATCACTGGCACCGCTCTTGCCCTCTTTATACTTCCAGTGGGCGGCAATTCCGTTTTCAGCGGTGTGGTGCATTTCCCAGGTACGAATCTGTATTTCAAAGGGAGTACCGTTGGGCCCAATCAGGGTGGAGTGCAGAGACTGGTACATGTTAGGCTTCGGCATGGCAATGTAGTCCTTAAACCGCCCGGGGATGGGTTTGTAAAGCTCGTGTACCATACCCAGCACCGAATAGCAGTCCGCGACCGTGTCTACAATGACCCGAACGGCGAACAGGTCGTAGAGCTCGTCAATGGTCTTGTTCTGCATGAACATTTTACGGTAGATGCTGTAAAAATGTTTGGCGCGCCCCTCAATGTGGGACTTGATATTTAAAGAGTCCAGCTTATCCTGCAGTATCTGGATGATATCCCGGATATACTGCTCCCTCTCTTCACGCTTCTGGGCAATTTTGTCCACGATTTCGTAATAGGCGATGGGGTCAATATAGCGGAGGGCAAGATCCTCCAGCTCCCATTTGATTTTAGACATACCAAGCCGGTGTGCCAGAGGTGCGTAGACCTCCAGGGTTTCTCTTGCGATTTCCCGTTGTTTTTCCTCCGGCTGATATTTCAGCGTCCGCATATTATGCAGGCGATCCGCCAGCTTGATAACAATGACGCGCACGTCCTTTGCCATGGCAAAGAACATCTTACGCAGATTCTCGATCTGCTGCTCTTCTTTGGAGGTATAAGGGATTTTGGTGAGCTTCGTGACGCCGTCCACCAGCAGGGTGATGGTCTCGCCGAACTCCTCTACCAAATCCTCGCGGGTACAGGGGGTATCCTCAACCACGTCGTGGAGCAGTGCGGCGCAGATGGACTGTAAATCCAGCTCTAAGTCCGCCAGGATGTATGCCACGTTCACAGGATGGGTGACGTAGGGCTCGCCGGATTTGCGGGTCTGTCCTTCGTGTTTTTTTTCGGCGTAGTGATAGGCCTTAATAACCAAATCCAAATCGTCTGCATGGTGATATTGGCGGATGCGGTCCAGTAAATTTTCTAAGGTGACGGTGGTTGTCATAGAGAATATCCTCCTTTCAAAAGAGACAGAAAACGCCGGTGCTGCGCAGACAGACCAGCGTTTTTTCTAAAGTGCTTCGGTTAGAGTGTTTCCTCTCCGACTTTTTTGATGTCTTTGAGAATCAACTGTACATTCTGGAAGCCCTTGTAATCGTTGATATCCAGGGCAAAGGCAACGTCAATAAAGTCGCCTTCTTCCAGATACTGATAGTATTCACCCATGCCAAAACCGACGGAATCTAAGTACTTTCCGTCTTTCAGCAGGGTCATACGCAGGTGCTTGCCTTCGCTCATGACACTGATTTTATGTATCTTGATGTTGCGAATGGCAAATGCCGGCGTGGGATTGTCTACGCCAAAGGGCTGGAGACGGTTGATGTCATGGACGGTATCCAAGGAAATATACGGAACCTTGATTGCCGCATCCAGCATAATGGTGGGGGTCATCATCTGTTCTGTAAATTGATCCTTGGAGCAGTCGTTAATTTTTTTGCGGAATGCCTCGATGTTGTCTGCCTTGATGGTCAGCCCGGCAGCAAGCTCATGGCCGCCAAACTTTTCCAGTAAATCCGAGCAATTCTCCAGCGCGCCAAAGAGGTTAAACCCGTTGACGCTTCTGCCGGAACCCTTTGCCTCGTCGCCGTCAATGGCAAAGAGGATGGAGGGCTTGTAGAACTTTTCGGTAATCTTAGAGGATACGATTCCCACAATGCCGTGGTGCCAGTCCTTGTGAGGAATGACAATCACCTTGTCCTCCTTGACCTCAGGATGTTCTTCCAGATATTCCAGGGCTTCTTTGAACATCTTCTGCTCTGTGTGCTGGCGGTTGGTGTTCTCTTCACAGAGGGACTCTGCCAGGGTATGCGCTTTTTCGGTATCGTCGGTCAGGAAGAGCTCCACACTCCGGCTGGCACAGCCCAGTCTGCCGCTGGCGTTGATTCTGGGGGCAATGATATAGCCGATGGTGGAGGTGGTGATGTTCTTGCCGTTGGTAGAAACATCGATCAGCGCCTTGAGACCAACGTTTTTGGTGGTCTTGAAGCGTTTTAAGCCCTCGGTAACTATGACGCGGTTCTCGTCAACCAGGGGCGAAATATCTGCAACAGTACCCAGACACATGAGGTCTGCGTATTTGTCCATCAGGTCGGGCAGAGACTTGCGCTCATCCAGTGCCTGAATCAGCTTGAATACCACGCCTACGCCGGCAAGGCTTTTAAAGGGATAGGGACAATCCTTGCGCTTGGGGTCGATGGCGGCATAGACGTTGGGAATGGTCTCCTTACATTCGTGATGGTCGGTGACAATCACATCCAGACCAATTTCCTTGGCGTATTCGCTCTCTTCCACAGCGGTGATACCGGTGTCCACGGTAATAATCAGCGAGGTGCCGTTTTTGCGGATTTTATCCAGGGCATCACGGTTGACACCGTAGCCCTCCTGCATACGGTCAGGTACGTAGTAGTCAACCTCAATACCCATCTCGGTCAGGTGTTTATAAAGAATGGCAATGGAGGTGATACCGTCAACATCGTAATCGCCATAGATGGTGACTTTTTCCTTGTTGTCACGGGCTTTGCGGATGCGGTCGGCAGCCTTTTCCATGTCTTTGAGCAAATACGGGTCATGCATAACTCCCAGATCTTTGGACAGGAATCGGGTAATGGTTTCGTCGTCATGGATGCCTCGGTTGTAGAGTATGATTGCGGTCAGCGGCGAAATGTGAAAAGTCTTGGAAATCTCCACCACGCGGTTTTTGTCAAACTCTCTGAGCAGCCACTTTTTCTTTAACATAACATATATCTCCCTAATCTATTGATTTACGATAGTTAGACTGGGCTTTGGCAAAGATGCAAAAACTCAGCGTTTCTATTTTATCACGGATTGAAACAAATTACAACACTTTTTTCAAAATTCCTGTGAAAAGGGCAGAGAATAGTAACAATTTTGCTGAACTCCGGCATAGAATTAAGAGAAAATGGGGGAGGGATGAAAGTGCAAAGCTGTGAAGAAGTAAAGAGAGAAAGGTGAAAAGATTTTGTTGTGAAAAAAGCCGCAAGGGTATCCAAAAACCCTTGCGGCTTTTCTGAGTAGGGACAGGCGTTCCCAATTGTACATAGAGTGGCAATTCGTGCATTGCCCCTACTTCAATTCCACAATCGTAACGCCGTTTTCGCCTTCGCCATATCTGCCGAGACGGAAGGACTTCACCTGGGGATGCTTGCGGAGCATTTGCTGGATGCCCTGCCGCAGGGTACCGGTGCCCTTGCCGTGGATGATACTGATGGTATTTAAGCCTGCCATGGACGCCTCGTCCAGGAACTTATCGGCTTCCAGCAGGGCTTCTTCCAGCAGCATACCCCGCAAATCCACCTCAGTTTTCATAGAACCGCTGCGCAAGCCGCCGCCGGAGCTCCGGGGCGGGGTATAGGCGTTCTTGGGGGGCTTGCCCTGGTCATCCTCTAGGAGAGTTAGATTCTCAATCTTGCTGCTGATTTTCATGATGCCCACCTGAACCTGCACGGTGTTATCCTTCTTATTGATGGAGAGCACGCTGCCCTTGTCACCCAAATCATCCAGCATGACCGTGGCACCAAGCTTCAGGCTGTTGATGTTAATGACGCCGATTTTCTTGGGCTTTTCGGTACGCTTCTTGGGGGGCTTGTTTTTTTTCTGTTTTAAGCCAAGCTCCCGTTTTAGTTCGGTCATGGCGCGCAGAGCATCCTGTTCGTCCTTTTCCTTTTGTGCCTTTTTAAATTCGTTGAGGAGTTCTTCTACCTCATTCTGTGCCTTTTGGATAATCTTATCCGCTTTTTCCCGGGCGCGGTCGTAAATCTTATCCTTTTGTTTTTCGATTTTATCCCGTTCCTGCTCCAACTGCCGCTTCAAATCCTCAATTTCCCGGCGCATCCGGCTGGTTTCCTCGGAATCCTTTTCGGCGGTCAGGCGGTTTTGTTCAATACTGGTGAGAATATCCTCAAACTGGATATTCTCCTGAGAGAGCATATCCTTAGAGCGGTTGATGATGGACTGGGGTAGCCCCAGCTTGCCGGAAATGGCAAAGGCATTACTCTTTCCCGGTACTCCAATGAGCAGACGGTAGGTGGGGCTTAAGCTCTCCACGTCAAACTCGCAGGAGGCGTTCTCCACCCCGGGGGTGGAAAGGGCGTAAAGCTTTAGTTCACTGTAATGGGTGGTTGCCACGGTTTTGGCACCAAGGCCGCGGATATGCTCCAGAATCGCCGTTGCCAGTGCCGCACCCTCTACCGGGTCGGTGCCGGCGCCCAGCTCGTCAAAGAGCACCAGACAGTTACTGCGAACATGGTTGATAATGTGTACTGTATTCTTCATATGAGACGAGAAGGTAGACAGGCTCTGCTCGATGCTCTGCTCGTCGCCGATGTCAGCGAAAATGTCTTCGTACACCGGCATGATGCTACTGTCCGCTGCCGGAATAAACAGACCGGACTGGGTCATGAGGCTGAATAAGCCGATGGTTTTCAGTACCACGGTTTTACCGCCGGTGTTGGGACCGGTGACAATGAGACTGTCAAAATCCTCCCCCAGATACACGGTGGTGGGGACAATTTTCTTACGGTCGATGAGGGGATGTCTGCCGTCCTTGATGTAGACCCTGCCTTGTTGGTTCAGCTCCGGACAGATGGCTTTCATGTCAAGGGCAAGCCGTGCCTTGGCAAAGACGAAGTCCAAATGAATCAGGGTATCAAAGTTCAGTGCCAGTGCCTCAGTAAGCTCTGCCGCCTGGGCAGAGATTTCCATTAAAATCCGCTCCACCTCGGCCTTTTCCTTGACCTCCAACTCGTGGAGCTCATTGTTGGCGTTCACTACACTCTCCGGCTCAATAAACACCGTGCCGCCAGAGGAGGACATATCGTGGACGATACCCTTTACATCGCCGCGGTGTTCTGCCTTCACGGGAACCACATAGCGGTTGTTCCGCATGGTGACGATGGGATCCTGCAGGAACTTCTGATAATAGCCGGAGTGTATCATGGAATCTAAGGAGTCCTTAATCCGTGCCGAGGCGTTGCGTGCCTTGCGGCGAATAGCAGCAAGGTTAGGGCTGGCGGCGTCTGCCATTTCTTCTTCAGAGAGGATGGAGGAAAAGATGCGATCCTCCAACGCCTTATCCGGGGTAAGCTCTTCAATGTAGCCGCAGAGTACGCCGGTCTGCTCTGCCGTCAGGGATTTCAGGGTTCTGGCGTTTTTTAGAATCCGCGCCAGATTCAATAGCTCCGGCATGTTGAGGGAGCCGCCGATTTCCAGACGCTTGATTTGTTCTTTGATGTCGGTAATCCAGAGAAGTTCGGGACTGCCGTATTTTAACAACAGGGTGACAGCGGCATCGGTCTCTGCCAGCATTTGTTCCACCGCCCGAAACTGCGCCGAGGGAGCCAGTGCCAGAATCCGCGCCTTGGTGGCATCATTCTTGGCAAAGGCGGCAAGCATTTCCAGAATTTTATCATATTCCAGAGTTTTTAAGGTTTTTTGTTCCAATGTATTGTCCTCCCATTTTGGGGTATTTACTGCTTATAATACATATTATACACGGATTCCCGGGATTTTGTCTACCCTTTTCTGAAAAATCCGGACACTTTGTCCCTTTTTTCATATACTAAACTAGGGACAAATATACAATTTTTCAGGTTTTGCAGTTGAAAAAGACAAAAAACTGTGATAAAATAAGAATTTAGAAGTTTGGAGGAAGAGGTATGGAAAGGTATTTAGATAACAGTGCTACCACACGCCCCTATGACGAGGTGGCGGATACCGTGGCACGGGTTATGAAAGAACAATACGGAAATCCCTCCTCTCTGCACCGTCTGGGGATTGCGGCGGAAAAGGAAGTCAAACAGGCAAAGGAAGCCATTGCCGCAACCCTCAAGGCCGCACCGGGAGAGATTTATTTTACGTCCGGAGGAACGGAATCCAATAATCTGGCAATCATGGGTACCTGTGCCCTGAGCCGGGGACGGCATATTATCAGCACCCCCTTGGAGCATCCTGCTACCATGAACACCCTGGCAAAGCTCCAGGAGGAGGGCTGGAGTGTAGACTTTATCCCGGTGGATCGGGACGGTATTATCAGCCTGCCTGCCTTTGAGGATTTGGTGCGCAGTGACACCGCTCTGGTGACGGCAATGCTGGTGAATAACGAAATCGGTTCCGTTCAGCCTATTGCCCAGATGGCGAAGATTCTCAAACGCAAAAACCCCAAAGCTTACTTGCACGTGGATGCGGTACAGGGCTACTGCAAGGTTCCCTGTAACGTCCGGGAGCTGGGTGCGGATTTACTCAGCATCAGCGGCCACAAGATTCACGGCCCCAAGGGTATCGGTGTTTTGTATGTCAAAAAGGGTACACGGCTGGCACCAGTGCTTTACGGCGGCGGTCAGCAGGATAACCTGCGTCCGGGCACTGAGAATGTGCCGGGGATTGCCGGGCTGGGTGTTGCGGCAAAGCTTTGCCATCAGCATATGCCCGAGGCAACCGCGCGGATGGCGGCATTACGTCAGCGACTGGAACAGGGGATTTGCGACAGGCTTCCCAATGTGAAGATCAACACCCCGGAGCAATGTGCGCCGCACATTCTTAATGTCTCCTTTGGTGGTGTGCGTTCTGAGGTGGTGCTCCACTCTCTGGAAAACGAGGGCATCTATGTTTCCAGCGGTTCTGCCTGTTCCAGCCACAAAAAGGAGCCCAGCTACGTGCTGACTGCCATCGGCAACAACCGTGCCATGATTGACGGTAGCATTCGCTTTAGCCTGTCGGAATTTACCACCCAAGAGGACATTGACGCCACGGTGGAAGCACTGGCAGCTATCATCGGACGTATAAGAAAGCTAACTATGAGATAAACTAAAATTTGAAACAGATTGGAGCATACCAATGAGAAAAGCAGATATCGTTCTTTTGAAATACGGCGAAATCGCCTTGAAAGGGCTGAACCGCCCTATGTTTGAGCAGAGACTCTTAAAGAATCTCTCCCATGTGCTGAACCCTTTAGGTAAGTTCAGCATCCGCAAGTCTCAGTCCATGATTTATGTGGAGCCCTTAGAGGACACCATCGACATGGAGCTTGCCATTGAAGCTATGCAGAAGGTGTTCGGTATTGTGAACATCTGCCCGGCGGTTTCCTGTGAGAAGGACATGGACAGCATTGCCAAGACTACCATCGAGTGTCTTCAGGAGATGGACACCGAGGGCAAGACCTTTAAGGTGGAAGCAAAGCGTGAGGACAAACAGTTCCCCCTGAACTCGCCGCAGATTTGTCAGCAGATGGGCGGATGTATCCTGAAAAACGTCAAGGGCCTCAAGGTGGATGTTCACAACCCGGATATTCTGGTTCAGATTGAGATTCGCAAAAAGGCATATATCTTTACGGAAAAATTTGCCGGTGCCGGTGGTATGCCGGTGGGAACCAACGGTAAGGCAGCCCTGCTGCTCAGTGGCGGTATTGACAGTCCGGTTGCCGGCTGGATGATTGCCAAGCGCGGCGTGGGACTGGATGCGGTGCACTTTCACAGTCACCCCTATACCTCCGACCGTGCCAAGGAAAAGGTTATTGACCTGGCGAAGATTCTCTCGGTTTATACCGGGAAAATCAACCTCCATGTGGTGCCCTTTACCGAGATTCAGCTTGCCATCATTGACCAGTGCCCCAAGAACTATCTAACCCTGATTATGCGTCGGGTCATGATGCAGATTGCCGAGCGCATTGCCAGAAAAAACAATGCCAGAGCCTTGATTACCGGAGAAAGCATTGGACAGGTGGCAAGCCAGACCATGGAAAGCTTGGCGGTGACAGACAACGCCGTGTCCATGCCGGTGTTCCGTCCCTGCATCGGCATGGACAAAGAGGAAATCGTCCAGATTTCCAAGAAGATTGACGCCTATGAGACCTCGATTCTCCCCTATGAGGACTGCTGCACGATTTTTGTGCCCAAGCACCCCAAAACCCGTCCCGAGCTGGAGGAAATCCTTGAGGCTGAAAAGGCACTGACCAATCTGGAAGAAATGATTACCACCGCCATCGAACAGGATGAGGTCATTGTCATTAAACCGGAATAAAATGGAGGAAAAACCATGAATTTTGAAATTATCTCTGTGGGAACCGAGCTCCTGCTGGGGCAGATTGTCAACACCAACGCCCGCGAAATCAGCAGACTGCTCAGTGAACTGGGCTTTAACGTCTACTACACCACCGTGGTGGGTGACAACCCGGAGCGGTTGAAGCAGGCACTTACCATTGCGGCAGACCGTGCTGACGGTATTATTACCACCGGCGGATTGGGTCCCACCGGGGATGATTTGACCAAGGAGACCATCGCGGAGTACTGCGGTTTAAAGTGCGTTATGCACGAGGAAAGCCGTCAGAACTTGGAGAGGTATTTTGCCGACCGAGGTCGGTATATGCCCCAGAATAATCTGAAGCAGGCAGAAATGCCCGAGGGGTGCATTGTCCTTGCTAACGACAATGGAACCGCTCCCGGCGCCGTGGTGGAAACGGAGAAGAACGTGTTTATCATGCTTCCCGGTCCCCCTAGTGAAATGCGTCCCATGCTCTATGATAAGGTGCGGCCCTATCTAGAGACCAAGGCGAATTGCGTGATTCACTCCAAGTCCCTGCGTGTGTTTGGTATGGGAGAATCCGCCATTGAAGAGGCGCTTGCCGAGTTGATGCACAACCTGACCAATCCCACCCTTGCCCCCTATGCGAAAACCGGCGAGGTGGAGCTTCGACTGACTGCCAGAGCGGAGGATGTTCCCCATGCGGAGGAAATGCTCAAGCCACTGGAGGAAAAGGTGCGCAGTGTGCTGGGTGACTTTGTCTACGCCGAGGGAGAGAATGCGGATTTGCAGCAGACGGTGGTAAGACTGCTGAACGAAAAAGAAATCACTGTGGCAACGGCGGAAAGCTGCACCGGGGGCTTGGTGGCAAAGAAGCTTACGGAGGTTCCCGGATCGTCCGGGTGCTTCCACTGCGGCGTGGTGACCTATTCCAATGACCAAAAGGAACGGCTGTTGGGCGTAAACCACGAAACCCTGGAAGCTCATGGTGCGGTTTCTAAGGAAACGGCGCTGGAAATGAGTAAGGGTGCCAGAGAAAACGCCGGAGCGGATATCGGTATCGGTATTACCGGTATTGCAGGTCCCGGCGGCGGCAGTGAGGAAAAACCGGTGGGGCTGGTGTATATCAGCATCTGCGCCGAGGGCGTGCATAAGGCGTACCGCCTGAACCTGGGCGGCAACCGGGATGTGGTACGGGAACGGGCTTCCCTTTATGCACTGGATATGATTCGCCGCTGCGTATTGGGAATCCTAGGCGCCGATTATATTTGGTAAGAGAAACTACAACAGGCAGACGCATCCGCGTCTGCCTGTTTTTACGTCAATAGTTTTCTTTACCCCGTTGCTTGCGCAGGGCACGGCGTTTTTCGCCAGCCTCCCATTCCAGCCGTTCCCCTAAGGTTTCCGGTATCAGCCCGGGCACACGAACGGGTTTTTCGTCCTTGTCCAAGGCTACCATCACCAGATAGGCGGTGTTAATTAGGCTTCGCTTACCGTTGAGCTGCTCCACATAGGTTTTTACGCAGACCTCCATGGAGGTCTTTCCCACGTGGGTAAGCCTTCCGGTCATAAGCACGGCATCGTTGGCGTAGGCAGGCTCTAAAAACTGCAGATTGTCAATGGAGGCGGTGGTGACATTGCAACCGCAGTGCCGCCGTGCTACCGTGGCGGCAACCACGTCAATCCACGCCATAAGCTGACCGCCGAAAAGCCGTCCGTAGCCGTTGAGACAGGATAGGTTCAGCAGTTGTACCTGCTCGGTGTAAGAATCACTGGGACGTTTGGCTCCCCGCGGTGATTTCATGTTAGGATTGTTGTTTGCATCAGAACAGTGTTGATCTTCCATGATGATTCCTCATTACTTCATTCGACGGAATGACCGCTATCATGCCGTCTTTCTTGCCCTTTCGGGCAGATTTTCATACAAATGCCGCAGACGGAACCTCTGCCAATGTGCTGAAAGTGCTGCTTCATATACTGGCTGCAGGCGTGAGCGTCCAGGATGTGTTCCCGGGGTTTGTCCGCATCCCAGGAGTTCCCGGTAATTGCCATTGCCGGGCAAGCGACGGCACAGAGACGGCAATCACCACAGGGACAGACAGGTTCATGCGCTTCTACCGCAAAGGGATAGTCGGTGAGAATGGTACCCAGCCGCACCCGCGGCCCGTGTCCGGTGGAGAGGAAGAGTCCACTTTTGCCCACAGCCCCCAGTCCGGCAAGAGAAGCCGCATATTTGTGGGAGAAAATTCCCTGCAAACCTTCCACAGATTGGGATGCCGGCACGGGAACATAGCGATATCCCTCTTTTGCCAGCAATCTGCCTACACGCAGAGACAAATGGTCAATGTAGCTGTTCACACTGCGGTAGTGGTGAAAGTATGTATGGGTGGGTGCGGTGCCGATGCTGTCCACGATGGCATCAGACAGGGGCATGGTGTAGGAGATGGCATACTCCAGATGAAAGGAATTGTCCTCGGTGAGGCGGCAGAAGCCAACCTGCCCGGCACCGTGGTCTAGTAAAAATGCTTCTATGGTTTGTTGCATGACTCAGCCTCCTAAGGCACAGACGTTGTTTAAATAATCTAGGGTTTTGAAATGCCGTTCCAGGTAACATTCCATGCAGTAATCGCTCAATTTGCTCAGATACTGCAGGGAGGATTCCGGCAGAGTGAATGAGAAAATCTTTTTTGCCTCCGCCAGACTTATGTAAGAAATGGCGGTGAGTACCGCCTCCCCTGCCCGAATCTGTTCGGGGGAGGGGTGTTTGCTGCCGCAGTGGTTACAGTAGACACTGCCCTCTAAGGGGTGAAAGTATACCGGTGGGGCTTGTCCGCAGTCTGTGCACACGGAAAGATCCGGGAGCAGTCCCTGCAGGGTCAGGGTGCGGAATGCGAAGACTCCCTTGATTTGCTCGTAGGGGAGCTTGTCCCCGGCAAGCATATACAGGGTGTTTAATAGCAGATTCAGTTCCTCCGGGTCGGGGGCATTTTCCTGTACCACATAGTTTGCCACGTCGCAAAAATAGGCGGCATATGCCATGCGGTCTAAGGATTCCCGAATGGAGGAAAAAGAAGTAAGGATTTCACCGCTGTTAATTTTATACAGGCTTTTTTCTCTGCCCTTGAACAACTGAAAGGACACATGGGAGAACAATTGGGTTGCGGCAAGCAGCCCGGATTTGTTGGTGCGGACACCCCCGGCCAGGACAGAAATCTTGCCAAATTCCTTGGTAATCACCGTCAGAATCCGGGAGGAATCGCCGTACTTGACCTCACGGGTAATGATGCCCTCTGTCTCCACAATGCCCATGGGTGCTCTCCTTTCTCTGTGTATTTTCGGTGGTGGATACTGTGGCAGAAAGTCGGTTCTTGTCTGCAAGACTGCGGTATTGCAGATAAGAGGCAATGCTGCCGGTTTGTTCAAATGTATGCCAAGCGTGTTCTTGATCTTGATGCAAGAAAAACACCTCCATATACTAAAAACTTAGATTGTTTTTTTAGTATATGATATGGCGTTTTTTCTATACGGTGCAATGTTTACCAACGATGCATGGTATCCATTCACCGCTGGTGCGGCCTCATCTCCCTTGGACAAGAAAGACGGGGAAAATGAAATTATTCAAAGCCGATATCGGTGATAAAGCTTTCTTTGTTGCGCCAGTCCTCCTTGACT
>JAXJVM010000024.1:0-15514 GCA_036308515.1 Clostridia bacterium | reverse complement strand
CGAAGGAAAGCTTCAACAAAAGAGCTTTTTGCGTTAAGGATAAGCATTTATACATTATAAATCAGTTTTATGTTTATAATATTGACATATCAAATCCGAACGATCCTGTATTAGTAGCAAGAACACTATTATCAGACCTCAAAAACGCATACAATATTGTTTGGTTAGATGGGGAAACAAGGCAATTCCCTACTAATCTCACAGGCGTCTATATATACGGTGATAAGTTGATCATTACGACAAGAATGGCGCTCAATTCAATGAGCGAGCTCTTACAACCCGGTACAGAAGAATGCGGTTCCATTACGATGTTAAAACTGTCTGATTTATCTGTTGTTGATCAACAAATTTTTAAGGACCGTTGTCAGGTCAGCCCCGGAGGAATATACGAAGATGTCCTTGTTGCAGGACTTGTACATGGTGGTGTAGGGGCTTGGAAAATCACAGATACCGGTTTCCAAGAACTGTTAATCCAACCCAAACCTGAAGGTATGGGCGCTGAATACGAGTACCAAGGTGCCGCAGTAGATGCTGAGAAAGGTGAGATATACCTCTCGCAATACAAATACGGTGTCAAAGGATATACGATTAATTACGATGGCACCACTCTTTCGCTTACGGAAAAAGAACAACTGAAATTTTACGATGTGCAAGATGATGATAAGAAGGTATTTGTCGGTGACGGAGGCCAATGGACCCATGCATCCATGGGCTTAGCCATTAACGATACGCATGTATTTGCTTTGATTGCACCCATTAGAGCACTGCTCGATGAGGAGGGTGATGGTCCGTTATTGAGTGAAGAAGACAACTATTCGGGAGTTTTAGTGGCTGACAAGGACAATTTGCAGAACTACAAATTATATAAACTGCCGAAATCCGCTGTACCTGCCATGAATGTTGATAACGGTACTGACCAGCAGCCAATGTTCGCTAATTTTAGTGATACAAATCCTGATGAATTGTTTGTTGCTATCGGTGACAAAGGTGTTTGCAGATATCAATGGACAGAGGATGACCAACTTGTCTATCTCGACAGATGGGGAGAAGAAGAAAAACAACCTAACGGAGATGCTCTTCTCGAAGCAGAATTTGTTCAAGTTTTTGATGGCAAAGTATATGCAATCTATCGTTATGTAGATGATAGTAAAAATCTATTGTTAAAAAGCTGGGATATTCTAAGATAACTAAAATAACGTTTACCTTTATCAAATAACAGGGTAACAGAATCGACAAGTACACAGAAGTTGCAGCTGAACAACATCTTGTAAATTCAGTAATTTTTTATATAATCAATAGAGAGCAAATCTTGTTCCTCCGTTTCTTTGGTTTCTCGTCAATTCCATTATAACGGATTTTGAACAAATATGCTCTCTTTTTTTAATTATTTTTATTGAGCTCTATTTGTTGGACTCCCCGACTTTATTATAGAGCCTATATTTTGTGGGTGATACACCGGTATATTTTTTAAAGGTTCTGGAAAAATCATAAATGTTTGGGTATCCAAGAGTTTGGGCGACTGCGGAAATTGTACCGTAGTCGCTTTTTAATATTTCTTTTGCTTTTCTATGCGAAGAGTATAAAGATATATAATAGCAGAAACCTTAAAAAACTCTGAAATCAGCTTACAAGGATAACTTTTCAAGAGATACCTTTAAGGAAAGCATACGCATAACTGATAAGGATTAGCACGAGGACTTGTATGCCGAGCATTCTTCGATTATACGCAAATTAAAGGCTTATAAGCAGCAACAACAAGAACAAACATATCTCAAATCAAGGCATAAAGAAATTGATGACGAATTGGAGTTGTAAAAAACTTATCGTCATTTTGTTGAAAATACGCTTAATCTATTGACACAATCGGAAAATCTTGCTATAATTAAAGACAGCAAAAACCATGGTATTGTTTTGGTCTTGATTCAGATGACACCATATCAAAAAGGAGGTAAGAAATGGCGAAGCATTTTACTGCTGAACAAATATCCGAAATGCGAAAAAAGTTACTTGTCGCATCTGCTGAATTGTTTTTGACAAAAGGTTATTCAGCAACAACGTTGTTGCAGATAAGCGAAAAATCAGGCATTGACAAAGGTACTCTTATCCGTATTTTCGGAAGCAAGGAAAATATACTTGCTGCACTTGTAAAGTATGTGCTTGAAGAACAGTTTGCAACAACAATGAAACTGGTGCAGAATAAAACAACTGATAAGATTTTATTTTATGCATCAGAAACCGCATTGCAGCTGCATATAGTGGAATCAAGCGAGCATCTCAGAGAGCTTTATGCAATGGCATATTCGCTTCCGAATACAACAGAGATTATTCAGGAGACAATCACAGGTAAGCTGGAGCATATTTTCAAGGAGCATTTGCCCGATCTTGAAAAAAAAGACTTTTATATGCTTGAAATTGCATCCGGCGGGATAATGCGTGGGTTTATGACGGTGCCGTGTAATATGTGGTTTACAATGAATGAAAAGATAAAGGCATTTCTTGAAACAACATTTTCGCTGTATAAGGTTCCGGAGGAAAAAGTAAAAGAAGCAATAGAGTTTGTTTCGCAGTTTGACTTCAAACAATGTGCAGAAAAACTTATACAGGATATGCTTGACAAATTGGAGAAAGAAGCATAAATGTGCTGTCAATATAAAACGAGGAGGAAAACGTATGAAATTTAAAAGAATTTTGTCAATGGCATTGAGTGTACTGATGATTTTTTAATTGCTTCCTGCAGGACTGATGTCTTTGCCCGCAGAAGCGGCTGAAAATACAAACTCAGGTGCTAAGACTGCCCTCAACGAGGCGGGCTACGAGGCTTTGGGCTTTACCAATCTTGGGCTTTCGGTGCCCGAAGGAGATATCTTCGGTCCAGGGGGCAATACCGTCATGTTTGAACAGAAGGAGCTTTTGTTCAATTATAACGGCAGCAGCAACTACGGAAAGATGCTGCGTGACACTGTTAGTTTATATCAGAATATAAGCCCCGACAATTTAGAAGCTGCCGGAGCCATATCGCTCTACGGACAGTACAGAAACGGTGACTGGTCAAATCTGGACAGTGACAACGGTTATAATTCCGGAAAGCTTGGTGGAATCAATACAGCTATTGTCAAGAATACAGGTAATGTTCATCAGAATATTGCCTATTCCACCTCCGTGGAGTTTAATAACGGCAGCGGCAAAAAAGATCACGTTGCAAGGGTTAAAATAAACTCCAACCAAAAGCGTTCGGAGCAGAATGTTGTTCTTGAAATATACAGCTATGAAGGCGGTGTTGAATCGAGAAAAGGCGGCTGGTATGTTTCCTACGGCAACAATACGGCGAAAAGCCTTGCACGTGCCGGCGTGTGGCGCAATCACGAATTCGATTCGCTGATTGAGGTTACCGCAGGTGACTACGATGGAGACGGTAAAGACGAAATTGCTGTATACGGTGCAAATAATGAAATAAAGATTTATAAATACACCGGAAGCTCACTTAAAACATGGAAGATTATTTCTGCATCAGACCTGTCGGCATATTCCGGACTTTACAAAAGTGCCGATGACGATTTGGGCAATGTGGAAATGGCGGCAGTTGTAACAATGGCATCGGGCGATCTTAACAAGGACTATACCGATGAGCTCGCTATTGCAGTTTCAATGCCGCGCGAAACAGAGATAGACACATTCCGAAGCAACAACAATCTGTTCATTTACAGTCTGGATCGAAATGACAGTCAATCGGCAGGTAGCTTTAAGCAGGTAGGCAAAATTTCTCTTTTAGACGGAACAAACTCTATGGATTCTGCCAATGTTGCAATCGGAGATATGACAGGAAACGGTCATAAAGAGCTTGTTGTTGCAGGTTGGAAGGCTTCAGGCAATACAGACAGAAGCTCAACGATTATGGCACTCCATGTTGAATATAAGCGTTCAAGTAAGACCTATACAGCTAACAGTTTTCAGACTATAGAGCTGGAGGATACCGCCCCCGACAAAAAGGGCTCAACGGCATTATATAATGCACCTCCCGGAGTGGCAGTTGTAAACATG
Organism: Clostridia bacterium; assembly: GCA_036308515.1. GTDB lineage: Bacteria > Bacillota > Clostridia > Monoglobales > Monoglobaceae > Ructibacterium. Next base: position 11,476 of record JAXJVM010000024.1, on the reverse strand, counting down.
GGCGGTCTTACAGGCGTAACAAACAGAATCTATGTGTTTATAAATAACTTCCTTTATAATTACAATACGGGGACAAAACGCTACGATCAGGTCTCCGGCGGTGACATCGAATTCCTCACGAAACAGAAAAACAATGTGGATGAAAATGCAGGAAAGGACGAAACATGGATTTCAAAGATTGTTACAGGCAATTTCTCAGGCTCTAAGGACGGCAAGGAAGCTCTTGTGGCGGTTATCGGACAGCGAGAATCCGGCGGAAACGATACCGAGCATTGGTATTATTACAGTATAGCATACCTTGCACCCGACGGCGCCGATGGATTCTATAAGGGCTGTGAGGGTGTTATAAATCAGGCTCGAAGCTACATAAACAGAACGGATAAATCCCGTGCATCTGTTTTCCTTGACCTTTGCAGCCCCAATACGGATGATGACTCATTGCTTCTCAAATATAAGGGTGCGGAAGCATACTACTCCAAGCCCGAGGTTCAGGCGATTTTGCAGTCTGCTCCTTATTTCCAGGATGTTGCTGATTCTTTCGACAACTATCTCGATGATGGTTCCACCGGCTACGGCACAAGCTCAGGCAGCTCGTCGGGCGCAACAGCCAGTGTTTCGGCAGCCCTGGGTGCATATACCGACAATGAGGTTCAGCTGGGCGGCGCGGGTCAGTTTGAGCTCGAGGTCAGAGCTACCGTAAGCTATGACCACGAAAGCAGCCTTGAGGTTACCACCTCCCGTGAATTTATGGGCAATGCAGGCGACGACTACGTGGTAATGTATACCATTCCGTACTACCGCTATTGGTATGACGCCTACGAGCCCTCAACCGGTGAAACCTACGAAATGAAAATTGAGGAGCCTCTCACTCCTGCCACGGTTATTGTTCCCGTAGAAACCTATGATGAAATTGCAGAGCAGTACAGCGGTCTTGAAAAAATCCGAGGCAATGTGCTCAAGAGCACCCCCGGCGACCCTTACAGCTATGAGAATTGGGCATGCGACAACTTTGAAGCTATAGGCGATGTTCAGATGCTTACGAATGCCGGCACTCAGAGCGGCTCACTGGTTACGGTAAGTCAGGAAAGTGTTGATTCGGAAACCAACAGCTTCTCCGTAGGCGTTGAAGAAAATCTTAAAGTTGGCGCAGGTGGAGGAATTTTGGGTAACAAATCGGTTACCGGTGTTTCGCAGTCTCTCAGTGTTGCAGGCGGCGGAGTATTTTCGAATATGAGCGGCGTTGCCTACACCGGCTCGGTAGACAATCTTCCCGCCGGTGTGAGCGGTTACGGCTTCAACTGGCAGTTTGGAATTTCCGAGATTGAATTCAACGGCGAAACCGTAATAGTTGTCGGTTATCAAACCTCGAATGTAAAATCCGGCCCCAAGGCACCGAAAAACCTTAACATAACAGATATCTCCAGTACATCTATGGGTCTGGAATGGGAAGGAACGGATGATGCGTCGTTTTATGAGGTTTCAATTATAACAAATAATATGGAGCTTCCTGTGGCGACAATTCCCGCAACGGATGTTGACGATGACGGTATGGTAAGATACACGGCAGATGGTCTTTCGCCCAACCGCCAGTATACCTTCCGTGTTACGGCTTCAAACGCTCTCGGCGTTCGCAGTGTGTCGGGTCAGGATGCTGTGGGAACAACCCTTCCGGAAAATTCGGGCAATTTCATGATTACGGCACAGCCCTCAGACACGAGCGCCGCGCCGGAACACACGGCAAGCTTTGAGGTCGCTGCATCAAGCACCAACAAAGGCGCAATAGGCTATCGGTGGCAGTATTACGACGAAACCGTCCGCGCCTGGATGCAGGTGGGCACCAATTCGGCAAAACTCAATGTTACCGCCAATGCTGAAATAGACGGCAGAAGATATCGCTGTGTTGTTTATCAGGGCGATTATTTCCTGAGAACAAAGACGGTCACACTCAGCGTTGACAAATCACCCACCAATACAGATCTTACCCTGAAAAATCAGTCTGATGTTTTGGCAGAGGGTAGCTTTGTTAAGGCAAATGACACGGTGATGGTACCCAATGCGGTTGATGTTCAGCAATATTCAAAGGAAACCAAGACCGTAAACGGAGTAACCTACACCAGATACGGAACAGTTTCCAAAAACGATGAAACTGAAACATATACAGCTTCGGACTACTGGCAGAAAAACGGAACAGACGGAGAATTTTTCAAAATAGACGATGACACCGTAACAGCGGTTTCGTCTAAGCTGCTCCATCAGCACAGCTATAACTCGGCATATATTGATGTGGATGTTGAAGCTATTACCGTTGATGAGGTCACAATCAAAGAAGCAGAGGGCGAAGGAGAAAACGCAATACCGGCTGTAACCTCCACGAGGGCATATCAGACTGCCGACGGCAGAAAAATATACATTGCAAGTGACGGCAAAAATTATATTTATGACGAAAGCACATATGTTGAATTTGGAACTGTTGCCGCAGGTAATGAATCGGATGCAGCCCTTTATCTTAATGACGGCAGTACATATACTTTGGTAAATTCACTTGTTGAATACTACAGTGTCAAAACCGTCAAAGAGACTCAATATACTCAGGAAAACACAGATGGTGATGTGATAACCTTGATTTCTTCAGTTTCCGACAATGACGGAGCTGTAAGCGATCAGCCGGTTGTATTTTCAATTACCGACAAGGAAACCGGGGCGGTAACCAGCGTAACCGGAGTTTTGGAAAACGGTCAGTATACGGCGGAATATACATTCCCCAATGCCGGAGTTTACGGAATAGTTGCAATCTATCCCGGAAGCGGAACATATATCACCAGCCGTTCAGACGAGACAATTATTTATGCAACAGGCAGTAATGATGAACTCGTGCTCAGCGGCGGAACAATCACCTACGGTGACTCGCTCACCCTGGTTCCTGCACTTCTGAAGAGCGACGGTACTGTTGACACCGATATAACCGTGAGCTACACAAAAATTGTGCGTGACGGCACAACCGTTTCAACAGATCTTATCAGCGGCAATATTTTCCGCCCTGACAGAGCAGGCACCTATGAAATTACGGCAACATACGATGATACAATGAGTGTTACAGCGGTTGTGAATGTTGATTACAGGGAACTTGTTTTAAGACCGGACGATGTTAAAACCGGAATAAACGACACCGATAAGGCATCGAAGATGACAATGACCGTGGAAAACAACATTCTGGGTGCCGGAGATTATACTCTCTATTCACGTGCAACAAGCTCCAATCAGGTTGGCGAATATCCCATTTTCGTAACTCTGACAAAAGAGGGCAACAGCAAGGTTTCGGGCAGGTATATCGTGTATTCCGAAAACGGAACCTACACACTGACAACAAAATCCTACGAAATCACAGCTGATGCCGGAGTAAACGGCAAGGTTCAGATAACATATTCCGTTGACGGCGGTAATCCCATAACAATTTCGAGCGGTATGCGAGTGCCCGAAGGCTCAACGGTTGTGCTTATTGCTCAGCCCGATTCGGGCTACGGCGTAAGCGGCTGGAACATAGAAAAGGGTACCCCCACCTCCAATGAACAGAAGGCCGGTTCGAAAACCTTTGAAAACATTACCGGCGATGTTGCGGCAAGTGTGAGCTTCGGTCAGGTGTTCAGCAGCCTTATTTATGTCTCAAACAACGATGCATGGGGAATGGTGACCGGCAAATATACCGACAGTAATGTAAGCTTTGTTTCCGGCGACAAAATCAATGTGATGCAGTCTGTAACTCTTACCGCATCACCTGCTGACGGATACGTTGTTGCAAAGTGGATCAAAAAAGACTACGTTTCGGGCAAAACCGAAGTTGTAACAAACAGTGACGGCACAAACTACACAGGATTAACCGTTAATGTTACCGGAGTGAATTCTCAGATCGAGTATACTGCTGAATTTGAAGCAAAGAAAGCAAGCACCATGAATTTCACAGTATACGATTCGATTTATTCTACTGAGGTAAATACAGCAGCTGTGTATGTGAACGGAACTTTGCTTTCTAAAGATGCAAACGGCAATTTTGTGTACAGCGGCTATGAACACGAAAATGTTAAAATCAAAGTTGTAATTCCCGCAAATATGCTGATTGATAGCTGGGAATTAAACGGTAGCCCGGCTTATGACAGCGTAACGGATATAGAGCTTAATGATATAAGCGGAGATTATAATTTCACAATAAACTGCATTACTCCAAACGGCAGAAAAGTAACCTTGCAAACTGCTTTGGAAAACACAAACGGCGGCACAACCCACGGTTCGTCTTTCACTGCTGCGAGAACAAACGGCATAGCCGTTGAATCGGACAGCGAACAGCCTCAGGGCTCTGAAATCGTGTTCACTGCAACGCCTGCCGACGGCTACAGAGTAAACAGAATCGTTGCTGTGAATGGAGACGGCAGCGAAACCGAGCTCACCGGCGAGGGGATTCCCTCCTGTAAAGTAACCTTAGATGTGGATATGACCATTAAGGCATACTTTGAGAGGAAACCTGTTGTAACCTATAGAAATGAAGCAGAAAACGGTGATATAACGGCTCAGGCAAGCAGCGTTAACAAAGCAAGCGGCGATTATGTTGAATTTGGAAGCACCGTTCAGCTAAATATCACCCCTGACGCAGGCTATATCATAGATAAGGTAGAAATGACATCAGGCGGCACCACCACCGAGGTTGAGCTTGAAATGGCGGGCGGCGAATCTGATGCCGCAACCGTCACTGTCGAAGATATTCAGATCGACGCGGATTTCGTTGTAACCTATAAGAAAAAACCTGTTATTACAATTGATTTGGCAGAATACGGCACTGTTAAGACAGAAGCAGTAAAAGATTTTTCAGAAACCGCAATCGAAAGTGACAGTTATGTTGATTTCGGCACGGATTTAACTGTTACCGCAACTCCTGATGCAGGATATTATGTATATTCTGTTACAATTGGCGGCGAAGAGAAATTCAGAGATTCACAAGAGGTTTATACAGGCGGTGAAGAAATCATCACCTACGACCTTGAGGGCGGTGTTCAGGCGGATACCAAGATCACAGTTGTTTTCAAAGCCAAACCCGTAATTACTGTAAATAAAACAAATGCAGCGGTTACCGTAAAATGCGGCAGCGAGGAAGTTACAACAGCTTGGATTGAAAAATATACAGATGACCTTTCACTTACCGTTGTTCCTGACGATGGCTATGAGATGAAATCAGTTGTTACGCCTAATAATATCACAATAAAAGCCGAGAATGCAGATGAAAACGATACTAAGACAATTTCTGTAAGCGATGTTATCACTCAGGATGTGGTTGTAAAAGTCGTTACAGAACCCATTCCAACCATCAGCTTTAAGGCGACTGTCGAAAAGATTGATGAAGAGGGAGATGGATATCACGGAACAGTTTCGGCAAATGTGATAAGAAAGAAACTGTATACTGCTGAAATCGCAGCGGATACAGAAGCCAATGTTTACCGCGATTCTGTTATCAGCGTTGAAGCATCTCCCGAAGAGGGCTACCGCGTTCAGTCCTGGACAGTAAACGGTAATGTACAAAGTGAAGCATCCAACACTTTGGTACTCAATGCAACAGATACTAACTATGAAGTATCCGTAAGATTTGTTAAGTCGGTTGCAGGCATCAGCTTTGGTTCCACAGATGAGGAAGATGAAAAAGGATATATCAGCGAAGCAATAGCAGGCGGAGTCAGCCAGCTCAATAACGCTTCGGGCGGTATAAACCTTAGCGAAGGTGCATCAATTTCCTTTACAGCAACTCCGGCAATTGGCTATGAAGTTGATTACTGGATGATAAACAGTGCTAAGGTTGAGGGAACAGATGGTCTCACAGAATACACCTACACAAGTCTCGGAACAAGTGAAAGCGTATATATTGAGCCTCGCTTTGTTCAGATTGAATATACTGTTACCGCATCGGTAAGCAACGGTGCAATTGCAATAACACCTTCACTTGACGAAAATAAAGCACGCGGCGGAGAAACTCTCACCTTTACGGTTACTCCAGACAGCGGATATGCAGTTCAGAAATGGCGTGTCAACGGTGAAGAGATTGAGGGTGAAAGCGGCTCGACTCTCATCTGGACAGTTCCCAACGGAGCGTCAGCAGACCCGGCGGTTTCTGAATACGAAATTCAGGCTGTTATGGACAGAGGAAGTTACAAAATAGCATATTCAACAGCTGAAAACGGCACAGTTTCCGGTAGTGTGGAAAACGGTGAATATGTTGATTCCGGAACCGAGGTTACCGTGAGCGCAGTTCCTGATACAGGCTACCATCTGGATTACTGGAAAGTGAATGGTAAGAAACAGACATCAACTGAAAATGCAATCACAGTTTTGGTAGATGTTGACACAACTGTTGAAGCAGTATTTGCAGTTGACCTTGTTGTCGTTACATTTAAAACAGAGGGTAACGAGGGTCAGCTTACCGCCACATATAACGGAAAGAAATTCACAAGCGGAAATGCTGTTAAATATGGCTCGGAGGTTACCTTTACCGCAGTACCCACAGGTGACGATATGGTTAGTGTGTGGAAGGTAAATGATGTTGAAGTTGATGGCACCGCAATGACCGGTGAAACAGATGCTCCCACAACTTACACCCTGAGCTCAATCACAGAAGAAACAGAGGTTTCGGTTGAATTTATCACCCGTCCCGTATACAAAGTGTCCGCTCAGGCAACCGGTAACGGTATAGTTGAAATCAGCGGCGACACAGATGCTTTGGGATATATTGAGGTTAAACGCGGAGAAAATGTAAAAATCACTGCAACAGCAGATGAATATTATCAGCTCAAGGGCTGGAGTGTTAACGGCAGTCAGGCAGGCAGCGAAAATGTTCTCGTTGTTGCAGGTGTCAGAAAAGCTACCGAGGTTAATGCAGAGTTTATGGAAGCAGTTGGTTATAATGTAAAGCTCACCGTAAACAACACATCGGGAGCAACGCCTGAAATTAAGGTTGACGCAAACGGCACCCAAATACATCCCGGCAGCACAGCAGCAGACGCAGTTTCAGTTATCGGCGGAAAGAGTGTTACAGTTACGGTAACTCCCACCGAATCGAACGGAAGAAGCACAATGATGATAAGACGGTGGTATATAAACGGTATCCCCGTTACAGATGAAAATGCAGCCGAGCTTGGTATCGTGTTTGCAGACCGGGAGGTTTCCTGCGGATTTACAATCCCAAAGATTTCTGAAAATTCGGATATCGCAGTTGACATAATGCCCTATGAGGGATTCGCAATTCCTGCAGACGGCGACGGCTATACTGTAGAAACAATTGAAAGAACTCCTACATATTCCAAACCGGAGACAGAAATTATAGCCGGCGGCGATGTTGTATTCAAGGTTGTTCCCGATGAATTTATGGGGATTACCAAGCTTTCAGTAAACGGTATCGACTGCTTGACACTTCCTGCCGAGGGCAGTGTTACTGCAATTGCAAACGGAGACGGAAGCTATACAGTAACAGTCGTAAATTTAGAAGCACTTGAAGCAGAAATAGAAGCTCAGTACAATACTCACACCGTTACCATCTCAAATACCACCAACGGTTCACTGGTTGTTGATAACAACGGCGTTTCGGTTATAAGCGGTATGGCAGTTCAGGAAGGCACCGAGCTTACAATCACAGCTGTTCCTGCTGAAGGCTACAAAGTCAGCACACTAAAGATTAACGACAAGAGCTTCACATCAGGTTCTACCCACACACTTGTTGAAGATATTACAATCACCGCAACCTTCACAAAGAGCTCACCCGGTTCGTCAGGCGGAGTCGGCGGAGGCGGCGGAGGCGGAACTTCTTCCTACACAGTGAAGTTTGAAACCAACGGCGGCAGCACCATCGCAAACAAAGCTATTACAAAAAATTCTAAACTTGCAGAGCCGGAAGCTCCTACAAAGGACGGTTACAGCTTCATAGGTTGGTACACAGATGAAGAACTGACAATGGCTTACGACTTTGACAGCAAGGTTACAAAAGGCTTTACGCTTTATGCAAAGTGGGATAAGCACGATGACGAAGAACCTGTAACACCCGAATGGGAAAATCCGTTTACAGATGTAAAGGCTGATGATTGGTATTATGAAGATGTTGAATATGTAACAGAAAACGGCTTATTCAACGGCACAACCGAAACAACATTTGCACCTGACGAAATTATCACAAGGGCAATGATGGTTACGGTCCTCTATCGTGCAGAGGGTGAGCCTGAAATTACAGGCAAAACTACTTTTGAAGATGTTGACGACAACGCTTACTATGCAAAGGCTGTTGTTTGGGGACAGCAGAACGGAATCATTAAAGGCTATTCCGAAACTGAATTTGCACCCGACCAAAACATCACAAGAGAACAAATCGCAGCTATTATGCACAGATACGCACAGCACAAAGGATATGATGTAAGCGTAGGAGAAAACACAAATATCCTCTCTTATAGCGATTTTAACAGCATTTCCGAGTATGCAATAGCTTCTATGCAGTACGCAGTAGGCAGCGGCTTGATGAAAGGTAAAGCAAGCTCAACACTCAATCCGTTAGATAATGCTACAAGAGCAGAAATAGCAGCAGTACTTCACAGATTTATTGAAGCCAACAAGTAAATGGCACAACTTTCAAGGGCATACCGCTTTTATCGGCGGTATGCCCTTAACTTATGCGTGGAACGATAGAGACCTGTTTTGAGGGTTAGAATATAAAACCATTAACTTGTGAATTATACGAGCTAAAACCCCTGAAAATACTATGTTTGAAAAGATCTATCGTTCCACTTTTTATATGTGTTTCAAGGATAATTTTTGTCCTGTGGTAAAATATAACCTTGAAAGTCGGTTGATTATACTATGAAAACTATTACAAATGAAATCGTAAACAGATTTAAGCTATATCTGTATGAGGAAGAAAAAGCGACAATAAAGACAATAAAATTTTTCAAAGCATGTCCCGCAAAGGAAATTGTTATGATAATTCTGTTATGGAAAACTTCTTTGGAATCTTAAAACAAGAAATGTATTACGGAACTACTTACTACAGCTTTGATGAGCTTAAAGAAGCTATTGAAAAATATATAAAATATTACAACGAAAAAAGAATTAAAGAGAAACTTGGGTGGATGAGTCCAGTGCAATATAGGCTCAACACCTTGGCTGCATAAAAATAGCGTAGCAGTCATAAAACTACTACGCTATATAAAGTCTAACTTTTTGGGGTCACATCATTTACCGACAGTAAAAATCATCTCTTTTTTATGTAAGTACGATATAATTTTACTGTCGCATTGATTTTCCCCTTATTTTAAGCGGGTTTCAAGACTTTCGTCCTAATCAATTCCAAAGACAGAATAAATCCTTTTTACAGGATTTATTCTAACACATTTCTTAATTTTTTACAAGTCCTTTTTAATATTTTTCTTGGACTTTTAATTCAGGTAATTCTACCTCGTAGGCAATGTCGCCTATGAACCAGATGGTTAGTTTATCTTCTGATATCACCTCCATTTTTTCTATGATGTTACGGACAAGGGTATTATCGATTTCGGTCAGTTCTTCAGCCATTTCATCTACTGCCTTGAAGATTTGTTTTAGCTTTGATGATTCTGCCGATTTCATTTTCCTTGTCATTTCATGCTCTTCGTTTTCCTTCCGTAACTTTTCCGATTCCGTCTTTACCTCATAGCAGATTTTCTCAAGCTGGTTGGGTGTCATTTCGCCTGTTGCATTTTTGAATATAGCATCTCTCATAAGGTCGGAAAGTTCTTCGAGCCTTGCCATGTTTTCTGTTATCATAGGCTGTTCGGTATCACCCATAAGGGATGCTATTGAGCACTTCAAAATATCCTTTACCCTTGACCTGCTTTTGTAGATGATGTTAATGGCTTCTACGGTCTTTTTGGTCAGGTATATGTCGTTTATGGAGACAGAGTGTCTGCAGTGGGCTTTTTTTCCGTCCTGTATGCGGTTTACACATCGCCACACATGCTTTTTGTCACCATTTTTCTCTACCCACATAGTTCGCCTATATTTCGCTCCGCAGTCTCCACATATGATTAGGTTGTTGAATGGGAATTTACCACTATATTTTCCATAGTGTTTCTTCTTATCATTCTTTTTGATACAACCCCTTCGAGCCATTTCGCTTTGTACCATATCAAACATTTCAGGCTCTATGATTGCAGGATGATGATTTGTGATAAGGTATTGTGAAACCTGACCTGTGTTTTTCTTTTTCTTCTTTGATATAGGATCGACTGTGAATGTCTTTCGGGTAAGGAAGTCTCCCTTGTATTTCTCACTCGAAAGAATTCTTTCAACGGTTCCGGGACTCCATTTTTCCTTTCCTGTAGGACTTGAGATTTTCCTTTCTTGCAAGTCCTTTATTATTCCGCCTATACTCATTCCATTTAAGTAGCCTTCATACATATGTTTCACTACCACCGCTTGTTCCTCATTTATTGTTACGATTCCATCACTATCTTGATTGAATCCAAATACTTTGCCCATGTTATAGCAGCATTCACCATTTTTGTATTTGAATTCTCTGCCCATCTTTATGTTCTCGCTCATCGATTCGCTTTCAGCCTGTGCAAGCGAACTGAATATTGCAAGTAAGCTTTCCGAGGTGTAATGCAAGGTGTTTAGGTTTTCTTTTTCGAAGAATATACCTATATCCTTATCTCTCAGTTTTCTTGCAACTTCAAGTGTGACCGTAACATTTCGTGAGAATCTAGATATGGATTTTGTTATGATGAGATCGAGTTTTCCGTTTTCGCAGTCCTGCATCATTTCCTGAAAGCCGGGACGGTTATCTGCATTAGTTCCGCTTATACCTTCATCGCCATATACCTTTACAAATCTCCAACCGGGAGTGCTTTTTATTTTTTCTGTATAGTAATTCACCTGTGAATTATAACTACCTTGCTGTTCCTCAGTATCTGTACTGACACGGCAGTATGCACCAACATTCTTTATGACCTTTCTGTCTTTTTCAAGAAAATTTCGTGTTGCAGGAATCATTTTGACTTCTTTTGCTCTCATTTTATATCACGCTCCTTGTAATTGTTTTTCCGTTGATTAGTTTCATCTTCAGTTCATTATCACCGCCTACATAAAATTTTGATACGATTTTCTGCATAAGAGGAAGAGGAACTCTTTCGCAGTTTCCGTATTTGCAAAGTTCTTTCTTAATTCTATCAGTTACGGTACTCATATCTGTTATCGTACTGCTTTGGAATTTTAACCTTGCAAGCTCATACAGGCTTTTCAGAACATCGTCCTTGTCGTATTCACCTGCCATTTTGATGTATATCTCGTTGGCTTTATCATCCGCAAGAGTATCATCAGGTATTTCAGTTATAGTTGGTTCATTGGCAAGTTCAAGATTTTGTATGAGCAGGTTTGTCATTTCCGTTATAAGCTGATAGAGTCGATTCTCTTTTATAGACTTTGCAGG
>JAXJVM010000023.1:0-5679 GCA_036308515.1 Clostridia bacterium | reverse complement strand
GGGGTGGACAGTTGTCCACCCCTTTTTTCTTGCAAAGGAGGAATTATCCCATGTTCTCGGATTTCGCGAAAATTTTCATTAAGGCCGGCGACGGCGGTAACGGTGCCGTGACCTTCCATCGGGAAAAATATGTGGCTGCCGGCGGCCCTGACGGCGGTGACGGCGGCAGAGGCGGCAATGTGGTCTTTGTGGCTGACAAGAACATCAGCACTCTGATGGACTTTCGCTATAAGCGCAAATATCTGGCAGAAAACGGCGGCGCCGGACGGGACGCCAAGCGCAACGGCAAAAACGGTGCGGATTTGGAAATCAAAGTCCCGGTTGGTACCCTGATTCGGGAGGCGGACTCCAACCTGGTGCTCTGTGACCTGAAAGAGGATGGTGCCCGGATGATTGCTGCCAAGGGCGGCGTCGGCGGCTGGGGCAACTCCCATTTTGCCACCGCAACCCGACAGACCCCGAAGTTTGCTAAGTCCGGTATGCCCGGCGAAGAATTTATGGTGACCTTGGAGCTGAAGCTTATTGCCGATGTGGGACTTCTGGGCTTTCCCAATGTAGGAAAATCCACCTTCCTGTCCATTGTCAGCGACGCCAGACCCAAAATTGCCAACTACCATTTTACCACCTTAAGTCCCAATCTGGGCGTGGTGGACATGGGCGATGGTGGCGGCTTCGTGGTGGCGGACATTCCCGGTATCATTGAGGGCGCTCACGAGGGCGTAGGTCTGGGACACGAGTTCCTCCGGCATGTAGAGCGAACACGGCTGCTGCTTCACGTGGTAGACGTCTCCGGCGTGGAGGGCAGAGACCCCATGGAGGACTTTTTGGCAATCAATAAGGAACTGAAGCTTTACAGTGAAAAGCTCTCCCAAAAGCCCCAGATTGTTCTTGCCAACAAAGCAGACATCCCCACCTTCCAGGATAATTACGAGATTTTCAAGGCAGAACTGGAGGAAATGGGCTATAAGGTGTTCCCCATTTCTGCGGCAACCAAGCAAGGGATTTCTAATGTGCTGAACTATACCTGGGAGACCTTGTCCAAGATGCCCAGAGATGCCGAAGAGGACGACTACGAGATGTACGACCCGAACTTGGTGGGCAAGAATGATGAGATTACCGTCACCAAGACCGAGGATGCCTATGAGGTAGAGGGTATGCGCGTCCGCAAGATTGTGGGTTCTACCAACTTCGACGATTACGAATCCCTGCAGTACTTCCAGCGTGCGCTCATTAAGTGCGGTGTCATTGGAATGCTGGAGGATGCCGGCATTCAGGAGGGGGATACCGTCCGGATGTACGGGGTAGAATTTGATTTTGTAAGATAGTTGAAAAAAATTTGAAAAACCCCTTGACAAATGGTTCGTGTTAGGGTAAAATCTTATGGTGTTGTAAAGCATATATGCTTTACAGAATGAAATTACCGTTTGAGATAGATGGAGGGATAGCCTGTGGAACGCAATGTAGAAATCGGCTTGTTATTCTCTATCTATCGTAATATGCTGACCGACCGGCAGGCAGAGAGTGTGGACTTGTATTACAACGAGGACTTGTCCCTGGCGGAAATTAGCGAGCATATGGGTATTACCCGGCAGGGGGTGCGGGATAACATCAAGCGTGCGGAGCATACGCTCTTTGATGTAGAAGAACGTCTGGGGCTTGCCCGGCGGTTTCTGCGTATCAAGGAGGATTTAAACCGTATTGATGATATTATCCGTGAGATTGAGCAGTCCCCCAACGTTCGGTATCTGTCGGATGATATCAAACGGAAAATCAACCAGATTCTTACCATCATTGGTGAAATCAACGAGGATTAGGCATAAGGAGGTGCACCATGGCATTTGAAAGCTTGGCAGATAAGCTGCAAAACACCTTTCGTAAGTTAAAAAGCAAGGGCAAGGTCAGTGATAAGGATCTGAAGGATGCCATGCGTGAAGTGAAGCTGGCACTGCTGGAGGCGGACGTAAACTTCAAAGTGGTGAAGGACTTCGTCAAGCAGGTCACCGAACGTGCCTCCGGTGCCGAGGTGATGGAATCGCTGACCCCGGCACAGCAGGTCATTAAGATTGTCAACGAGGAACTGATTGCTCTCATGGGCGGCACGGAATCCAAGCTGACCATTTCCTCCAAGCCCCCCACCGTCATTATGATGGCAGGCTTGCAGGGCGCCGGTAAAACCACCACCGCTGCCAAACTGGGCGGCCTTCTGAAAAAGCAGGGCAAGCGACCCTTGCTCTGTGCCTGTGACGTGTACCGACCGGCGGCAGTCAAGCAGCTGCAGGTGGTAGGCGGCAAGCTGGAGCTTCCGGTTTTTGCCGTGGAGGGCAGTACCGACGCCGTTGGCATTGCCAAAGCAGGTCTTGACCACGCAATAAAAAATGCCAATGATGTTCTGATTATTGATACCGCAGGTCGTCTGCACATTGACGAGGTTCTCATGGAGGAACTCAAAGAAATCAGCCGTCAGGTCAACCCCACCGAGATTTTGCTGGTGGTGGATGCCATGACCGGTCAGGATGCGGTCAATGTTGCCGATACCTTTAATAAAGAGTTGGAAATCGGCGGTGTGATTCTCACCAAACTGGACGGCGACACCCGAGGCGGTGCGGCGCTGTCCGTACGGGCGGTCACCCAGAAGCCCATTAAGTTCTGCGGTATGGGCGAAAAACTCACCGATTTAGAGGTGTTTCATCCTGATAGAATGGCGTCCAGAATCCTCGGCATGGGGGATATGCTCAGCCTCATCGAAAAGGCAGAGCAAGCCCTGGATATGAAAAAGGCAGAGGAACTGGAAAAGAAGCTTCGATCCCAGACCTTTACCTTTACGGATTTTCTGGATCAGATGGAGCAGATGAAGAACATGGGTCCTCTGGACGGTATCTTAAGTATGCTTCCGGGTGTGAAGCCCGGCGCCCTGAAAAATGTGGACATTGACGAAAAGAGACTTTCCCACATTGAGGCAATCATCCAGGCAATGACTCCCAGAGAACGGGAATTGCGAGATAAACTTACCCTCTCCCGAAAGGAGCGGATCGCCAAGGGCAGTGGCACCTCCATGCAGGAGGTCAACGCACTGGTGAAGCAGTTTGAGCAGATGCAAAAGATGATGAAGCAGTTAACCGGCGGCCTTGGCAAGAAAATGAAGCGTCGGGGCGGATTCTTCGGTGGTATGCCCGGCGGTTTCCCAATGTAACTATAACACAAGAAAAAGAATGGACTTCGGTCTGTAAACATAATTATTTTTTACAAAATTTTGGAGGTAAAGAAACATGGCAGTTAAAATTCGTCTGAAGAGAATGGGTGCAAAGAGAGCACCGTTTTATCGTGTGGTTGTTGCGGATTCCAGATATCCCCGTGACGGTCGTTTCATCGAGCAGGTAGGTACTTACAATCCTATGGTTGATCCTTCCGTAACCGAATTCGATGCAGAAAAGGTTCAGAAATGGATTAAGAACGGTGCACAGCCTACTGACACTGTAAAGCGTCTGCTGAAAGAAAAAGGCATTATCTAATTGTGCTTGGAGGAATCGCAATGCAGGAACTTTTAGAGTTTATTGCAAAGTCAATGGTGAATCATCCGGAAGCAGTGACGGTAACCCTCAATGAGAAGGAGACCGCTACCGTTCTGGAACTCCACGTTGCAGAGGATGATATGGGCAAGGTCATCGGCAAGCAGGGCAGAATTGCAAAGGCAATCCGTACTGTGATGAAGGCCGCAGCCAGCAACGAGAACAAAAGAGTCATCGTTGATATTGTTTAACACGACAGTGCAGAATGGAGGGGGTGCAGAACGCACGCCCTCTTTCGATATATTAGGAGGAACCATATGAAAGAAACCATGCTGGAACTGGGCAAGGTGGTCAACACCCACGGCATCCGGGGTGAGCTGAAAATTCAGCCCTGGTGCGACGACCCAGAGATGTTCCATGAGCTTGATTATTTCTATATTGACGGCAAACGCTACGAGATTCAGCGTACCCGTCTCCATAAAAACTGCATTATTGCGGCAGTGGAGGAGATTGACAACATCAACCAGGCGGAGCTTCTGAAAAACCGTGTGGTCACCATCGAACGGGAAGCCCTGGGCGAACTGCCTGAGGGAACCTACTACATTGCAGACCTGGAAGGCTTAGAGGTGCGTACTGTAGAGGGGCGGGTGCTAGGCAAAATTGATGAGGTCATCAAAACCGGCAGCAACGATGTCTATGTCTTAAAGGAAACCGGCGGCAAGCCCATTTTGATCCCTGTCATTGACGAGGTGGTCAAAGAAGTTAACATTGACGAGGGATTCGTGCTGGTAGAACTGTTAAAGGGGCTGATTGACTGATGCGGTTTGATATTCTGACCCTGTTCCCGGAAATGTTCGAGGCGGTGCTGGGTGACAGTATCATTGGAAGAGCCAGGAATAAAGGCTTGCTGACCCTGAACTTCGTCCAGATTCGGGAGTTTGCTCATAACAAGCACCGGCAGGTGGATGATTATCCCTATGGCGGCGGCGCCGGCATGGTTATGCAGGCAGAACCTATCTTTCAGGCATACCAAAGCCTGACGGATGGGCTTTCTTATAAGCCCACCACCATCTACCTTTCCCCCCAAGGAAGAACCTTCCGTCAGAACACTGCGAAAAAATTGGTGAAGGACAAGCATCAGCATTTGGTGTTCCTATGCGGTCATTACGAGGGAGTGGATCAGCGGGTGCTGGATGAAATCGTGGATATGGAGCTTTCCTTAGGGGATTTTGTCCTCACCGGCGGCGAGATTGCCGCTATGGCAATGGTGGATGCTACTGCCCGGATGATTCCCGGGGTGCTGAAAAGCGAAGAGGCGTTTTCCGAAGAGTCCCACTTTAGTGGACTGCTGGAATACCCCCAGTACACCCGTCCTGAGGTTTGGCATGGCAAAGAGGTGCCGGGAATTCTGTTGAGCGGCCACCATAAAAATATTCAGGCGTGGAAGCGTGAAATGTCCATCAAAACCACCCTCCGAAAGCGCCGGGGAATGCTTGCCAAAGCCAACCTCAGTGAGAAAGAACGGAAAATGGTGGAAGAACTCAAAAAAAGTGAAAAGTTGTGAAAACATGGTTGTAATTCTATGGAAAACATGGTATACTGATAATGATAAACTAGGAATCATGGGTTTCTGTATCTTGAACTGAGCATGAGAGGCAGGACTGCAAAAGAAAAGAAATCGAGTTCCATTAGAAAGGCAGTGATTGTTCATGAAATGTCCGAAGTGTGATATTACCTTACCTGACAATACGGAGGTATGCCCTCTTTGTCATACGCCGGTGAAGCCCGGCTTGGAGAAGGGTGTAAAGACTGGGGAGCAGCCCCGGAGCAGCGGACAGGACACCAGACGCTTTGCGGCCATTGACCCGTCCAAGGACACTTATGATTTTGACCTGCAATACACCCTGACTTTCAAAGATGCCGGGGAGATTCGGCAGGCCATCGACGATATGGAATTAGGGCTCGGCAAGGATCGGTCCGAGGAGCTGCTCCATCCGGAGCGCGCCAAGCAGGAAGAGAAAAAGCCGGAGCGCAGACAGCGCACCCAGGCAGAGATGGAGGAGGCAGCCCAGCGTGCGGCTCTGCGCAGAGAACGCCGGAATCAAGGCAAGAGCACCAATATCGGCAAGCGCAGCCATGTGGAAAAGCTGAGCCGTACCGAGCGTGCAAAGGC
>JAXJVM010000022.1:0-27884 GCA_036308515.1 Clostridia bacterium | reverse complement strand
GAATGTATCATATTATACATATTCTTTATGGTCTTTTCAGAAAGACCGCCTTTTCGTGTGACAAGCTTCTTTGTCTCAGCATCCTTGGCCTTATCACATCTGCCGTTTGTAAGCTTTTGGTTAATAAATTTTTGGAGCATATCGGCTCTTAAAACAGAAAGCTTAATTTTTCCAATTTCAGGCTTTATATGATTTCGTATATACCCCTCATAACTTCCGTATGTAGACAGTTTTACAGACGGCTTTGCGTATACCTCTAACCATTCATCAAGCCACGCCCCAAGCGTAATATTGGTGTTTTCGATATACATACCATTGTCGATGTCGTTTAACACCTTATTAAGCTTTTTTCTGACTTCGTCCTGAGTTTTGCCGTATACGCTCTTACGTTTGTAATTAACAGTATATAGACCTTCCCAGCGTCCGTCCTTCCGCTGTCTGATAGTCCCTTCTCCGTTTGCTCTCTTCTTTGCCATAATGACTGCTCCTTTAATATTTCAATATTTGCTACGATAAATGCTACTATTAATGCTACAAAAGTTTTGCTTATACCCATTTAGAATGACGGGTTATTAAGCCACTGTAAAAATGCTTCTTTTTGAACCAATACCCGTTTCCCAATAGAAAGCTTTGGAAAAGAGTCAGAACCCATTATCTTATAAGCATTGGGTTTTGAAACTCTTAATACTTTCATAACGTCATCCACATTCATAATCACGGGAAGAGCATCAAAAGAAGTAATTTTCTTTTGCACCTTCATAATAGTAGCACCCCCTTAATTCGATAATTTAATATAATAATTTATATTATAGAATTATTATAACGAAAGGTTGACAACTTGTCAAGTATAATTTATAATATAAAAATAAATTATAGATTTTATATTTGCGAGGTGTTGTTATGTCTGATAAATATACAATGTCATTTTCGGGAAAAGAGGTTACCTGTTTAGGAAGAACATATCCTTTAGGACAACTATTCATAGACTTTCTTGAACTTGATTTAAGTGAATATGAAACAAAGCGGTTGAATATTCAAAATACCATAAAAGAAAACAACCAAGATGTTATGAAGCAATTTACCGAAATTACCGCAAAAGAACTGAAAAAGGGATATAAAGGGTTAGCCTATGAACTTCTTAATATTTCAGGCGAAACTTCTTTGGAGCAAAAATATACTGTATACGCAATATATAAAGCCTTGCTTTCCATAGACCACAAATATTTTGAAGTATTAGACTATCCATCTATATCAAAGCTTAATTACAAGGAACTTCTTTCCGTTTTTGATTTGGCGTCTTTGCAGAAGAGATACCAACAGACAATGAAAAAATGCCTCTTAAAGGATGGCTCTGATTTAACTGCTATACAACGTTTTGGTAATAACAAAGAACTGGCAGACGAGAAAGCGGAGCTTGTATTTGCGGTATTTAATGGCATAATGTACGAGGTATTTATGGCATCTGACATATCCTCTCTTTTATATATCGAGTTTATGAAGATGATACAAAACAATGTATCTGTTTCTGTCTGTGAAAATTGCGGGAAGTATTTTATCCCTAAAGGCAATTACGATATGAAGTACTGCGAGAGAGAGGTAAACGGAGAGAAAGTGTGTCAAAAAATTGGGGCGGTAAAAAGCTTTAAAGACAAAGTTAAAAATAACCCCGTATACAACGAATACGAGAAAGTGTATAAACGGTTTTATGCCCGTAAACGCAAAGGTCTTGTTACACAGAACCAATTTGATGATTGGGTGAAAAAAGCTTCTAAATTAAAAAAAGATGCCTTAAAAGGCATCCTTTCAGAAGATGATTTTAAACAACTGATTGCTGATATATAATTAGTCCATATACTTTAGGGCAGTACGCACAATATCCAATACCGCCTTTTGTGCATCAGGAGACTTATCTTTGATTAATTGCTCAAATGCCACTACATTTTGCTGTGTGGTGTCTAAAATGACTTTCTGTGATAGCAGATAGTCAAAGCTTATATCTAATCTTTCAGCAATAGCAAATAGTGTCTTTAATGATACAGAACGCTCTCCACGTTCTATATGACCGACAAACGCTGGAGTGACATCTATCATTTCAGATAATTGTTCCTGTGTAATCCCTGCGTTTTTTCTTGCCTGCTTGATGATAGCTCCCATACGCACAAAGTCTATGGTAGACTGACGTCCTCGTGTTGGTTTTTGCTTATCCATATAAAACAACTCCTTGTATAGATAGTTTATACTATATGGAGTTGTTTTTTAATATATGCATAGTATAGCATACATTATATTTTAGTAGTTTTTTACAACCCACCCTTAAAGCCTGTACACCATTGCAGATTGCCACATCAGACTATGCGAATACAAGGTACAACAAAAAAGGAAGGTAGTAACTTATACCTACTATAAGTATCTTTTTGTTAAAATTCCATTTTTCCGCTCCGTAAACTGTACCACTTTTACCAAGTGTTTAATTTTGGAGCGGGAAGGGCGGAAAACAAAAATAAGCTTTATTAATTGAAAACATATAAGACAATAACAGATACCAAGTATAAGTTATCAATACCTATTCTTCGGCAGATGCCTCTTGTATAGGTATGAAATTTAGGTCTATAACAGGGCATAGGAAAAGCATACCAAGGATTAAAACCAAGGTATGCTTTATTACTAAATTTTAACTTTCCCTATGTAAATTTCTTTTATCCGTTTATATCCGCATCTGGGACATTGTCTTGGGTCAGGTGTGGCAAAAACAAACATTCGGCTTAAATCATACTTGTCCTTCTGTTCTGCCGTATAAAACCACTCAAATCCGCACGATTTACAAGTTGCTTTGTATTGCTTCGTTCTAAAAATTCCCATTTGTATACTCCTTATTAAATTAAACTGTACACACAGTATAGCACTGCCACTACTATTTGTCAATATAAGCAATACTAAAAATTAATTTAGTGACCACAATTCTGACCACAAATGCAAACTATAAAAAAGAGACATAATGAGATATAATAGAAAAATAGGAAACACAATGCCACGAAAAAACATTAAAAAATTAGCAAAAAAATGCTGAATAACAGCTTTCGATACCTCATAACCCGGAGGTCGTAGGTTCAAATCCTGCCCCCGCAACCAGAAATGGGAAACAGTCATCGGAAGATGGCTGTTTTTCGTTTCTTGTAGCATGAATAGGGTGTGAAACTTTGGGTTCGGATTATGAGACCGGCGAGCGTAGCTCGTTGGGTTAGCGAAAGAAAAACAGTCCGGCGAACTGTTTTTCTGAGCGGTGTCGCCCCAAGTGCGAGAGCGTGGAGCCAAAGAGGCGAATACGCACGACACACGACGGCGACCGGCACGAAGTGATAACCCGGAGGTCGTAGGTTCAAATCCTGCCCCCGCAACCAGAAAGAAATCCCATAAACACGTCGTTTGTGGGGTTTTTGCTTTTTATAACGCTATGACAAAATACTCTTTTGACCACAATGCTTATTATAGAAGGTGGAAGCATTGCCATTGTTTCCCAGCGATGGCTCGGTCATCAACGATAGCGTCTATCGCTAAGCAGAATGCACATCTCACCTGCCGAAATTTCTGTGGCTTTTTTACGTTTTTGCCGTTGCACAGACCCCGGCTTTATGATAAAATCATAGGGTCGAGTAGCAGTTTATGCGTAAATCCAGATATGGGTTTACGCATTTTTTTGGTTTTTAGGAGGTATTTTATTATGGAACAAACTACAACCAATAAAATGGGCGTCATGCCCGTGAAAAAACTGATGCTTTCTATGGGCATCCCCATTATCATTTCCATGATGCTGCAAGCCCTCTACAACATTGTGGACAGTGCCTTTGTTTCCAACATGAGCAAGGGCGGCGAGCTGGCTTTGAACGCCTTGACTCTGGCCTTTCCCGTACAGATGCTGATGGTCGCCATTGGTATCGGCACCGGCGTTGGCGTCAACGTCTTGCTTTCCCGGAGCCTTGGTCAGCAGAATCCCGAAAAAGCCGCAAGAGTCGCCGGCAACGCGATTTTCCTCGGTGCTGTGATTACAGTTGCGTTTATGCTCTTTGGCATCTTCGGGGTAAAGGCTTATGTTTCCTCGCAGACAACCAACCCTGAGATTCTTAACCTGGCAGTTGTCTATTTGCGAATTTGCTGCATTGTTTCCTTTGGCATTGTATTTTTTAGTATTTTTGAAAAAGTACTGCAATCCACCGGGCTTTCCAAGCATTCCACCATTGCGCAGATTTCAGGCGCAGTCATCAATATTATTTTAGACCCCATTATGATTTACGGCCTTTTGGGTTGCCCCGAACTGGGCGTAGTGGGTGCTGCCTGGGCAACGGTCATCGGGCAGATTGCCTCTTTTACAATCGCATTGTTCTTTCACCTGAAGTGCAACAAGAGCGTGAAAAATGGCTTCAAATACATGAAGCCCAAAGCCAATATTATCAAAGATATTTATGTCATTGGTATTCCGGCTATCATAGCACAGGCGCTCATGTCCGTTATGACCTACGGCATGAACCTCATTCTAGGCGCAGTGGACGAAGCATTGGTTACGGCCTACGGCTTATACTACAAGGTACAACAGTTCCTCCTGTTTGCCGCCTTTGGTCTGCGGGATGCAATTACGCCCATTATTTCCTTTAATTATGGTATGAAACGCAAGGACCGTATCACCGATGGCATCAAGTACGGTCTTGGATACACCTCCGTCATTATGGTACTGGGCACCCTGATTCTTGAGATTTTTGCCAATCCCTTGTGCTCCGCTTTCGGGCTTTCAGACACTACAGAAGCCCTTTGCATCACTGCCACCCGCATCATATCCATCAGCTTTCTTTTTGGCGGCATCAACGTGGCACTGCAAGGTGTGTTCCAGGCTTTGAATCACGGTGTTTCTTCCCTCATTGTTTCGGTTTGCAGGCAGTTTTTGTTTGTTTTACCGGTGGCGTGGGGCTTCTCCCTCTTGGTGACACCGAATCTGGAGAACTCCTGGGTCATCTGGATTACCTTCCTTCTTGCCGAGCTGGTGACCGCAGCCATTGCAGCCTTCCTGATGCTGAAGCTTTACAAAAAGACGGTAAAACCGCTATAAATTATTTGGATAATTCCATGGAAAATTCGGCAAATATTCCATTGCCACAAGAACAAAATTCTGTTATACTATAACTATCAAAGATAAAGTGCGTAGAATGGTTCAGCACAAGTCCGGAAACGGACTTGTGCTTTTTTTGTTCTGCCACGGAAAGAGGTTATGTATGGAGTTTTACATGAAGCTGCCCCGCAGCAAAAAGGAGTTTGCCCTGTTTATGGCAATCATTTCGATTATCTCGGTCAACATCATTGCACCGCTGATTACCTGTTTTGAGTTCGAGTTCAGTCTCGCCGTCTGGAGTGATGTTCTGACCATAATTCCCTTTATCTGGATGAGCGTCATTGCGCTAGTTCTGCTGACCTATAAGCCGGCAGAATGGATGACCGGAAAAATTGTTGCCAAGGATGACAGCTTCAACGCCCACATTGTGGTAAATATTTTGTGTACTGTGTTTCTGATGTCTATTTTCTTAACGGTGATTGGCACCTGGATTGGCAGCCGCAGCATCACCATAGAGCCCATCCGGTTATTCTTCTATAAATGGCCCCGAAACTTTGCCATTTCCTTTGGGGTGGAATGCCTGATTGCCCAACCCATTGCCCGTGCCGTTCTGCACAGAATGCATAAGTACATAGATGTCAAAAACACCGCTGCTGAGCAAGCGTAACTATTTTCTTGACAAAAAGAGGCGTATCCCGACAGGGGATACACCTCTTTTTTATAAAATATTTTAAGGAAAATGAGAAACAAAGTAATAGCAATCAGGCCTGCTCTTCCGGCGTCGCCGGGAGGTTGATGGTAACCCGGGTGAACTTACCGAACTCGCTTTCAATCTCGATGGTGCCGCCATGGCTCTCGATAATCTCCTTGGTAATAGCAAGCCCCAGACCGGTACCGCCCCGCTCACGGCTCCGCGCCTTATCCACGCGATAGAACCGCTCAAAGACGTGTTCCAAATCCGCCTTGGGAATCCCTTTACCGGTATCCTCCACCTTGATATACAAGCCGTTGTTGTACAGGCTTCCGGCAAAAATCTGAATTTTATCACCTCGGGAGGAATACTTAATGGAGTTGGAAATAATATTCTTCACCGCCCGTTCAATCTGCCCTTGGTCGGCATACAAATCCGGGATTTCAGTGGTACGGTTATAGCTGATGCCAATACCCTTCTGCTCTGCCTCCAGGCTGAACACCTTTACCAGCGCCCGCAGCATATCATCCACCGAGAAGAACTCCCGCTCCATCTGCACTCTTTGCATATCAAATCGGTTGAGAATCAGCAGATTCTGCACCAATGCGGTCATCTTATCAGTCTCGTTCTGTACAGTGGTCAAAAGAGTAGTAGCCGTACGCTTATCATCCAGATAACCGTTCAGCAGGGTCTCCGTATAGGTCCGAATGGTGGTCAACGGCGTTTTCAGCTCATGGGAAACCTCTGCCACAAACTTCTGCCGCGCCGCCTCCAGGTTAAACTGCTCGGTGACGTCCTCAAAGACGCAAACCACACCGGCAGTACGCAGGTCATCCAACTTAAAGGGCACAAAGTACGCCTTGATGTGATTGGTGCCCACCAGCAAATCCCGTTCCTCGGTTTTGGAGCGTTCCAGGTACAGAAATTCTGCCATGCAAACGCCGGCATCCAGAGAACGGAACAGCCGGTCAAACCGAACCTGCTCCGGCTTTTCAATCCGCAGCATTTTCCTTGCCGCCGGATTGATATGTACAATGTTCTGTTGGGTATCAAAGGCAATAATGCCGTTGTTGATGTGCTCCAGAATCGCCTCGATTTTGTGCTTTTCCGCATTGATTTGCTTCAGGGTAGCGTTCATCACCGCCCCCATCTGATTGAATGCCTTCACCAGTTCCCCCAGCTCTCCAGGGGGCGCCTTTTCCAGACTGGGTTCAAAGTTGCCCTTGGAAAAGTTCTCCGCACGCTTTGCCAGCTGCTGCAAAGGCTTCATGGTAATATGGGTCATAATCAGCCCGGTAAGGAGGGACAGAACCACGCCTGCAAGAAGCGCCCACAAAATCCCCATAAGCAGATTTTGCAGAATGGCATAAAGCTCGGTTTTGTTATCCCTTACGTAGAAGATGAACCCATCCCGGGGATTGTCGCCGTTCTTGATAAACAGCGCATAGTCCAGATAGTCCCCGAAAATCTGCAAATCGTCCCCCTTGGCGGCACGCATAGCTGCCGAAAGATTGGGGGTGACGGTCAGCGTTCCCGGGCGCAGTGCTCCCGGCGCAATGACCGAGGCATCTCTGGCACTAAGAATGAAGGCGGAGCGGTTCTGGTTCAGGGAAAGGTCTCCGGCATAGCTAGCTACCGCTTCTTCCAGCTGAGACAAGGTGACAGTGTCCTCCTGCTCGGTGGTAAGGATGGTGCGAATTGCCTGGGGCAGGTCGCTTTGCGCCACATTGGTCAAGACGTTGGAGAACTCGTCCATGTATAAGCTGACAGACGAGAAAACGCCGATTCCGCCTGCAAGAAGTATAGCCGCCAAAACCACGGCCAAAACCAACCCGGTCAGCCGCTGATACAGTTGCCTGAACATCCAATGCCCCCTTCATCTTGTTCTTGTTCTAACATTGTAACACAAAATCTTGTATTGGTAAAGAGAAATTTTAAATTTTCTGGAAAGAATTTTAAGCAAAATAGCAAGCAATCCCAAGGAAAACTCGATGTTTTTCTTGGGATTTGCTTATGATACATAACTTTCGGCAGGAGCCAAGGTCATTCCACCTCATCCACCGCGAAAGCGGTCCCCCTTCTCCTCAAGGAGAAGGCATCCTGCCCTACAAGTCTATTTTATAATCCGTGCTTGTGGTAGACCGACTTTTTCGACAGTCTAAAGAGTGCTCTCAGAGCACTCTTTTTATCTATACCTTAATATTCTTTTTCAATGGCGGCAACCTGGCTGTTGATTGCCTTAAAGATTTCGGGGTCGAATTTGAACTGTCGTTCATAGGTCATTAGCCCATTGATTTCCTGTTCCACATCGTAGAGCTGGGTATAGCAGAAGCCCAACATATACTTGTTGCTTAGCAGTGCTTCGGTCAGACCCTTGTACCGAGCAATAAATTCCTCCTCGGACTTGACGCTGACTCCATAGCCCCAGCCAGCAGCATCCATGTCCTCTGCCCATTTGATGCCACCGTACTCACTAATAAAGAAGGGGTCGGTACCGTTGTAGTGCTGGCGATCCTTCATAGTCTCGGATCTACCTACGGTATCCAGGGCGATACCCTCAGTCAGTTGGGTGTAATTGGAGACAAATTTCTCGGGTTCCTGGGTATAGTCATGGAGGTCATAAATATCCGTTGCCACATGGAAGTTGCCGCTGGTATCAATTACCGGACGGGTGTAATCCATTGCCTTGGTCACCTCGTATACCATCTTCAGAATCATATCATGCTGCTTTCTGCCTTGGTAGTCCCAAGTCTCATTAAAGGGGCACCAACCGATGATGGACGGATGGTTGAAGTCACGCTCTACCGCCTCAATCCATTCAGGAAGAAAGTGTTCCACCTGTCCCGGCTCGGTAATGTTTAAGTTCCAGTTGGCGTGCTCGCCCCAGACCAGATAGCCCAGTTTGTCTGCCCAGTACAGGTATCTGGGTTCAAAAACCTTTTCGTGGAGTCTGGCGCCGTTAAAGCCCAGCTGCTGGGAATACAAAATATCCGCCTTGAGAGCCTCGTCGTTGGGGGCGGTGTAGATGCCGTCGGGATAAAAACCCTGATCCAGCACCCAGCGGCCGAACACGTTCTTGCCGTTAATCTGAAAAGCTCTGCCGCTTAAGGATACACTGCGCAGGCCAAAATAACCGGTTGCCTCGTCACAAACTGCACCGTCCTTTTCCACGGTGAACTTTACATCATAGAGGTTCCCCTCCCCCACATCCCACAGATGCTTTTCGGCAAGAATCGCAGAAAGGCGCGTGGTTTTTTCGTACACTTTTGCAGACGCAACCCCCACGGTTTTTCCTTCCCAAAGGACTTCTGCGCGGACACTGCAGCCGGGAACGCACGCATTCAGGGTAATATCAAAGCTGACAGAGGGGGTGTCAATCTCGGTCACTGTTTTGACCTTGGTAATATAGCAGTCACTGACAAATTCCAGCCAAACCGTCTGCCAGATACCGGTGGTTCTGGTGTAATAGCAACGGAAGGATTCCAGCTTAGGGCTTTGCTTGCCGCCGGGCTGATTGCCGCTGCGGACATCGTCATAAGCGCAGAGCGTGATGTAATTGTCGCTTTCCTTTAAATATTGGGTAATATCAAAAGAAAAAGAAGTGTAACCGCCCTTGTGCTCGCCCACACGTTCACCATTGACGTAAACTATTGTATGATAGTCCACTGCACCAAAGTGCAGAATCACCGTTTTCCCTTTTTCGGTCTCGGGGATTTCAATATTGCGCCGGTACCAAACACAGTTCATAAAGTCTTTGTTGTTGACACCCGAGAGTGCACTTTCGGGACAAAAGGGTACGACAATTTCGCCGTTTAGACTGTCACGCTTGAAAAATTCTTGAAACTCACCGTTCATACCGTTGTCAATCTCAAACTGCCAGGTGCCGTTCAGGCAGAGCCAGCTGTCTCTGACAAACTGCGGACGGGGATATTCGCTTCTGGGGATATGCATAGTAAAATCATCCTTTCCTGAGATTTTACTGTCATTATAGTAAGGACCAGTAAAAAAGTAAATGAAATTTACTACTATAAAATTGACTTTTTCTACTATATTTAGTATACTGATGCAGAGGTGATATCTATGGAAATACTGCTTATCAAATCCCTCTATCCTGAAAAACAGGGGATTGACTTTTTTCGTCCAACCATTGGGGACGAATATATCTTTATCCACTTTGTTACGCCGGTAAATTTGTATCATGGAGAGCAGGTTACCAAGGTTCTGCCCGGAGGCTGTGTGTTTTTTGAACGCAACAAACCCCAGCATTTTGCCTCCCCGGACTGCGATCTGCTCCACGATTGGTTCCACGCAGATGTAAGCTTTCGCAAGCTGCTGGAGAAGTATGACATACAATTTAACAAAGTCTACTATCCCGAACATAGCAGCGACATCACCCACGCCGTTTGCGAAATGGAGTTGGAGTGTATGCAAAGGCGAAGCTTTTATCAGGCAGTCGTGCAGGCAACGGCAGAAAAAATGCTTGCCCAACTGGCACGGGCTGCTGACCATACCCAGCGCACCAATCTGCCGCCGGAAAAATGGGAGCAGCTCCTGGAGGTGCGCGCCCAAATCCATATGCAGTTTGACAAGGACTGGACGGTGGAAGAGATGGCACAGCTGGCAAATCTAAGCGAATCCCGGTTCTATGCGGTGTACAAACAGGCATTTGGCATCTCTCCCCTGAAGGAGTTGTGCCGAATCCGGACGCAAAGAGCGCAAACCCTGTTACTGCGAGACAACTGTTCCGTCAGCGAAGCAGCGGAATATGCCGGTTATAAAAACCTGTATCACTTTATCCGCCAGTTCAAAAAAATAACCGGGGTTACCCCCGGTCAGTATAAAAAGCAAGGATGATGTCGTTATTGTTGATTCAGCACAACCTCGTTGTAAGCCGCCTCAACATACGCCTCCAGCCCCCCTCTTTGATACAGGTATTCCAGCAGCGTATACCGTATCCGGAAGGTTCTGCCTCGCAGACAGCCCTCCACAAACTTTTCACGGTTTAGATGCCATCTGTTTTGACTAATATCCATTCAATATTCAAGGTTTATATGTTGGCAGCAAACTAATTTCAAACGCCAATTTTAAATAATACTTAAACATGTGTTTTCTTTTGCAGTTTATTAGAATACATAATTCCATCTGCTATTTTAAGAGCTACATCGTTAATTTTACAACCACCTATTAATAAATTAAAAAAATATGCTACTTTACAACGGCAAAAATTAAAGGAATTGTTATACAGGAAAGCAAATGCGAAACAACTGCCATTCCCGCTGCAACAGTAGTATCTTTCCCAAGAGCACTGGGAATTACTATCGTATTCAATCCAAGGGGCATTGCCATAGAGCATACTGTACAAAGATAAATTGTTTCCGGTATCTCTAAAAATGAAGCAACTCCTATGAAAATAAGCGGCATTATAATAAGTCTGACAATTGAAATAATATAAATTCTTATATTAGTAAATGTTTTTTTCAATGAAATTGATGATACTACAATTCCTGTCAAAATCATAGCAATAGGCGACATACAATTTCCTGATACATCAATCAGCGACACAAGCCATTCAGGAAGCGGAATATTCAACACCCCGATTACCATACCTATGATCATTCCTACAAACATAGGATTGATAAATGATTTCATATTTTCTTTAAATGTCACCTTTTTCTCTGAATCAGCAATTAAAAGCCTAGGCACACCCCAAATATAAATTAAAACCCACAATGGCAGCGTAAAAATTAAATACTCAAAGAAAATATCTGGGAAAAGGCTGCTTACAACCGCATTTCCCATAAAGCCAAAGTTGGAAAATGACAATCCGTATGTATAAATCTTTTGAATGTATTTATCCTTTGTGACGCATTTGGATGTCAGAATCGCAAATGGAATTACTATCAATGCCACAACAAAGCTTATAGTCAAAAGAATCCACGCATTACTAATTCGCTCAATGGTAAAGTTTTCAATAAATGTTCCTATAACAAGGGCAGGTATAAATATTGTATTTTCGAGCTTTGATAATACCGTAGCAGCATTTTCGGGCAATACTTTACACTTAACAAGAATATAACCTATAAGAATAAATCCGAAAAGGAAAGCTGTCTGGTTTAATGTGGATACAAAAACGTTCATTAATCAATACATCGCTTAATTTTAAGATAGTGTCAAGATGGCACCAAGTCCTTACCACATTCCATACAAAAAGGACTGAGCGATATCAATAGCTCCTACTCAAAAAAGTCCTCTAAAAAATACGCGTTTGTATCAGCTATCTTTCCGTTATCATCTAAAACAGTAATTCTGAAATATACTTCATTTCCGTTTAGGGCAAAGGTTGCATGATCTATATATTCGCAATTTTGCCCTTGTGATGTAATGTGCAACTGACGCCTTATTCCCGTTGAACATATAATTTGCTTTGCTTTTGATGTTTCAATATGTATCTCTTTGTTTTCATCATCATACCAAAGTGCATTTATCGCAGGGCCTGTAGATGAATAAAACTGTCCCTCCTGTAACGCCTTTGTTATAGCCTCGTATTCAAGTTTTTCAGCCTTAATCATAACATATCCGCCGCAAGCTTGGTTATTTTGATGATTGTCGTCTGTTGCAACAGCGTATATTTTTTTACCCGCTCTGAGCATTTCATCATATACAACACCGTTATATTCAAAATATCCAAGTTCGATACAGCCATGGTTGTAGATCTCCATAGCATTCATATTTTCATATTTTATGTATTGTTCATAATTTTCTAGCGACCATCTTGGATGATTGTATGTAACAAAAAAGTTCTTTTCTGCGCCGATTCTCATAATTTCCGACACACACTCCGGATTATATACCATTTTATAGGCAGTTTTAGCTTTATCAATCTCCATCTTTTCATCCCATAAGGGATGTGCTTCAATATCTTGCTTTAAAGCAATAAGGCAAATATGACAGGTTTTAGGCGAATCCTTCCACTCCTTCGCTTCATCAATATTTATTTCCACCCCGTTGAGTGCAAGAAAACTATCGTCATTTAAATATTTATGAGAAACAAATACATTATGGTCTGTAAATGCAATAATGGAGTATCCATTTGCTACATAATGCTTTTTTATCTCCTCCGGAGTATTTCTGCCGTCCGAAAAGGTAGAATGGCAATGAAGATTCGCTTTGTAAAAATTTCCTTTTTCAGATAATAGGTATTTTTTCATAAAAATCAGTCTCTTTCTGCTATTTTTATATCTATTTTCTATTTTTTATTATTGGCATTTCCGTCATTCTCAACTTGGAACAGCCATAAGGGAACAGTTCTTTTTCCTCAGCTTTCCCGATAGGCGTTCTTTTTTTTGGCTTTCTGGCGCATACATTATTGTAATATTCTTCATACCCCCACTCGATTGGAGCCATTTTGGTTTTTATAACCACTCTGGGACTTTGCGATGAAAAAGGAATTTCGTCCCCATCCTTCTCTATGACCTGAAATTCCCCTCCCGAAAATCCATAATTCCAATTTGTTTTTGGAAGATATTCGTAATCGCAGTAAGGAAATTTTCTTTCAACGCCATTTTTTTCGTATTCATACATTTTCTTTTCATATTGAATGGGTAGAGAAAAAATCAACGAACCATATTTTAAAGCATACAAATTGTTATCTCTTTTTATCAATTTCGGCTTTGTTAAAATGTATTCAACCTCTATCTTTTCATCGCTCCAAATTTTATTAAAGGAAATGATATCCTTCTTTTCAACAAATTTTCCGTTAATTTTTACCTTCTCGACAAATTGGGGTATTCTTATTTTAAAATTAAATTTAACGGGACTGTCTGTTTTAATTTCATAAGAAAACTTATTTCTGAACGGATATTCGCCGGCAACTCTTATACTGACACCATTAACTTTTAATTCGCAAGGAATCGGTACTGTGTTTATAATTTCGTTTTTATTATACATAAATGCAGACAAAACAAACTTAGGCCAGCCTTGACCGAAATTCGCTGTACAGCAGCCAAAATGCGGTTCAAGCCCAAAGATATGTGCCTCTCTTGTATTTGTCCCAAATACAGGATTTCCCCGAAAATTCTGACATGCAACCTGATTTGTCATTTGCACATATTGATGCGTCCACATATCATCAGAAAGGGTTGCCGGCAGAGCGTTAAATGCCAATAGCTCTAACTGCTCTAACCAGAATTTGTTACCGGTATATGCAAACAGCTGTTCATAGGAATACATTTGCTCAACAACTGAGCAAAGCTCAGTTCCTCTTATAGGGCTAAGCCCCCCCAAATGCTCGTCCCCCGTAAAAGTACCAACAACTGTTCCGTTATACTTTTTCAGTATATCATACATTTGTTTTGCTTTATTTTTATATTTTTCGCCAACAATATCACAGGACACCGCCTCACACTTCAGCATCATAACAATCGAAACGATATGAGTTTCATACAAAACTGATCCGTCTGGATAAGAATCCCTGTTTATCGGGGTTTTCCATAAATCCTGATAAAGCAGATAATCTGTACCTTGCTCTGCAAGTATCTGCGCTAATTCTTTAATCCATTGCTCGTTACATCTTTTATATAACCAATTTATTGAAATAAATGTTTCAAACCATCTGGATTTTCCCCAATTATGCAAGCTAATAGTACCATTCTTTAATAAATCATAATAGTTTCTAAGGACTTTATAAATCACATTTGGTATTCTTTCATCCCCTGAACATTCATAGTAAACAATTAAAACCTTACTAATAAGCTGGACTACCCATGTGTCATATTGTGGTATTTCATCCTCATCGCATGGACATATCCATCCGCTTTCCTTTTGACTGCCAATGATAGCATTAACATATTTTTTTGCTCTTGCTATCATATCTTCATTTTCTAACAGATATGCAAGCGGAATAAATCCATCAAGCCAATACGGCATTCGTTCCCAGCCTTCTCTGTCGCCGCCAATCCATGCGCTATCTCTCACATCAGGCCAAACCTTATCAAGATTTCCTGAGAGACCCTTTGCCTGAATTTCTAGCTGCTGCTTTATCCATCCGGTTGGCTTTATTTCCTTTGCTGTATACATTGAATACTTTTTCATGCTCTCACCTCTTATATGTAATTCTATAACACCATACTTTTAAAATATCTACTTACAGTATACCCCCTCTTTTAGAGATGGTATATAAATGTGATGCAGTATAAACAAACTACCCCAAACCACAGGTTTGGGGTACCCGAAGGTGTACCCGTGTACACTGAGAGCCGAAGTTTGTTTATAGCGTAATATATTGACAGTTACACCAACATAGTCATCGTTGTCCCGCCATTATACCCTTTAAAACTTTGAAGGAGAAACACCATAATTACGCTTAAAAGCCTTTGAAAAAGTACGGACATTCTGATATCCAACCATTTTTGCAACCTCGCTGACCTTTTCACCGTGCTCCAAAAATTCTACAGCCTTCATCATTCTGTATTTTTCCAATCTTTCCTGAATTCCTTCACCGCATTGTTCCTTAAAGGAACTCGAAACATAAGCAGAGTTCATATGAAGATAATCCGCTATTTTTTGCAAACCCATATCGAAATCTGCGTAATTTTCATATATATATTCAGTTATCTTCTGCTCCAGCCTGTCTCCACGATTGGCAGGCACTTTTTCTTTGCTGTCCGGCAATGCAATTCTGCACAAGCCCTTGGCACAATCTATGGTGAGCTTTCTATATTCTCGTTCAAGCGTTTTTTGCTCTATATGCTGACTGAAGTAGTAGTTATACATATACTCCACAGCCTCCTCACCAATGTCAAATGCCGCATATAGCAATGTGCAGAACATGTCATATACAAAGCATCTTAGTCCAAACCGAGAAAGCTCCTTGTTATTCTTTAACTCAAAAAACATCTCGTAGATAATTTGGAATGCGGTAACATCATCTCCATCACAAATTGCATTACGCAGCCGTCTGTCCCGCACTTCATTAGAATAGCCTCCTGAACCGAGCTGAGCGTTACGGCCATTGGTTACCCCTTCCATCACGTCATCCATCGCAATCTTATCGTCCAATTTTGACAGAACCTCTCTATACAAGTCGGGAATGCTTGTTAGCGAATCAGTCGCATCACTCATTTCATAATATACCTTTTCGCCCAATCTGTAACCGATGCCTTCCTGAACAATCTCCACGACCTGTTCCCATGCCGCCATCAGCTCCATCGGCATCCCGCCAGAGTCCTTATCACGCTCATAATTTAAAATAAAGACTACCAAGCAGTCCTTTTCACTCATCAGGAATTTGCATTGCTTTTCCAGCATGCTTTGCACAATATTTTTCAAAGCATATGCATATAAAGTAAGATTTTCCTCAGTCTGCGGATAAACTACCATAACAGAAAACCCCGAATAAGGGAAGTCTATACCATACTCATAGAGTTCCTTCTCCCTTACTTCAATATTAGTGATCGGATTCACGCACAAATGTATAAAGTTTCTATCCTTCAGTTTGTTAAGCTGTTCTAAATTGTTTTCCATAGTCGTTGTATAATTTTGAATTATATTCCTGATACTCACCTCTACCTTCCGGAATATATCAAAGCCATTTACTGATGAGACATTCTCACCAAGAACATTAAGTACATCGGTCAACCCCATACTGTTACGTCGTGCAAACCAATAGGACATCACACCGGAAATCATAATTACAATTAAAAAGAGGCAGAAATGAATTCTCGTTAACTTATTAAATTCGCTAAATAATTCTCTCCGTGATGTCAGCCCGACATAATCTATTCCCCATACATCAGATGCCAAAACAGAATATATATAGTCCTCACCGGAAATTTCCACCACACCCCGGTTCTCTGAAATTTCTCTCACTCTATCAAGAAAATTGCCGTTTATACATACTCTTTCGTCAGTAATCTTGTTCTCTAAAATGAGTTGCATATCCTCATATATAAAATCAAGGTCTTCCCTGCGCAGCAACGCACAAAAGCTCATATTGTCCGTCTTGAAGCTCCTCCGGAAATAATTGGCCGCCACATATAAAAAGCACTCATTTCCTGTCTTGTCCTTTACTTCAACCAAAAAGTTGCCGGTATCTGTGGTCAACAGCTTCTTCCACTCTTCATAGGTACAATCAATACCCAGCATTCTGTAAAAATCCTCATCGTCAATTGTAGAGTCTGAAGTCACAATCCTGTTCTGATTTTTAAAATAATAGAACGCTTCATCGACCCACCTTAAAGTTTCACTGTAATCTTTAAGTATGCTCTCCAGCTCTCCCATATTATACAGCTGCAGAGCATCTATAGGCTTGGTGTTTTGAGCCATTTCACACAGCTTTTCATTTCTGCCGCTCATGATCACAACCTTTTCCAAAGAGTCAAAGTTCTCGTCCATGGTATCCTTTATATGCAAAAGAGACGTCTGATTTCCTGCCAATGCCCTATCATAAATTTGCTTGCTGCTGATATTATAAGAAAAAATCATCGCAATTATACTGACAATCCCGATTAACGAGTAGGTAGCCATCCAAAATATCAATAGCCTGTTTTTAACATTCCACTTCAAGCAACCACTTCCCCAAAACTCACATTGCATTTGTTCTTATAACACATATCCTCATTTTTATACTAATACAAAGGCTTTTCCCCGCGTCTTTTCATAAGCAGCTCCGCCAGATAAAAGTCACCGTATACAAGCGGAATATGATGCTCTGACCGAGTGTGATACAGCACACTGCAATTCTGCAAAATTGATTGTTCCTCTGTGCTGAAATCACAATTTGAATACGCGCCTCTAAGGAGAGCCCTGATTGCCTTTTCCAATTTTTCGCAAACTTCCTCGTCCACCCATTTCTGAAGCTCTACCATGCCGCAAGCCGCAATCACTCCGGCAGAAGCGTCCAGATACGCAGGCTCAGCAGGCTGTCTGAAATCCAAAGGAGGCGTTTCCCTGTCCCGCATTTCCTTTATAAAGTACTCTGCCACCTTCAATGCCTTTTCCAGATACAGCTTCTTCCCGGTATATCCGTAGCTCATAGCAAATCCGTAAATTGCCCAGCCCTGACCGCGGCTCCACGCCGAGCCCTCTGCATATCCCTGACCGCGAGGCTTATCCTTAACCTCGCCGGTTTCCGGGTCGAATATTACAATATGACACGAAGAGCCGTCATCGCGGATAAACTTTTCCGCAACAGTATCTGCGTGTGCCATAGCTATCTGCTTGTACCTTGGATCGCCCGTTTCATTGCTCGCCCAGTAAAGCAGCGGCAAATTCATCATACAATCAATAATGGCATACCCTGCCTTGTTGGCACCCGGGTCAATACCCCCCGTTCCGTCATTCCAGGCTCTTATATATCTGCCGCTCAGATTAAATCTGCCTGCCAATATGGTAGCGGCGTGAATTGCCGCTACCCTCGATCTTTCCCTGCCGTTAATATTATAATCCGGAATTGCTGTCAACAAATACTGGAACCCTACATCGTGACCCAAGGGCGTAAACTGACTTAGTCCCTCGTCCATTCTTTCCGCAGCGGCAGCCGCCGTTTCGCTAAAAATACTGTCCTTGCCGTAGCGGTACATCCACCACAAAAGTCCGCCCCAAAATCCGCAGGTCCAACCATACGGCGGCATCGTCACATTGTCATATTTACCGTCCTTGGTGCTGTAAGCATAAAGCGTCTTTACCTGTGGTGTAACCACCTTCAGCTTTTGGTATATCTTATCCAAAAGCTCCTGTTCCCAAGCCTGCTGTTCTCTGTCCATCTCAGTATGTCCCCTCTCGTTCATTCTTAAAACTATTTCTTGACAACATAAACCAGCTTCGTCACTCCGCTCGGAGCAAGTATCATAACCCTGTCCGCCTTTCCGGTGTGAACATAGTCCGATATATCTCCGGACCCACCGCTGTAAAATTCATCATTCACCGAGTCATATACAAGCACCGGCGAAGCAATATAAGCATGCAGTGAATCTGCCTCAGTGGCATGCAGGGTCAGCTTACCCGTAGGTTCGGTACTGCTCACCCACAGATTACTGCCGTCTACCTCGTAAACATAAGCAAATCTCCAGTGGCTTCCCTCATACCATTTCTTGTAAGTATACGCCACATTGGATGGGGATGAGTCGCTGCCGTAGTTTGCTGTGGAGTCCTGCACCACCTGTTTATCCGGCTCAGCGCTGTAATCATAAAGCATCCTCACATTAAGAATTGTTCCTTCAATGGAAGGCGTCATTTGGATTACATCACCGCGCTTCAGTGTATGTGGATTTCCGTCCTTGTCCTTCAGATTGTTCAACGCATCTGCATTCCTCAGAACCTTCTCCGTCAGCGTTCCGCCACTAACATATACCATAAGCGAGGTAACAAATTCTCCGTCTTCGCCAAGACTTACTATAGTTTCGTCATATACACCGATAGTGCTACTGTTACTTATGCTTGTATTCTCAAATTTATAGAATTTGACTAAAACATCTGCTGTATGTGAAGTGCCGTCAACACGATACGCCGCCATATTGTGGTCAGCGTTACTCTGCAGTTCCCCGACAGCGTTCATCACACGATAATCCGAATCCTCGGCTGCCGTTCCGCGTTCAGGAACGACAAACAGCTTTGTATCAGCACTCAGTTGAATCTTACCATCCCACAACTTGGAGCTTGAAATGTATCTGCCGCCGGTGTAATATCTGCTGCCGGTATACTTAATCATATGTTCCAGCTGCGGCTGTTCCGGATTAGGATTTACCCAGTCCGCTGCCTGTGCCGTTTCCAGGGTCGTAATACTTCCCAAACGGTTGACCTTATATCTGATGAGCTGCGGCGTAACGCTTCCATCGTTCAGCAAGCCTGCATACGCATTTGCCGAAGTCGTAAGTGTATTGTTAAACGTTACATTCTTAGAAGCTAACGGAAGCTCCTCAAAGGTCCCATTCTCTGTAAAAATGCGGAGCAAGTAAGTTGTCTCAAACACAGTCTTATCGCAGCCGGCGGTAACATAGCCAAACTTCATATCCGAGGCTCCTCTTGGCAAATATGCCGCAATCTTGCCAAAGCGGTTCAAAAGGAATACGCCCTCATAACCTGCTTCCACATTGCTGTATTCTCTGTCAAAATACGGCGTGGTCAGATAGCTTGTTCCTTCTATAATCAGCTCCTTACGACTGTTTTGGTAAACAGTCTCAACCTTTCCCGAAACCTCGTCCCAGCAGTAATACATTGTCAGTCTTTTGTCGGTACTATTTCTGTACACCGTATAAAGCTGTCCCTCTAAAATCTCGTCGATTGCCATCTCCGTCCCAAACGGATCAACAACCACAACCGTCCAGCCTGTCTTTTTTAATTCAATAACATTCGTCCTATCGTTCGCCTCATAAACCTTGCCGGAAACAGTATCTACGCTTCCAACCAGAAAATCCTCGCAGGCGTCAATCAGAATATAATCATAATCTCCGTCCCCGTCGTTATCAATAGCGGTAATAACACCATCCTTATCCGTCAGGTCAATATCCGACATATTTCTGAGTGGTGCGTTGTTGTAAATCAGCTCCATGTCCGCTCTCAACACGATGCTTTTTACTTTGCTCTTGTCGTTGGTGTATCTGATTTCCCGGGTCAAATCCGTACTGATGAGATTTTCAAAGGCAATATTTTCACTCTTGTTTTGGTCAGACTTCACAAGCGCGACTATATTATTATCCTCGTCATAGCAAAACTCAACACTGTAGCCAACCAGGTCCTTGTTTGAGCCGTCAAAAGAATAGGTTCTTCCTCCAATACAAATTTCATCGTTGCTAAGATCCGCCATGGTAGTTCCGTCAACGCCAAATGCCGCATTCACGATTCCCTCGCCGTAGCTTAGGTGCAGATACGCAGACACGAGTGTTTCGCCGTTTGTATTAGTATATGCTACCATTCCATTGCTATCAATGGACAAAATGCTCAGTATCGGAGTTTCCAAAGCCTGAATCAGCATAGTCTCAGCCTCATTTTCCTCAAGCCATGTCTCGCCCTGACTCCTGTTTGTCG
The DNA here is from genome assembly GCA_036308515.1 of Clostridia bacterium. Classification (GTDB taxonomy): domain Bacteria; phylum Bacillota; class Clostridia; order Monoglobales; family Monoglobaceae; genus Ructibacterium. The sequence goes on along the minus strand of JAXJVM010000022.1, from coordinate 7,077 downwards.
GTATCAGTCCTATCCTATGCGCAGTCCTCAAATATCCGGTTGGATATCCTCCCATTTGTTGTGCATAATCGTTGTAGCCCATCACGCACAAAAGCATTTTAACCGCCTGATTGTAGGTAAGCGGCAAATCTGCGTCAATGTTTCCATTACCGTCACCCAATAATACTCCGCCGTCCGCCAGCAGAGTGATTGCCGAATAATATTCATCCTCCGGATTTAAATCCTCAAATACGGTAAATCCCTTGTAGTCGATGTCCATATTCATAAAGCGCACAAGACTTTGTGCAAACTCGCCCTTGGTTACAATTTTGCCGTCAGACTCGTCAACAATACCGAGCTGCGTTAGCATATCAACAGAGCTGCCGTATACCGCATAGCTGCCAAGCATACCTATAAGCATAAGTACCGTCAGCACCGCCGCAATCCATCTTGCTTTTCTCATACTATTTCCCCCTATTCATAACGGCATACAGAATTTTAGCCGCCTCTGCCCTTGTAGAACCGTTTTCGGGATTGAATGAATTACTCTCATCGCCACTTATAATTCCTGCATTTCTCAATTTTTCCACTGCGTCCTTAGCATAATCTGCCACAGCCTCACCGTCGCAAAAGGCGCCCTCGGTGGTGCCGTCAAGAGTAATCTCTGCATATTCTGCCGCACGGACGCACATAACAACCAAATCCTGTCTGGAAATTTCGTTTCCGATTCCGAACTCACCTTGTCCGATTCCCTGAACAATGCCTGCGGCAGCAGCACGGCTCACATACGGAGCATACCACGCACCGTCAACAACATCATCAAACACCAACTCCGAAGCTTCGTCCTCCGGCACAAAAGCACAAACCAGCATTTTTGCAAACTCCTCACGGGTCAGCTTGTCGTCAGGGCAGAAATGTCCGTAGCCCTTACCGTTAATCACGCCCTCCTCTGTCAATGCGAGGATTGCCTCCGCCGCCCAGGGAACATTCCCGATATCATCAAATACAGCTGTCTGACCAATGTTATCGGTTTCTTCTTCCAGCTTTTCGTCCGTTGTGTCCTCGGCTTCGGTTTTACTTTCAGAAGCATAGTTGATCGTTCCGCCGTAAACAGCGCCGAAACCACCGCCTCCGCCGCCGCTGCCTCCGTAGCTGGGCTGTCTGGAAACTGCTTCCTCTGCTTCAGCATCTTCCTGTGCTGCCACCGCCGTATCAAACGCCGATTTCAAAGCGGCAAGATCAACATAGGTCTGTCCGGTCAGGGCAAGCATAACGGGCTTTGTGTCATTCAGCGCATCATATGCGGTTGTGTCCCAGCCAATGTTCGCCGCCTGCAAAAATTCGTCGTTACTGTCAAGAATACTCTCTGTTTCGGTGTAAAGCGTAGCATGTGCTACCGCGCTGAGAATAACGCTTTTGTTAAAAGCATCCTCAATCGCACCAAGATCGGCAAAACCGCCCGCCTCGGGCTTCCAATCATACACCCGATTCCATACATCCTCAGAAATTATGCTTTTGCGTGAGGTATAGGTTTCTCCTACCACTGCCTTATCAAGACCGAGCTTGAAAAACAGTTTTTCTCCACACGCACTGACGTTCTCTACGCTCGCCATATTCATAACTGTAACTAATGTCTGCTCCTCCGCAAACGCGCAGATGTCCGCCAGTGTATTGCACACAACGCCACTCTTCTTCGCAGCTATTTCTTTGCATACATCGAGCTTGGTTACTCCATACTCATTCAGGTTATCATATACATCCGTGTCCATACCTATTGCGCCGGCTTTTTCATCTAAAAAGGACAGAATCTCCTCACCCGTTGTCAGTGCCTTATATTGGGGAAGTAAAATCAGTTCTTCCACAGCCTCGCAGATTTCCTGCAGCCCGGCATACCCGTCAGCAGGTATATCGTTCACCAAAGCAGTGCATAAGTCGGTCAAGGCAGCATCATCCATGTATTGATACAAGTTCTTATTGACACCCAATCTGCTGCCATTGTTCATAAGGAAATCCTTCACGCTGTCCGCACCTGCGCTGCACGCCGCATTAAAATCAGCAACACTGACCTCGTCGTCACTCCCTGTCACAAGCCATGCCATTTCGGTGTTTATCGTATTGCCTGAGATGTCCTCAATTTCGATTACTCTAACAAGGTAATTTCCTACACCTGTTCCCAAAGCAACAGTCAGGGTGCCGTCTTCCCACCAGCAACCGGTGTCCTGTTCTACTCCGTCCTTGGTAACGACAACACTCGGCAGCGTATCGGTATTCGGGGTTGCTTCAAGCAGCTCGAATGTCGCATATCTGCCATAGATACCGCCGGTTGTGTGGGCAGCACCAAACACCTTCAGCTCGTCCACGTACACGGTTGAACCCTTGCTCGCCGTCAGGTTAAAGTACAAGCCGGAGGTTGCACTTGGTGCCGAGTTGTAGCTAAACGGATAAGGATCTGTCAAAGCTTCATTGGTCACGGCATCCCGAACGATTATCACACAGTCTTTCCGCCCCTCTGCAAACCGAAAGGTCAGTGTATACCATTTTCCGGTCAAAAGCTTGAAACCGGTGTCCAGTCTGTAGTCCTTCGAGGAAGTATTTGTACTACTCTTTGCGTACAGCGTACCATCCGTTCCAATCATAACCCCTGTAAAGCCGCCTATCTTTATTTGATTGTTCTCCGTTCCAAAACTGTCGAATTTCAGCGAAACAGAGTAGCCCGTCGGATCGGTGGTGAGTTCTCCTGCCGAGTCCCCGGCACGGAACTGGCTGCCTTTTTCGGTGCCCACCGTGAGCTTCATACTCTTTCCGCTAAGTGCTCCGCCATCTTCATTCACAAATTCCCTCGTATTGGAACTTATGATGTAGTTCACACCCCATGTTTTATATCCGTTAGTGTATGAAGCTTCGGCAGTATCAGTGTAATCATCAAAATTTTCATCTATATACACTGTATCTGTCAAGGCTGCGGCAGATACCGGCATGGTCACTGTCACAATGTTAAGGGCCAGCACCGCAGACAACGACAGTGAACCAATTTTTCCAAGCAGCTCATTAAATTTCATATAACAATCTCCCTTCCGCCGCCCTGCGTCGGCATAAGCATTTGTAAAATCCTTCCTATCAGCAGGGTAATGTGTTGATAAGAGATATTGTGTTTATTATCATTGCAATTTGTCTTTTCAATTTTGCATTTTTTTCGTAGGGGGACAGTTTCCACCTCATCCACCGCAAAGGGAAGGTGACCCCTCGCGGTGGATGAGGCACCATTATGAACGCAGTGAAGAATCTCGGTCTTTGTCGAGATTCTTCATAGTTATTCCCCGGAATATCATTCATTTACATTTTATACTTATTCCGCTGTTTCAGGTGAGTAAACCTGAACCTCTTCCCATACCGGACTAAGATCATCCATCTTAAACAAGAATGCCTTAACTGTGTATCCATCAACTTCTGTAATCTCAGTCGTAAATTTGTTTATAGTGTCATTATCTGATTTCGCAGTAACAACATCACCTACGGCAGCCTTTTTTAAATTATTTCCATCGTAAGCCGCAAGGATAACTCTGTAATCACCGCCCACAAGGCTTCCCTTTGGAGCTGTAACATCAACCGTTATTGCTCCATCCTTTTCTGTAAACACAGCATCGCCAACCTCACGGATAGTCCACTCCATACCTACGTCAAGAGTGTTTGTTCCATCAGTTAAGTCCAAAACATATATCTGATAATTTCCCGGCTCATCAAGGCTTACCTTCAATATATCACCGGCAGAATTCCACCAACTAAACGGATTTTCAACTTGAACGCCATCCTTATACAGTAAAACTGTTTCTTCACCTGTAACAGCCGTTCCTGCAAGCACCTTAAAGTTTGCGTGTCTTCCGTAAACATTTCCCTGAATTCTAAATGATCCATCTGCTGATATTGCTGAACCAGACGATGCATCGGCTGTGTATATTTTCACATTATCATAATAAATTACAGTTCCTGCAAATGTGTAAAAGTTGAAATAACCGGAGCTCGTTGTCACATCTGAATCATAGGGTGCTTTAATCTGGTCACAAATCACTTTTCCTGTATCAGCTTCTGTTATTGTATAAACGTATAATCTTGCATTAAGGTCATAACGCACCTTTGCAGTATACCATTTATACAATTCAAGCTTGCCAACATCTGTGCTTGTTGCAGTTGTGCTTACATTACCCTGTGTATCTATACAAAATGCTTTTTTTGTATATAACTGCAAGTAGGTTGAGTCGCTACCTGTTCCAAAATTATCAAATCTGAATGAAAATTCACATCCCATCGGAGTATTCGGAAAACCGGTAGCAGATGTACCCGGATATACTCTTAACTGTGCACTATTTGTCGAAGTGCCGTTATTAAGTTTAATACTCTTTCCCGATAACGCCCCATTAGCTTCATCAACATGACTAAAACTACGGTTAACTGATCTTGTTGTAAAGTTCTGACCTAGCAAAGTATAAGTACCATTGGTTGTATATGTATTCTTTAACGTAGAACCCTCCCAGAACTGTGTATCAAAATTCTCTTCAACCACCGTTTTGTTTACCGGTAAATCAGTAGTGTCTGCTGATACTGAAAATGTTGCTGCAACATTAAGCACCATTGGTATCGCTACTGTCAGCATACACATCTTTTTCAGCAGCTTATTAAATTTCATATCATATTCACTCCTTGAATTTTATCATTTAAATTTTTAGATTTTATTTTCCGAACGCTTTAAATTCGGTCACACTATTCCAGCCTACGCGAGATACTGAAGTTCCTGCAACCACAACTCTGACATATCTTGCGCTCTTGGCGCCTACGGGGAACTTCTCATCATCGAGGGTCTTGCCGCTGCTCTGTCCCGAATATCTGGTGGTCCATTCAATTCCGTCGTCGCTGGTAGCCACCTCAAGGTAGGCAATGCGTTGGTCGCCGCTCATAAATGCCAAGGTGATATAATCCACCTGTTTCGCCTTGCCCAAGTCAAAATCAATCCAGTTGCGATCCTTCGCCGACCAGCGTGTATTATAGTCGCCGTCGAGAACATTCTCCTTACAATTTTCGGGCTGCGGCTCGTCGCTTGCGCTAAGACCCTTGATTTCAAGCCTCTTGGAGTCATTCCAGACTGACAAATCGTAGATGACATCAACCTTGATCGCGTAGGTGGTTGATTGTTCACCCTTGGTCACCTTTGCCAGAATGGTACCCGGATAGTTTTTGGGGTATCTGACCGTTACTTCGCCGTCCTCATCGCCGTCCGCAGTAACCTTAAGAGCATCAAGCTCCTCCCATTTCACGCTTGCCTTATAGTTGCGTTTTCCGGAGGCAAAGCCGTCAACGGTTTCACCGTTGATCTTCAGGTCAGTCAGTTTCGGGTCTTCCTCATAGGTTCCGTCATTCAGCGACCATGCGTCCAGAGGCTCGACTTCTACATGCTTGGTGGGGATTTCCTCGCCCTTGTATATATGTCTGAACTCAACCGCCACCCGCTCGTCGGTCACATTGGTCAGGTGAATAATCAGCTTTGTGGTATCCGCCTGTGAGTCTGAAACGGGGTAGTTTGGAGTACCCTCATAGGGTTCTGCTGCGTGGGTTTCAAACACTGCGTCATTGTCTGTCAAAAGCGTTGCTACCATTTGATCTTCGCCAATGGTCATCACCGCCTGTTTGCCGCCTTCCAGTATTTGTATGTCAGCAGTGGTATGCATCTGCCAGTAGGCTTCGACAGGATTTGCTGATTTCAGCTCGTCCTCAACCACAAACACCTTTTTGCCCTCCAGTGCTCTCACACCGCGGCGGATGCTGTCTATCTTACCCCTGTATAGATTGCTGAGGTCTGAAATTGCATAGCCCTCGTAGTCATTCGCCTCATACTTATCGATATGGGCACGTGCCTTGTCAACCTGGCTGAAGGAGGTCATATCCGGATTGATGACCCAGGTGTTGTGTCCCTGTGCACTGTAACGGTAACGGTGATAGGTTCCTGCCTCGTTGTAGGTACCCGCACCAAAGTCCTTGGCAAAACGAACACCGTTCATATCTATGATGAAGGTTCCGCCGTCCTGATGGTGGTGGTCAGCTGAGTTGTCACCGCTTCTAAATCCAATCAGATAGTTGTCGCTAAGCTCACGGTTGTCACGCATGGTTACCACGCCTGCGTTATCGTATTTGGCGTTAAGGGGCAGCTTCACACCCACATCTGCCTCTAATTTCGGGTCATAGAACAGAACTCTGTGAACAGACAGTCCGTCATCGCTGGTCTGACCCTCCTCCACGGAACGTATGGTAGCCTGCAGCACAGGGTCGCGATATGCGTTTGAGTACCAGTATGCGGCAGGGTCAACCAAATCGTAGGTTCCGCAGTCAGAGAAGTTGAACACTCCCCCGCTGCTTGCCATATCCAGATTGAAGTAAGCGGTGGTGTCAAGACCGGGCGTCCGCATAATTCCATAGTCGTCACCTGCGGCAGTCATGAGATTCTGGGTCAGGTAGGCAAGGTAAATGCCCGCGTAGTTCCAATAGCTTGCACCCTCAACATATCCGCCGTCGGGAGCATAGTTTTCAAGAGATTCCTCTATGTCCACAAGCATATGCTCCAGAACATTGCCGCAAAGCTCTGCATATTCAGGGTCGGAATCAAGGATTGCCAACGCCCCTGCCGATACGCCGCCGCCGCAGACAAGGTTCCAGTTGTTCTTGTAGTTCACCCAGCCCGGAGGGGTGTTTGCCCTGTCTCTGCCGGGGATTTCCAGATAGTCCTCCATAATCGCCTCAAGGGCACGTTCAACGATGGCGGTTTCCATGATCTTTCGCTGTTCCGGCGTCCAGTAATCGTACAGCCAGTCGTAAGCCATTGCAACCGCCATGGTAGTTTCTCCGGTGTCAAGGAAGTGGTAGTTGTGCCAATCCTGCCACACAGTGCAGCAGTGGTTGATTTCAGTCCACAACCTTTCTGCGTACGCCTCGTCCTTGGTGATAAGGTACGCAAGACCTAAGTTTCGGCTGCGTTTGAGTACCTCCCGGGCGGCAGCCAGCAGACGGTTGGAATATATGATGTACTCTGTCGGCTCGGTTTGACGGTTTACATAT
>JAXJVM010000021.1:0-3209 GCA_036308515.1 Clostridia bacterium | reverse complement strand
ATTTTTTCAAAAATACAGTCAAATGAGTCGCTCACAGCAGGGACTAGCCGGTGCAGGAGAATGGGAAACATTGAGAAAGCTGCTGCCGGATTTTAAAGATAAGCGTGTGCTTGATTTAGGATGCGGCTATGGATGGCACTGTATTTATGCGATGGAACACGGAGCGTCTTCTGTTGTAGGTGTTGATATTTCTCATAAAATGCTCGAGGTAGCCAAAGAAAAAACACATTTTCCACAGGTTGAATATAAATGCTGTGCTATAGAAGATGTGGAATTCCCAGAGGAGAGTTTTGATGTAATATTAAGTTCACTTGCGTTTCACTATGTAGCAGATTATGAGATTTTAGTAAAAAAGATATATAGAATACTGAAGTCTGGTGGTAAGCTAGTTTTTACGGTTGAACATCCTGTTTTTACTGCCTATGGAACACAAGACTGGCATTATAACGAAAAAGGAGAAATACTGCATTTTCCGGTGGATAATTATTATTATGAGGGCAAACGGACAGCTGTGTTTTTGGGAGAAAAGGTTACAAAATATCATAGAACACTGACCACATATCTAAATACACTGCTTTCAAATGGTTTTATAATAAATCATATTGTGGAGCCGCAGCCGCCGGAAAACATGATGGATATTCCGGGGATGCAGGATGAAATGCGCCGTCCCATGATGCTGATTGTATCGGCGAACAAAAAAGTGGATAGATAGAACTAAAACACCTATAAGGTATAAATGGAGGTAATTTATGTTTAAAGAAAAAATTATTATAGAGATGAAAGAAGTATTCAAAGAAATTCCTTTTGGCATAGAGCATACTCTCAAAGTTTTGAAAAATGCAGAAGATATAATGAAAGGAGAAAATATCGGAGAGGAAGAAAAAGAATTCATCAGTATTATTGCTATACTACATGATATTGGTGCGGTTGAAGCACAAAAAAAATACGGTTCTATTGATGGTGTCTATCAAGAAAAGGAAGGACCAGCAGTAGCGAAAGAAATATTAAAAAAGGTAGGCTATAACAAAAATATTGATAGAATATGCTTTATAATAGGCAACCATCATACTCCATCTAAAATTGATGGACTTGATTTTCAAATACAATGGGAAGCTGATTTGCTTGAAAATTTAACGGTTATGGATAAAGAAAAAGAACAGGAAAAGATAAAAAAGTGTATAGATGAAAACTTTAAAACAAACACAGGAAAAAGGATAGCTTATAATCGCTTTATTTTAGATTAGTAGTAGATTATTACAGTTATGTATTTTATATCGCAAAGAAAAATAGTAGTTAAGTTTAACCCTAGATAATAAGCAGCAAAGGAGTGCGATAAGATGATATCTAATAATACCTCCATGGGACTGCGCCCGCCGAAGAAAAAGCCGGAGCAGTAGGACTAATTAAAAGAGGATTTAGTTATGGAACAGAGTAAAAAACGCCGGCTCAATTTCGGTATGGCCGGTGTGATTTGGGCGCTGGCATGGCCTACCATGTTAGAGCAGCTCATGCAGACTGCCGTGCAATATATCGACACTGCTATGGTAGGTAGTCTGGGAACCCAGGCTACGGCAGCGGTAGGCGCCACCACCACGTTGAACTGGCTGGTGGGTAGTACCATCTCTGCAGTGGGCGTGGGATTTTTGGCGTTTATTGCAAAGGCGCTGGGAGCCGGAGAAAAAGACTCTGCTAAGCGGGCCGCTTCTCAGGCGGTGCTTTCCGTGCTGGCGGTAGGTATCGTGGTTACGGTGATAACGGTAGGCTTGTCCGGACAGATTCCGAAATGGATGCAAGTGGATGAAGGAATCCGGGATTTGGCAGGACAGTATTTCCTGATTTTATATTTGCCGATGTTATTCCGGACAGCCAGTACCATTTTCGGTACGGTGCTCCGGGCGGCGGGAGATACGAAATCACCGATGAAAATCGGTGCGGTGGTGAATCTTGTCAATGTGGTATTGAACATTTTACTGATTTATCCCACCAGAGAGCTTACGGTATTTTCCTTTACATTTACCATGTGGGGCGCGGACCTTGGCGTGATCGGTGCGGCGGTGGCCAGTGCCATTGCTTATATCGTAGGAGGTATATTAATTACGATTGTACTTTGGCGGCACCCGTCGGTGTCTCCGAAGGGACAGTCCTTAAAGCCGGATATGAAGATTATAAAGCCTTGTCTGCGGGTGGCCATGCCGAATATGCTGCAGCGCTTCGGTACATCCCTGGGCTATGTGGCATTTGCGTCTATGATAAACGCTTTGGGGGATGTGTCCACGGCGGCACATACCATTGCCAATACGGTGGAATCCGCCTTTTACATTCCGGGCTACGGTATGCAAACGGCGGCAGCAACCTTGGCGGGCAATGCCTATGGAGCCAACGATGAAAAGCGCCTGAAAGAGCTGGCACGGATGTTCTTCCCGATTGAAATTGCTTTAATGATATTCTCGGGAGCTGCGTTATTCTTTGCGGCACCGGCACTGGTAAGTATCTTTTCTGATTCGGAGGAGGTCATTCGCCTCGGAACCACAGTGCTTCGGATGGTGGCGGTATCGGAACCGTTCTTCGGCTTCTCCATTATTATGGAGGGCATGATGCAGGGCGTGGGCGAGACGAAGCGGCCGTTTGTATACAACATCGTCGGCATGTGGCTGGTGCGCATCGTAGGAACCTTTATTTGTACGAGCTTCTTTGATTTGGGGCTGGTGGCAGCCTGGGCGTGCATGATTGCGCACAATCTGTTCCTGTTTGTGCTGTTTTTGATTTGCTATGCAAAGGGACGGTGGAATCCGTTCCGGAAGGTACGGGAAGCGTAAGGATGGATGGAATGCTTTACGGAAGTGTTGCCGGGAACTAAATTTAAATGTGTTGGAGGACTCTCGGTTTTTGGGAGTCCTCCCCTTAAATTAAGAGGTGGATTGTTTGGAGAGTTTCCTGTATCATAAAGGGCAATCGTCTTGTGGGCATTATCTCCCATGTAGCTGAACTTAAGGAAAAGATTGACAAGCAAATCATTGTTACAAAGGACAAGCTTGGTGGAAGTTCTGCTACAATAAAGGTATAATTCTGTATCAAACCACGAGCCCCTAGCTATGGCGATTTGCCGTAGCCAGGGGCTCGATTCATTGGGGGTGGGATGCTCCCAAGTTGTGAGGGAATGTGGCGTCATTTCACGATGCTTGCTAAGAAAATGCCATGGTCATTTTCTT
>JAXJVM010000020.1:0-4523 GCA_036308515.1 Clostridia bacterium | reverse complement strand
GTCTTAGCGAGACTTTCCTTGTTCATGTAAGCACACATCAGCACCTCGCCGCTGATTGCGTCCTGTGCAATGGCAGGAATGAATCCCTTTTCGTCAAACTTCAAATCATTTAAAAAATCCATGTAAAACACCCTTCTTTCTCAATTTTGTATGTAAAATCTATCAAATGGATTTGCACAACGATACTGCATCACTCAGTTGAATATGCCCGGTATATAGGGCTTTTCCAACGATAGCGCCCTCCACACCGGTCTTACTCAACTGTTCCAAGTCTTTTAGAGAAGAAACTCCTCCGGAAGCGACAACATCCGTTGCTACATACTCTGCCATCTCACGCATAGCGGAAAGATTGGGACCTTTCAGCATACCATCGGTTGCGATATCGGTATAGATGATTGTACAAACGCCCAATTGTTCCATGCGCTTTGCCAGAGAAAGAGCAGAAACCTGACTGACCTCTTCCCAGCCGCTAACAGCAACCATGCCGTCCTTGGCATCAATCCCAACTACAATTCGTTTGCCGTATTCTTTAACCGCTTCCTTGACAAAATCGGGATTTTTAATTGCGGCAGTTCCTAAAATCACTCGGTTGACACCATGCTCTAAATACTTTTCTACCGCATGGATATCACGGATACCGCCTCCAACCTCAATGGGAATATCCAATTCCGCCGCAATTCGGCAGATCATATCAAAGTTCGGCATATCCCCGGTCTTGGCACCGTCCAAATCTACCAGATGAATAAATTCACCGCCCTGCTCCTGCCAGCGCAGTGCAACAGCCAGCGGATCTTCTGAAAAGGTGGTTTTTTTACGGTAATCACCTTGGACAAGACGGACACATTGTCCGTCTATCATATCAATTGCAGGATATAGACGCATTAGTTCAGTTCTCCTTTTATCTTTTGTATCAGCTCTACGATTTTCTCCCGATGAAGCTTCATGCTGACACGGTTAACCACCAATCTGGCGCTCAAAGGACAGATATCCTCCAGTACGGTCAAACCGTTTTCGTGCAGGGTCTTTCCGCTCTCAACAATATCAACAATGACTTCAGAAAGTCCCACCAGAGGGCCCAGTTCCACCGAACCGTTTAATTTAATAATGTCCACTGTCTGACCCTTAACCCCGTGGAAATATTCCCGGGCAATTTGGGGATACTTGCTGGCAACACGCATGATGTTGCGGCCTTCCAGATTTCCCTTCAGTTCAGCTGGACCAGCCACTGCCATCTTACAGGTGCCGAAGCCCAAATCAAGAACCTCATATAAATCCTTGCCACTTTCCAGCAGAGTATCTTTACCCACCACGCCAATATCAGCAGCTCCGTATTCTACATATGTAGGAACATCAGATGCCTTGACCAGAATAAACTTAAACTTCTTTTCGTGGTCAGTAAAAATCAGCTTACGGGTCTTGGTCTTCATTTCTGCCACATCAAAGCCCAGCTTCTGAAAAATCTCAATAGACAATTCCGCTAATCTTCCTTTGGCAAGGGCAACCGTAACATAGTCCGAGGCGGGAGTTTTGGATTCCGTAACCGCCTTTTCATCCTGCAGGGCAGACATCAACCGCTCCACCCCGATTGCCGCACCGGTTGCCGGCAATTTGCGTCCGAACTTCTCCATCAAGGTATCATAACGGCCACCGGAGCAAATGGGGAATCCAATTCCGTAGGTAAATCCTTTGAAAATCATTCCCGTATAATAATCCAGATGGGGAACCATGCCCAAATCAATAGAGATGTATTTTTCGAAATTCTGTGCTTTTAGAATATCATAAATCTGCTTTAAGTTTTCCAGGGCAGCCTTTGCCTCAGCACCAATTCCCTCCTGCATCATAGCATCAGAAATCACGGATACGGCACCAAACTGGGTCGGCATGCTCGCAAAAATCGCCTTCAGGTTTTCCGGAATATCCAACGTTGCAAGAAATTTGTCAATTGCCACAAAATCCTTATCGTTGATAAAACTCCGCAATTCATCGGCTTGTTCCGTCGACAAATCAGCCTGCTTGGCAAGCGTCATAAAATAACCGACCTGTCCAATATCAATTTGGAATTGCTTCATTCCGGCGGCAACCAGGGTTTCAATCACCACGCGAATGACCTCAGCATCCGCATGGATGCTATTTTCGCCAATTAACTCAATGCCAACCTGAGAAAATTCCCGCTGCCGTGCCTGACTGAAGGCTTCGTCATTGCGGAAGGTACTTCCGGAATAACTAAGTCTTAATGGCGTTTCTTCCCCCAGCGACTTCGTAGCGGCAAGCCGGGCAATTGAAGTAGTAAAATCAGGTCTTAGCGCCAGCATTCTGCCGTTGACATCAAAGAACTTAAACATACTTTCCGCCTTGTTGGGCGTAGCTGTTTGATACACATCAAAATATTCAAAGGTGGGAGTCTGCACCATCTTATAGCCATAACCGGAAAATATCTCCCGGGCAACAGACTCAATCCGGAATTTTAAATCACATTCATCCCACAACACATCGGATAAACCTTTTGGAGTATGGGTTACCTTTTCGTTATTCAACAACTATCACTTCCACGCATTGTTTTTTGCAAATACTTTTACATTATCGTTTATTATACCACTCCCCTGCGTGAACGTCAATAAGAAAATAAGATAAATTCCACCGTTTTTGGCGCAAAAAATTTTCTTCTATGCAAAAACCCACAAAAGAGCAATACGCCCTTTTATGGGTTTTCTTGTATATATCTATTTCTTCTTCAAATATTCTTTCAAATACTTTCCGGTATAGGATTCCGGGCACTTCGCTACTTTTTCAGGGGTACCGCAGACCACGATTTCACCGCCCCGGTCACCACCCTCGGGCCCCAAATCTATGATATAATCCGCAGTTTTGATCATGTCCAGGTTATGCTCGATTACCACCACGGTGTTTCCCGCATCCACCAGCTTCTGCAGTACTTCTATGAGTTTATGCACATCCGCAGTATGCAGCCCCGTTGTTGGCTCATCCAGAATGTAGACAGTTTTTCCGGTGCTCCTTCGGCTGAGTTCAGTGGCAAGCTTCACGCGTTGAGCCTCGCCGCCAGACAAGGTGGTGGATGGCTGACCGATTTTGATATAGCCCAATCCCACATCATACAGTGTTTGAAGCTTTCGCTGAATTTTGGGAATATTGGAAAAAAATTCGCAGCCTTCCTCTACCGTCATTTCCAGCACATCGTAGATGTTTTTCCCCTTATAACGCACCTCCAGCGTTTCCCGATTATAACGCTTGCCGTCACAGACCTCACACGGAACATAAACATCGGGTAAAAAGTGCATTTCAATACAGATAATACCGTCTCCGGTACAGGATTCGCAGCGTCCGCCTTTGACATTAAAGCTGAATCTCCCGGCCTGGTACCCCCGTGCTTTTGCTTCCGGAGTCATGGCGAACAGTTCTCGAATATCTCCAAACATCCCAGTGTAGGTTGCCGGGTTGCTTCGGGGGGCTCTCCCAATGGGTGACTGGTCGATATCAATGACCTTGTCCAGGTGTTCCACACCCTTGATTCTGTCAAACTTTCCGGGATGTTTTTTTGCGTTATTCAACTGATTTGCCAACTCTTTATAAAGGATTTCATTGACAAACGAGCTCTTTCCGCTCCCGGAAACACCGGTAATACAAGTAAATGTTCCCAAGGGAATTTTAACGTTAATCTTTTTTAGATTATTCTCTGCGGCCCCAAAGATTTCAAGCTTCTGCCCATTACCCTTTCTTCGGCTGGCAGGCACAGGAATCTGTTTTTTTCTGCTGAGATATAGTCCGGTTTCCGAACGGTCGCAGGCCATAATCTCTTCCGCGGTCCCTTGGGCAACAATTTCACCGCCGTGAACACCGGCACCGGGTCCGATATCAATGATATGATCCGCCGCAAGCATGGTATCCTCATCGTGCTCAACCACAAGGAGTGTATTTCCTAAATCGCGCAAATGCTTTAAGGTTGCAATGAGGCGATCGTTATCCCGCTGATGAAGACCGATGCTGGGCTCGTCCAGAATATAGATAACCCCCATCAGACTTGTACCAATCTGGGTGGCAAGCCGAATTCGTTGCGCCTCGCCTCCAGACAGGGTTCCGGCACTTCGGGACAAAGTCAAATAATCCAGTCCCACATTTACCAAGAACCGTAACCTGTCGTTAATCTCCTTCAATACGTGTTTTGCGACGATTTTATCCTTTTCCGACAAATTCAGTGTCAGGTTCGAGAAAAATTCAAGGGCCTTAACAATAGAAAGCTGGCAAACCTGATGAATATTCAATCCATTTACAGTAACTGCCAGAATTTCTTTCTTCAGTCTGGTTCCTCCGCATCCGTGGCATGGCATCTCTACCATATAACTTTCGATTTCCGCCTTTACCCATTCTGAGTTGGTTTCTCCATGCCGCCGCTGCAGGTTATTCATAACGCCCTCAAACCGGGCGAACTTCGTGCCTTTGGCATATTTGTGCTCATAGGTCAGCTTCAGCTTTTCACCGCGGGTACCGTATAAGAGAATGTCAAGGAT
>JAXJVM010000019.1:0-12382 GCA_036308515.1 Clostridia bacterium | reverse complement strand
GGTGTACGCCTTTCTGGACATTGACCCTCAGGCACCCACCCATATTATCCTGATTCCCAAGGAGCACATCCCCTCTGCCAACGCGCTGACGGACGGCAATGCGGCAGTGGTGGGTCACATTTTCGCCGTTGCGGCAAAGCTTGCCAAGGAGCAGGGCTTTGCAGAAAAAGGCTACCGTATTGTCAACAACTGCGGCGAGGACGGCGGTCAGACGGTGGGGCATCTCCACTTCCACCTGCTGGCGGGGCGGAATCTGGGCTGGCCTCCGGGCTAAAAAAGTAAATATTGACAGGGGAGCTCGTGGAACCGGGCTGAGAGGAAGCAGAGAGCTTCGACCCTAAACCTGATTTGGATAATGCCAACGGAGGGAGCGCGAAAGGATTCGTCTCAAAGCGAAGTTACCTGTATCAGGTGACTTCGCTTTTTACTATATTAAGGAGGAATGCCATGAAATTGCAAAGAGAAATGCTCCGGTTGTACGCCGTGCCGGGCTGAATCTGGGCAGGGGTTCCGGCCCCCTGGAACACGGATACGCCATAGGGTAAAAACGCGGGATTCATCTCCCGGTGTGTCGCAAAAATCTCCTTGCGTAATCGAGGAAACTATGATACAATACACTCTGTATAGAATCTTGCAGATTACCGGAAGTGTCGGAGCTGCATGAAAGAGTTGATTGTATGAAAGAAAAAGTCGTTTCTGCACTGAAAAAAGCGGTTGTGATCGTCATCGCCAGCGTTATGGTTCTGGGGCTTGTTCCTGTGGGATTGATGACGTTAAAGCCAAATACAGTGAGCGCAGAGGGCGAGTTTTTGCGGTTTGCGCCTGCCAAAGAGGCTTCCGTCATGAGCCGAACGGAGGAAAAGAAGGCTGCCGGGAACAACCTGGCGGAAGGTCTTTATCCGGTGGGTGGTGAAAGCCATGTCTATCTGCAGTTTGATTTGCAGAGCCTGGTGGACGACAAAGACCTCGGTGAGGTGAAGAAAGCGACCCTGCGGTTGATTGCAGTAAACGGCGGTATTGATGCTTCTCAGCCTATGCGGTTGTGGTTGATGCCTTCCGCTGACTGGAACGGAGATATGAGCTATGAGGACAGACCTGCGGCTTTGGGGGAGATTAAAATTGCCGACCTTCCGGTGGACGTGAAGGGCAAAGAAACCCAGGTGCTTGAAATAGATTTGACTGCATACCTCCAAAAATGGATGGAGGATAGGAAGAATCAGGTGTCTCTGCATCTGGATGCAGCAGCTTCCTCGCTGGCGGCAGTCATTGCTGGCAGTTCTTATGAGGATGCCGCCTGCCGTCCCTGCCTGAAAGTGGTGACCGGCGAGGCTAGTGACCCTGACCCGACGGATTTGACCAAAACCTGGCTGGAAAAAACAGCCCAGACGGGCACGAACCACAGTGACAAGGAACTGCGTGCCGGAAACGGTGCGGATGCCTACCTGAAATTCCGGTTCAACCCCGGCAATATCCAGGGTGCTATGTACCTGGTGAATTTGAAGCTTCGTATGCTCCATGCGGATGAAGATGCGGAAATCTTCATTTATAAAATCAGCAACGGACAGTGGAACGAAGGTGAGACCCTGCCCCAGGGCGAGGAAAGGCTGATTTATTCCTCTCGTGTTGATGCTGGCGCTGCTGTACAGAGTATGGATCTGAGCCATGCCGTGAATGAAGCCTATGCCAGAGGTGAGGTCACCTTAACCCTGCGGATTTCCGGTGGCGAAACAGGGCAGGTGGCGTTCGCCAACCAAGGCGAGGACGCACCGCGGCTCAGCTTGCGCGTGTCGGATCATGAGAATATCGTGGCTGCCACCGAGGCAACGGTATATGCCCTGGAAGACAATGCCTCCCCGGATGCCATTACCGGCAATCTTTCCGAGAGTTATACCACAGAGTCAGGAACCCGTGCCGAGATACGTTGGAATGCCGTAGATGCGATTACTGGGGAGGATGCCAAGGAAGTTCTGGGTGATAACGGGAAAATTACTCGTCCCCAATGGTTTGAAAATAGCCGTCAAATTCGTGCAACGGCAGCCATCTCTTCCGGCGATTACACCCGGGAGCGGGGGTATTTGCTGACAGTGCTACCGGAGGAGATGCCGGACTATACCGGTCAGACCTTTGGCAATGATATCAATCTGGGTTCCTCTGGACGTGAGGATGATTTTGGCTTTGCCGAGGTTCATGTCCCGGCACATAGCCGGTGGATTGGCGGTAAGAATTTCCCTTACCGTACACTGGGGGCAGATGGGAGCATGGCAATGGCCATGGCAGTTGACCCGGAAAAGCAGAATTACCTGACCGTGAAAATCTGGAAAGCGGAAAAGCCGACCTCTGCGTTGCTGATTGAAACCATGCCGAATCGAACCGCTGAACCAATCGTCATAACTGCGCCGGCGGAGATAGCCGCCGAGGACGGATTCCTGTATCTGACCTATCCCGTGCCCTTGGCGCAAACCCAAGGCAAGCAGTATGTCAGCCTGCGCTTCTCTGTGGATGCCGAGACGGCAGAAACCGAGGAAGAAATCGTACCCTGGAATATTTATAACGTGTACAGCGGTCAAAGCGCTTACTTTGATCCGCTGACCTTTGCAGACCAAGGAGAAGCCATTGCCGGCAAATGGCCGGGGAGTGATTCTTCCTTTACCAAGCTGCTGCGGCGGATGTATATGGCGGCAAAGCAGCCCTGGGAGGATTTTACCGAGCTCTGGAAGTCAGAGGATGCCCGGGAACAACAGGAAGAAGCAGCTTCTGCTATCACAGAACCTCCGGAGGAAGAGGAACCGGAGCAGGAACGCTTCGTCTGGATGGAGGCGCAGCCGCCCATGCTTGCCTTTGATGCTGGCGGTGACGGTATAGCCATCTCTGTATGGGAAACCAAAGGTCGTGCGGAGATTCACCGTAATTCCAGCCTTTACGATACCTATGCGGAGACAGAACTGAAGAATTACAGTGACGGGCTGACCGCCATTGACTATGACAAATATCGGGTATTTCGTAATACCTCCGGCAGAGAACGCTTTATCCCCTGGGAAGCAGAGGGACTCTCCGGTATCTATCAGGATATGCTTGGCGGTGGCTACTACGCATTCCTGCATGATGGTGAAATGGCAGATGATAGTGTGATTCCTGCCGGTGAAGTACTGGAACTGGGTAAAAATTTGAAGCTTTCTGCAAGGAGTACCCTCGTGCTGGAAAAGCTTGCAGAGCCCTTATACGGCGCGGATTGGCGCGTTAGCGCAATCAATGGCCGTACTGTGGCACAGGTCAAGCTGAATCGTCGGCTGACCATATCCCAGGTAACAGTCAAAAACGCCGGATACGATGCAGAACAGGAGACCGAGCTTCGGCTAATTTGTTGCGCTTATGAGAGCGGCAAGCTCAGTGGAATCTCGCAGGAAACCTTCTCGGTGATTCCCGGCTACGGAGTATATCAGGTGAACCTGCCGGCAATGACAGTGATGCCGGGACAAACCCTGAAAATCTTTGTAGAACCGGCAAACCGTCAGCCCGGAGAA
This sequence comes from Clostridia bacterium, assembly GCA_036308515.1. Lineage (GTDB taxonomy): Bacteria > Bacillota > Clostridia > Monoglobales > Monoglobaceae > Ructibacterium. The sequence continues at coordinate 8,861 of JAXJVM010000019.1, read as the reverse complement.
CTAACCCCCAAGCTGGAACTACCGTAAAAACCATACCCCCAGAGGGATTTCCCTCCGGGGGTTGTTTCTATCCATATCAGTGTAGCGCATACTATCTATGTAACGCAAAAAGGCAACCGGCCATAACCGGTTGCCTTTCATATGTCGACAATTCGAACGACAACAAAAGAATTTATTTGCCGTTAACGAGTGCTTTCAGACCACTGCCTGCCTTGAAGGTAGGAACTTTAGCAGCATCAATCTTCATCTCAGCGCCGGTCTGGGGATTTCTACCGGTTCTAGCAGCTCTTTCTCTAACTTCGAAGCTACCAAAGCCAACCAACTGAACCTTGTCGCCCTTCTTCAGAGCGTCTTCAACGCTACCTACGAAAGCAGCCAGAGCAGCTTCTGCGTCTTTCTTAGACAGATTAGCTTTCTCTGCCATAGCAGCTACCAATTCTTGTTTGTTCATTTCACCTTATCTCCTTTTGATAAAAAATACGTAAACATTCATTTACGACTAACATTGTACTACAAAGTCTAGGAAATTTCCAGTCGTTTTCATAAAAACTTTTAATTTTGTATACTTGCACAATTTTTCGTATACTCTTTTGTTGAACCTGGCAGAAAAACTGTGCTTTTTCACCGTTTTTCGGGGGGTTGCACCTCCCTCCGAGCCTTAATTTGGCTCGTTCATTTTCATTTCTAAGAACTCTTGACGGGAAATCAGTACCTGTCTGGGCTTGGTGCCCTCGTAGGGGCCAATGATGCGCCGATCCTCCATCTGGTCAATCAGCCGTGCCGCCCGCTGATAACCAATCTTAAACCGCCGCTGGAACATGGCAACAGATGCCTGTCCGTTGTCCAGTACCATTTCCACGGCTTGGAAAAACAGTTCGTCTTTTGTCTCGCTGCCGCTGCGGAAAACGCCGTCATCTTCGGCAGAGGTCTGTTCCTCGGCACCTGCTTCAATCCGCTCCTGTTCCTTCTGAATGTTCTCAATAATCTCAGTATCATAGCTTGCTTCGTACTGGCTCTTGATATATTCAATGACCCGTTCAATCTCCGCGTCGGAAACGAAGTTGCCCTGAATACGCTGGGATTTTCCGGCACCACTGGGCTTGTAGAGCATATCACCTTTGCCCAGCAGCTTGTCTGCACCGGGCGCGTCCAAAATGGTACGGCTGTCAATCTGTGAGGTGACATTAAAGGCGATACGGGAGGGAATGTTCGCCTTGATGACACCGGTAATCACGTTGACCGTAGGCCGCTGGGTGGCAATGACAAGATACATACCGGCAGCTCTCGCCAGGGCTGCCAGCCGGTTGATGGCATCCTCCACCTCACTCTTGGCGGCAATCATCAGGTCGGCAAACTCGTCGATAATAATGACAATTTCCGGTAGCTTGGACTCCGGCTCGCCCCGTTCCTCCATGAGGGCGTTGTAGCCCTTGAGGTTACGGACGTTGTTGTCTTTGAGCAGACTGTAACGGTTCTGCATCTCCACCACCGCCCAGTTCAGGGCGCCGGCGGCGTGTTTGGGGTCGGTCACCACCGGAATCAGCAGATGGGGAATCCCGTTGTAAATACCCAGTTCCACCATCTTGGGGTCAACCATAATCAGCTTGACCTCGTCGGGCTTGGCTTTATAGAGAATACTCAAAATCAAAGAGTTGATACAAACACTCTTACCGGAACCGGTCTGTCCGGCAATGAGCACATGGGGGAACTTGGCAATGTCCGCCACCATACAGGTGCCGGCAATGTCCTTACCCAGGGCAAAGGCGGTCTTACTCTGGAAGCTCTGGAACTTCTCGCTCTCCAGTACCTCCCGGATGGGAACGGGACTTGCCTCCCGGTTGGGAATCTCAATGCCGATGGCAGATTTTCCGGGGATGGGTGCTTCAATGCGGACACCGGGTGCCGCAAGGCTCAGGGCAATATCATCGGTGAGGGCGGTAATTTTAGACACCTTCACCCCAAAGCCCGGCTGCAGCTCGAACCGGGTGACAGAGGGACCCTGGGTAATGTTGATGATTTTTGCCTCCACCTTAAAGCTGCGGAGGGTATCAAGAAGCCGATTTGCCTTTTCCTCCAGCTCGGCCTTGATTTCCTTCACCGACTGCTTCCGAGGCTTGGGTGTATCCAGCAAATCCAGTGTGGGCATGGTGTATTCCATCATCCGCTGAGGCGTGTGCTCAGCAATCTGCTCCTGAATTTCCGCCTCGGGGGTGAGGGGGTCGTCCTCCGCGGCCATCCGCCGTCCGGCAACCACTGCCCGGTCTAAAGGCAGTCCTGCGTCCACCGCCTTCTGGGTGAGGGGATCCAGCACGTCCTCCAGTTTTGCCTCGCTGGGAGGAACAAATTCCTCGTCCTCTTGGTCTTCAGGGTTCTTTTTGGCAACCACTGCGCCGTCCTTATCAATGTCCGGCAGCTCGCTGATGGTGCCGGTTTTCATATTATCCAGCCGGAAGGGAAGCTCCTCCTGGTCAATGGCTTGGGCATCCTTAGGGGAGAGGATGGTTTGGAATAACTCGTCGTCCTCTTTTAACTCAAACCGCTCCGGCAAAGGCTCGTCCACCGGCTGCGGGGCTTTCTTTCGGGACTTTCGCTCGGGCTGACTGCTGATGGGTTCTTCGCCGGCAAGGTAGCCTTCAAAGTACTTGGTACGGGGTTTGGGTTCCTCCTGGAACTCGACTTCCGGCGACTTGGCACGGTGTGCGTTTATTTTGTCAGCAACCTTTTGGGCTACCGACGCCAGAGAAATACCGGTCAGCATCAGTGCCAGAATCAGCTCGGCAGTCACTGCCATAATCCAGGTTCCGGGCACACCCACCAGGGCAACTAAAATTTTGGCAAGTCCGCCGCCAAGTAGACCGCCGCCGTAGCCTTGGGCGCCGTCCCGGTACAGGTTGACCACCTGATCCGTAAAGCCTCCGGCGACAAATGCTACGTCGCCGAAAAACAGTGCAGTCAGCACCGAGGTGCTGAGCATCAGTCCCAGCAGCAGGAATAACTTTCCCAGGTTCCGTTTTGCACCTTTGTTCCGAAAAACGTGAATGCCGGTAAGCACCAGAAAGACGCAGCTGATAGAGCCGGAAACACCCAGCAGTCCGTAGCAAATGTTTTTCAAAAACCTTCCCACCGCACCGGTGGAACTAGTCAAAAAAGCGAATAACAGGAAGATGCCACAGGCAACCATAACAATTCCCTTAATTTCGTTGGTGAGAAAGCTTTGTTTTTCCTGTTTTTCCGGAGCTTGTCCGGTTTTTTTAGGCGCCGGCTTTTTTGCCGGTGCCGATGCCTTGGCAGGCGAACTCTTTTTTGGAGTTGTTTTTTTTGCGGAGGTTTTCCCTCCGGATTTCTGAGCCATGGCACAGACCTCCTTTGTAAATCTATGGTATGTAACGGACGTGTCCGTCGAAGAGAGACAATACACCATACTAAATCATTATAACATAGATAAGACAACAACAGTGTTACAGTTCGGTTTCATTTCAGTGTAATTTTCGGCGGGGTTCTCTACAAAAGAAGCAGATGCGACACCATTACCGCCAGTAGCATGCCTGTCAGGTCGGCAGTCAGGGCGGCGGCAATGGTATGCCGGGTGTTTTTCACCCCTACGGCGCCGAAGTAAACTGCCACGGTGTAAAAGGTGGTCTCGGTGGAGCCCATCATGACTGAGGCAATGGTTCCGGCAGGGGAGTCAGGGCCAAGGGTTTGAAAAATATCGGTGACAATGGCAGTGGAGGCACTGCCGGAAATGGGGCGCAAAAGGGCTAAAGGAAGAACCTCTGCCGGCAGATGAATGGCATGGAGCAAGGGCGAGAGGAAGTTTGCCAAAAGCTCCAGCGCACCGCTGGCGCGAAACATATGAATGGCAACCATCAGCCCCACCAGAGGCGGCACAATGCCTACCAGGCTTTGCAAGCCGTCCTTGGCACCCTCTACAAAGCAGTCGTAAACGCTGACCTTTTTGGCAAAGCCCAGTACCAGAAACGCCCCAATCAACACCGGCAGCGCAAAGGCAGAGAGGTAGGTCACAGGCACCGCCTCCTTTCTAATAGCTTGGCGATGGAGATTCCGGCGGCCAGCGCGCAGACGCTGACAATCCAGACAGGCAGGATGATTTCGCCGGGAGCGGAAGAGCCGTACATCTGCCGCAGAGATATCAATGTGGTGGGAATCAACTGCAGAGAGGCGGTGTTCAGCACCACAAACATACACATTTCGTTGGAGGCAGTGGAGGGATGCAGACTCCGGCGGTTCAGGTCGTGCATTGCCTTGATGCCCAGCGGAGTGGCGGCGTTGCCCATGCCGAAGAGGTTTGCTACCATGTTCATGACGATACTTCCCCGGGCAGGGGCGTCCTTTTCCAGCCTGGGGAATAAGAGCTTCAATAATGGAGACAGCAGCCGTGACATTGCCTGTACCAGCCCGGCTTTTCTCCGATCTTGGCAAGCCCTGTCCACAGGCACATAATTCCAAGCAGAGTCAAACAGGTCTGGACGGCAGCCCCTGCCCCCTCAGCTGCGGCGGCGGCAGTTGCCTCCACCTGCCCGGTAAAAATGGAAACAATAAGGGAAATCAATATCATTCCGCCCCAGATATAGTTCAGCATAGAATCACCTCGTTTATGCTTATGCGAAGATAGGATAACCTATGACGAAGGCTATAGTCGGGCGAAACAAATTGGAGGAAACCCATTGACAAAATAACAAAGAAGAAGAAGGATAATAACAATAAAAAAGGCAAGACCACAAACAGTTATGCCATAAGGGTTTTTAAAGAATTAACCCCGTACTTTAGTGGGGTGGCGTTATTTTTTATGGAATTTACTAAGAGTAACAGAATAATCCTAAAACAAAAGCCTGCACCGTTTTTCTTCGTAAAATACTTGAATTTCCCTGAAAAATGTGATATGATAAGGGATAATGATTTTACAAAGAACATAACAGATGCGAAAGCGGCATCGGGAAAGGTTGGTTTCAATGAAAAATACGGAAAAAACCATGGATAAAATTGTAGCCCTGTGTAAGGGCAGAGGCTTTGTTTATGCCGGCTCCGAAATTTACGGCGGCTTGGCAAATACCTGGGATTACGGCCCTCTCGGCGTAGAGTTTAAGAACAACGTTAAAAAGGCTTGGTGGAAGAAATTCGTCCAGGAAAGCCCCTATAACGTAGGTCTGGATGCTGCCATCCTCATGAATCCCCAGACCTGGGTTGCCTCCGGTCACGTGGGCGGCTTCTCTGACCCCTTGATGGATTGTAAGGAGTGTAAGGCGAGATTTCGTGTCGATAAGCTCATTGAGGACGCTGCAAACCAGAGCGCAGACGGCTGGTCTGACGAGAAGATGATGCAGTTCATCGAAGAGAACAACATTGCCTGCCCCAGCTGCGGCAAGCACAACTTTACCGATATCCGTAAGTTCAACCTGATGTTCAAGACCTTCCAGGGTGTCACCGAGGACAGTAAAAACGAGATTTATCTTCGCCCCGAGACTGCCCAGGGTATCTTTGTAAACTTCAAGAACGTACAGAGAACCTCCAGAAAGAAGATTCCCTTTGGTATCGGTCAGGTAGGTAAGTCCTTCCGTAACGAGATTACCCCGGGTAACTTCACCTTCCGTACCCGTGAGTTTGAGCAGATGGAGCTGGAATTCTTCTGTAAGCCCGGCACGGATTTGGAGTGGTTCTCCTACTGGAAAGACTACTGCAAGAATTTCCTGCTCTCTTTGGGTATTGCTGAGGAGAACATTAAGCTCCGTGACCACGAGCAAGAGGAACTGTCTCACTACAGTAACGCCACCACTGACATTGAGTTCATGTTCCCCTTTGGTTGGGGCGAGCTCTGGGGCATTGCAGACAGAACTGACTTTGACTTAAAACAGCACAGCAACCACAGCGGCGAGAAGATGGAATACAACGACCCCGAAACCGGTGAGAAGTATATCCCCTACTGCATTGAGCCGTCTCTGGGTGCAGACCGTGTAACCCTGGCGTTTTTGGTAGAGGCATACGATGAAGAAGTCATCGACGCCGAGAAGAACGACGTCCGTACCGTGATGCACTTCCATCCGGCACTGGCACCCATCAAGGCGGCAGTTCTGCCCCTGTCCAAAAAGCTCTCTGATAAGGCAAGAGAGGTCTATGCGCAGTTGGCAGGTGAGTTCATGTGCGAGTTTGACGAAGCCGGCAGTATCGGTAAGCGTTATCGCCGGCAGGATGAGATTGGAACGCCCTTCTGCATTACCTATGACTTCGATTCCGAAGAGGACGGTAGTGTGACCATTCGTCACCGTGACAGCATGGAGCAGGAGCGAGTCAAGATTGAAGAACTGAATGAATACATCCGCAACGCGGTGAAATTCTAAGAAAGCAAGGATGTGAGGGTATGGCATTTGAGGAACTGCGCGGCAACGAATCCGTCAAAGCACTGCTGACCCATACCCTGTCCGCAGAGCGTGTGGGACATGCTTATATCATTGAAGGCGGCAAAGGTATGGGGAAAATGACCCTTGCCAAAGCCTTTGCCGGGGCAATCCTGGGGACGGACAACCCGGACAGTCACCCGGACTTTGCGGTGGTGACCAACCAGCGATATGACTCGTCTAAGAAACAGGAAACTGTGCTGGTGGATACGATCCGCAGTATGAAGAAGGACGTCTACATCCGCCCTTATGCCGGGGAGAGGAAGGTCTATGTGATTCCCAAAGCGGACACCATGCAGGCACCGGCACAGAACAGTCTCCTTAAGGTTTTTGAGGAACCACCGGAATACTGTACCATTCTGCTACTGGCAGAGAACGCCAACGCCTTTCTGCCCACCATTTTGTCCCGGGCAGTTCAGTTGCGGCTGCATCCGGTTTCGCGACAGGAGGCAGAGGGTTATCTCATGGAACAAAAAGGGCTTTCCCAAGCCGAAGCCATGCGGCTGGCAGTGATGGGCGGTGGTTGCATCGGCAAAGCCCTGGAACTGCTGGAGGATGCGGACACCATCGCTCTGCGAGAGGAAGTCTTGCGGCGTGTTTTCGCACTGGGCAAGGGTTCCCACCGGGATTTGTATGATTTTATCCGATTTATGAAACAAAACCGTGCTGAAAGCGTCTTACTGTTAGAGATTCTGCTCTCATGGAGCAGGGATGTCATGTATGGCAAGCTGGGCGGTGCCATCAGCAACGAGGACAAGGCAGAGGAAATTCGTAGCTTCTGCAATTTGATTCCCCGGCAGTCGGCGGCGCGGTTCAGTGAAATTACCATGAAGTATCAGCGCATGATTGCGCAGAATGTGAATTACCCGATTGCCGTGCTCTGCATGGCAACGGAATACTGGGAGGAAATCCATGATAGAAATCATAGGCGTTAAATTTAGCAGCGCCGGAAAGGCGTATTACTTTGATCCCAACGGCATCCAGGCGGAAACCGGAACCAAGGTGCTGGTAGAGACCGCCCGGGGCGTGGAAATGGGTAAGGTTGTTATCCCCAATAAAATGGTAGAAGACAGTGAGATTGTCTCTCCCTTAAAGCCTATCATCCGGATTGCAACCGAGGATGATTTCCGTCAGGCGGAGGAAAACAAGGTCAAGGAGAAGGAAGCCTTTGAGGTTGCGGTACAAAAGATTGCCGAGCACAAGCTGGATATGAAGCTGGTCGGTGCAGAGTACACCTTTGACCGCAGCAAGATTCTGTTCTACTTTACTGCCGATGGCAGAGTGGACTTTCGGGAACTGGTCAAGTCTCTGGCGAGCATCTTCCGTACCCGGATTGAGCTTCGGCAGATTGGTGTCCGTGACGAGGCGCGTCAACTGGGCAGTCTGGGCATCTGCGGCAGATTCCTTTGCTGCAGTACCTTTTTAAACGACTTCCATCCCGTGTCCATTAAGATGGCAAAGGAACAGGGCCTGTCTCTGAACCCCACAAAGATATCTGGTGTCTGCGGACGGCTGATGTGCTGCCTGCAATATGAGCAGAATGCTTACGAGGATATGCTCTCCCGGATGCCCAAGCGTGGCGACCGGGTGGAAACTCCCGATGGCGTGGGAATTGTGGCAGATACTGCTACGCTAAAGGGTCAGATTAAGGTGAAGTTCCAGGACGAAAACGGCGAGAATATGAAATTCGAGACCTACGTGCTGGGTGACTTCCAGAAGCTGGACAAGAATGGCAAGGTTCGCCTGGAACGTCCCAAGCCCAAGGAAGAGGACATTGAGATCGCTGAACCCATTGCGGCAGAGCCTGTACCCGAGGCACCGGCAGAAACTGCCGAGCCTGCAGAGGGTGAGAAGAAAGAGCAGAAGAACAAGGGCGGAAGAAACCGTTACCGAAGCCGCAGAGGGAAAAAGCCGGGCAGCAACGGCAACCAGAGCAATAAGAAGCCCGACCAAAAGCCCAACAACCAGAATAAAAAGCCTGATCGCAAACCCAATCAGAGCCAGAACAACAATGGCAACGGCGGCAATGGCGGCTATAGCAACGGCTACGGCGAATAAAGGCTCTTTGTCAATAGTTGGGGTAAAAAAAGTTAAAACAGAATTATGATGAGCAGTTGCGATTATGCGACTGCTCAGCGTGTCGATAAACGTATCGACACGCTGGCAGATGCCGAAAAAGCAAGCAATGGTGCGGATTCCTCGATGGGATTCGCACCATTTGTTCTTTATCGGTATGTCATAAATGCCATACCCTACATTCTTTTTGTTTTTCTGTGCTTGCGGTAGACCGACTTTTTCGACAGTCTGAGGAGAGGTCTCAGACCTCTCCATTTTCTTTTCTCATGATAGTTCAAACATGCCGGTGTAGAGCTGGTAATACTTACCCTGTAGGGCAATCAATTGCTCGTGGTTGCCGCGCTCGATAATTTCGCCATTTTCCAACACCATAAT
>JAXJVM010000018.1:0-3244 GCA_036308515.1 Clostridia bacterium | reverse complement strand
GAACATCTTGCGAAAATTTTTTTGCTATGCTATACTAGAAAAAAAGTTAGTTCAAATACGGACGATCAATCGGGAGGAAGCCCATGGAAGCCATCAAGGAAGAAGTTTTACAGCTGCGAGCGCAGTTGGAACAATATAACCACGAATATTATGTGCTGGACAGTCCTACGGTCAGCGATTTTGAGTACGATGCCCTGATGCAGCGGCTGATTGCTCTGGAGACCGCCCATCCAGAACTGAAAACGGCGGATTCTCCCACCCAGCGTGTGGGCGGTGAGGTGTTAGAGGGATTTTCTCAGGTAGAGCACCAGGTACAGATGCAGAGCCTGGGGGATGTGTTTTCTAAAGAGGAATTTGAGGACTTTGACAAGCGCACCCGCAGTGAGCTGGAAACCGATGCCGTGGAATACGTGGTAGAAATGAAGATTGACGGGCTTTCTGTGTCTCTGGAGTACGAGAACGGCCGGTTTGTTCGGGGCTCCACCCGGGGTAATGGCTATGTGGGGGAGGACATCACCGCCAATTTAAGAACGGTAGCCTCCATTCCTTTGCGGCTGAAAGAGGAAGTACCCTTTCTGGAAGTCCGTGGTGAGGTGTTTATGTCCAAGGAAAGCTTTCTCCGGCTCAACGAGCAGCGAGAACTCAGCGGCGAACCCCTCTTTGCCAATCCCAGAAATGCGGCGGCAGGGTCCCTACGTCAGTTGGATAGCAAAATCACCGCGCAGCGTAAGCTGGATATCTTTGTGTTTAACGTCCAGCGGATTCAGGGCAAGGAACTGACCAACCATAAGGAATCTTTGGAATATCTGGCGTCTTTGGGGTTTAAGACCATACGGTCGGAGAAGCTCCTTTACGGTGCCGAAGAAGCCTACGCGGAAATCCAGCGGATTGGTGAGAGCCGGGGGAATCTCTCCTTTGATATTGACGGTGCCGTGGTTAAGGTAAACCGCTTTGCCCAGCGTGAAGCCTTGGGAACCACCACCAAAACCCCAAAGTGGGCAATTGCCTATAAGTTCCCGGCAGAACAGCAGGAAAGCAAGCTTTTGGACATTGCCCTGCAGGTGGGACGCACCGGTGTGGTAACCCCAAATGCGGTGTTGGAACCGGTGCGGATTGCAGGTTCTACCGTCAGCCGTGCCACCCTGCATAACATGGACAACATCCGGGATAAGGATATCCGCATCGGCGATACTGTGGTGATTCAAAAGGCAGGGGATATCATCCCCGAGGTGGTTCGGGTACTGACCGAAAAGCGTACCGGACAGGAAACGGTGTTTGCTATGCCCGAAACCTGTCCTGCCTGCGGCGCGCCTCTCTACCGTGAGGAAGGGGAGGCGGCCGTGCGCTGCCAGAACTCCAATTGCCCTGCCCAGCAGATGCGGAGCATCATCCATTTTGCCTCCCGCCCCGCTATGGATATTGAGGGTCTTGGACCTGCAGTAGTGCAACAATTATTGGAAGAAAAACTGATTGCCGATTGCGGCGATTTGTATTATTTGAAGTTTGAGGACTTGGTTGGGCTGGAACGCTTCGGCGAAAAATCAGCGCAGAATTTGCTGAACGCCATCGAAAAATCCAAGGCAAAAGGGCTTGAACGGGTGCTTTCCGGCTTGGGAATCCGCTTGATTGGCGCCAGAGCCGCAGAGCTTTTGGCGGCAAACTTCGGCAGCTTAGATGCCCTGATGGAGGCGAACGAGGAAACCGTCGCCGCCATCAATGATATCGGCGGCAAAATGGCAGCAAGTCTGGTGCATTATCTCAAGGATGAAAAATCTTTGGAGATTCTGGACAAACTAAAGAAGGCAGGCGTACGTTTGGATTACCAGCGTAAGCAGACCGGGGATAGCCTTTCCGGCAAGACCTTTGTGCTGACCGGTACGCTACCCACCCTAAAGCGCAGTGAGGCAAAAGCCCTCATCGAGAGCCACGGTGGCAAGGTCAGTGGAAGCGTCTCCAAAAAGACAGATTTTGTGGTTGCCGGCATCGAGGCAGGCAGTAAGCTGGAGAAGGCAAACGCCTTAGGAATCGCCGTTCTGACGGAGCAGGAGCTGCTCTCCATGCTGCCGGAAGACCAATAAAAGTTTTTGAGAAATTTTCCTTGACACAGGAAAAGAAATGTGTTAAGATAGTCGATGGACGTTATGGGGAAAGCCCCATAATACAAACCTATGGCTTAGATTTCGGGGCTGAGGATTCACCGCCCATTTCCAAGCTGTACGGGGATTTATAAAAAACGGAGGTGAAATCACAATGGATAAGGACATCAAGCAGGAAATCATTCAGAAGTATGCGACCCACGAGGGTGATACCGGTTCTCCCGAGGTGCAGATTGCACTTCTTTCTTACCGTATCGACCACCTCAACGAGCATCTCAAGACCCACAAGAAGGATCATCACTCCAGACGCGGTCTGCTTAAGATGGTTGGTGTGCGCAGAAGCTTTCTGAACTACCTGGCAAAGAACGATATCAACAGATACCGTGCTATTGTCGAGAAGCTCGGACTCAGACACTAAGAGCGAAAGGGCGGTCTATGTCTTTAGACTGCCCTTTTTGATATCTCTTCTGGGTAGAGATATCCGCAGGAAGTAAGCATTTAGCAGTTAAAAATTCATGCTCTTGCATAGAGAACCTGGATTTTTAAGTGCTAAGGCAAGCCTCCTGCATCAAAATTATTTTTAAGGAGGTCATTGCTATGACTAAGATTTACGAAACTGAAGTTGCAGGCAGAAAACTCTCCCTGGAATTCGGTAAGGTTGCCGGACTGGCAAACGGTTCGGTTATGGTTCGTTACGGTGATACCGTGGTTGTTACCGCAGCTACCGCTTCGGACAAGCCCAGAGACGGGATTGACTTTTTCCCGCTCAGCATTGATTATGAAGAGAAGATGTACGCCGTAGGTAAGATTCCCGGCGGCTTCACCCGTCGTGAGGGTCGTCCCTCCGAGAACGCCATTCTGACTTCTCGTGTCATCGACCGTCCCATGCGTCCCTTGTTCCCCAAGGATTTGCGCAATGACGTTTCTATCGTCTCCACCGTGCTTTCGGTAGAGCAGGACAACGCACCGGAGTTCTGTGCCATGATTGGTTCTTCTGCGGCAGTTTCTGTATCCGATATCCCCTTTAACGGCCCCATTGCGGCAGTTTACGTTGGTCTGGTTGACGGTGAATTTGTCATCAACCCCACCGAGGCGCAGAGAGAAGTCAGCGACCTGAACCTGACCGTTGCCGGCAGTGCCAAGAAGGT
>JAXJVM010000017.1:0-3596 GCA_036308515.1 Clostridia bacterium | reverse complement strand
GGCAATTAGCCCCTGTCATTTTTGTTTACCCTGCCGCATCCAGCATGTTTTCAATAAAGATCCCGTAGCCCATGGTTGGGTCGTCGATAAGGACATGGGTCACGGCGCCGATGAGTTTGCCGTTCTGGATAATGGGGCTGCCGCTCACGCTGATGTCAAGTAGGGGACAAAAGAAAATTGCAGAAAAATTGCGAATATATACCTAAAATAAACAAAAAAGGAGGTTTTCATATGGCTCAACCAGAATCCCTAAGTTGACATAGATGAAATGTCGAAAATACCGTATTTTAAGACTTCTCGCATTTTCGACAAATTCTGATATTTGCCGGACCGTCGGTTCATTCTGGTGGAAATCAATTTTTTAAGGATTCTCAGATTTGCGCCTTGTGGTTTTGTAGCCCTTATAGGTTTTCCCAAACACTTCGGGCCAATCCTCGGATGTAAAGACATCCAAATGCTTGAGAAATACTATGCTGTTGTTTATCTTTTCGAGTATCTTGGTAACGATCAACTTATCATGGGCCGGCCACTGGATAGTATCTTCATACTTGAACAGTCTTAGATTGTTGCGATGAGAAGTGAGCCAAACATAATATATAGTATTCTCAGGATCTGCGGGATCCGGAACATATTCCACATATGTTTCTGTTGAGTGAGAACGCGACATTCCTCCTGGCACGTGAAAGGTGAAAGCACAGACGGGCGTGTACTTGGTTATGTCCAGCTCGATCTGATACCATTCGTTTGTTTCTTTCATTTTTGTTGTCTCCTTATCGGTTAAATAGATAACCCTCCACGGTGTGGAGGGCTTGTTAATATATGAGCAGGTTAATCCTGCTTTTTCTTCTGCTCGATCTGGGCTTGATATTTTTTGCCCACATTCAATTTTGACTGCATGCTGGTACCACGCACGATGGTGGCAGAACCGTATTTGGTGTTGATCGCATCGAAGGCTTGGTCCAGCTTACGGGCTTTGTCCTTACTCTCATCCGGGAACAGCGACATTTGAGGTGTGTCCTCTCTGGTGATATTCGTCAGAGATATGCCCAAAAGGCGCAATGGGGTGTGGCCGTCCCAAAGTTCCGCAAACAGCTGCTTACAGAGATGATAGACCTCCCGAGAGATGTCAGTTGGATTATCCAAAGAGCGTTGATGGGACCTTGTTTTGAAGTCGTTGGAGCGAATGGATACAGCAACACAATATGCCTTTGCTCCATCAGCCCGTATGCGCGCAGTAACACTGTCTGAAAGGGCCAGCAGGACCTTGTGAGCCTGCTCTGCAGTGACGACATCTTCTTCTAACGTAGTTGATATGCTGTAGCCCTTGGCCTCCTCAGGGGCTGCCAGGACCTCAGAGGGGTCAATGCCGTTGGCATAATCGTGGATCTGCTTGCCCGCTTTGACGCCAATGACGCGCTGCACACGGATCAGATCTGCCTTTGCAAGATCCCCAATGGTCTTTATGCCGGCTCGCTCCAGTTTTTCTGCAGTTGAATGACCAACGGAAAACAAATCGCCCACAGGGAGTGGCCACATTTTTGTTGGGATCTCATGTCGGTATAGAGTATGTACCTTATCCGGCTTTTCAAAGTCACTGGCCATCTTGGCCAACAGCTTGCAATTGCCGATACCCACATTGACGGTAAAACCGAGCTCGCTGCGGATCCTGTTGCGAATAGTATGCGCAATAGCGACGGGGTCCGGGTAGATGCGATGAGTACCAGTCATATCCAAAAAGCATTCGTCGATCGACACCTTCTCCACTACAGGCGCAATTTCCCTGCAGATATCCATGAAGGCCTTTGATGACTGCTCATACAGTTTGAAATCCGGTCTGGCAAGAAACAGGTCCGGACACTTACGCAGGGCCATTGCCACGGGTTCGCCGGTCTTAATTCCGTACTTTTTTGCAGGGATAGATTTTGCCAGGATGACACCGGTTCTCTTTTCACGATCGCCACCTATAGCAGAGGGGATCAAACGGATATCCGGTTCGCCCTGGGAGACTCTTCGAGTGGCTTCCCAAGAAAGAAACGCACTGTTGACATCGACGTGGAATATTAACCGTTCCATGGGGCCACTCCTTTCTTATTCTTATTCATATGATATCAGTTTCCAGTATGAAACGCAAGTCGCCGATCAAGGCTTTGGGGGTATGTAGGTATACTGGTAGCTTGCGAGTCTGAATCGGATCACGATACTGGAATCTGTGTGTACTTCGATTTTATCGAACATGACATTGGCCAGTTCCTGAGTAAGCACAGGCCTTCTTTGGTATGCCTTAAAAGCATCGGCAAAAAACAGGATTGCCTGTATCTGCTGCTTAAGTTCGTTCATTTGAGACTCCAAGCGTTTTTGTCGGGCTTCCAGTGCGTCTCGTTCTTTTTTGACTGCTGTACTGACTTCATCCCGGTAGGCGCATGTAATCTTACCGTTGGACATCTGCTCATAGAGATCCCGCAACTGTAATGAAAGCTGGGTATGCTTCTGGGCCAAAACAGAACTGGTTTTCTCCAATGCGGATAGCTTCTTTTTCTGCGGGCCAATGTCTCTACCATACCGATTTGCAATCAAAACCGCATTCGATGTGGCAGCAATGGCATCGATAAGAGCTTCGGTCAGCATATCATCGCCGATATAATGGGTGCTGCATCTTTTGAAGTTGTGATAATCCGAGCACTCATAGAACACGCTATTGGGGTTTTTGCGTTTTGCAGATTTACGGGCAAAGCTGACAAGAGGCTTTCCGCAATCAGCACAAACAAGCTTGCCCAAAAGCATGGTTTTGTTGTTCCTGCCATGTTCTGAAATGTGGGCAATCTTCATAGTCTCCTGCTCATTGATCCTTTGGACTTGGTCAAAAAGGGACTTCTCTATAATTGGGGGATGAGCATCCGAAACGACGATCCCAGTTTCAGGATTCATTGTCGTTTTTGAACTGGTACTGCGATCTCGGCCGTGTACGCGGTTCCCGATATATACTTGATCGCTCAGAATGTCACGAACGGTTTTTCGACTCCACAGCGTTGTTTTTGCACGGGAGTAATTTAGTTCTCCCCGCAGGTATTTTAACTTACTGGGGGAAGGAATGCCTTCGCTATTCAAAATATCAGCTATCGCTGTAAGATTGTACAGTTCAGATCTTAAAGCATAGATTCGGGCAACAATACGGCCGGCATCAGGATCAACCATAAATGCTTTGGTTTTCGGGTGTCTCATATACCCATACGGAACCTTTGTGGAGCAACCGATATTGATACCACGAGCAGGGCTACTATCGGTTGAATTGCAATAAGCGAGATTCATGTTCAAGCCTCCTAAGCCTAATAATAAAACCACCGACGCATATGGCAATCGGTGGTTTAAGGGTTATGCAGCAGCGTCCAGCATGTTTTCAATGAAAATACCATATCCGGTGGTAGGATCGTTAACAAGGACATGAGTAACGGCGCCTACCAGTTTTCCGTCCTGTATAATCGGTGAGCCGGACACGCTGATGTCAAGTAGGGGACAAAAGAAATTTGCAGAAAAATTGCGTTTTTATCCCAAAAATACACAAAAAAGGAGGTTTTTACATAGGTCAACCAGAATCCCTT
>JAXJVM010000016.1:0-3860 GCA_036308515.1 Clostridia bacterium | reverse complement strand
GGGTAACAACTACAAGATTTCCAAACTGGAGAAACAGCGTGAGGCGGAACAGGCTAAGGCGAAGAAGGAGGCGAACAAGAAAATGTTTGCCATGCAAGTGATTCAGGCTGTGGCGCAGACTGCCGTGGCGGCCTTGAATGCTTATTCTTCTGCTGCTGCCATTCCGGTGGTGGGTTTCATCATGGCTCCTATAGCTGCGGCAATGGCGGTTGCGGCAGGTGCATTGCAGATTGCGGCAATAAAGAAACAGCAACAGGCTTCGGAGGCACAGGGGTATATGCTTGGCGGTTTTACTCCAGAGGGTCGTGAGGACGAGGTGAGGGGTGTAGTGCATGCTGGTGAATGGGTGGCTTCGCAGAAACTTACGCATAACCCGAAGACTCGTCCTATACTGGAGGCCTTGGACTATGCACAGAGAACAAATACCGTGGGTTCTCTTTCAAGCAGTGATGTGTCTTCAAGTATTACTGCTCCTATGGTGATGGCAAGTGCTGCAAGTTCTCCACCACAGAAGATTATTGTGGAGAACAGGACTGAGAGTGGGAGTACTGTTGCTTCTTTGGAAAAATACACAGAAACAATCAGGCTTTTGCATCAGCGTTTGAACGAGCCTTTCATCACCGTGAACAGTGTTACTGGTGATGTGGGTATGCAAAAGGCGCAGGAGGAGTACGACAGGCTGATACGCAACAAGACTCCTAAGTCAAGAAGATAGTGGTTTACACATTATATAATATATATAGCATATGCATATCATCATCAACAATAGGGAGGCGGTTCTTAAGAAGGGGGCTTCTTTTGACTATATTGCTGAGAACAGGTTTTTCACGGGTGCGGACTCATATACGCTGAGTATTACATTTCCCTTGAAGGGATGCCAGAAGAATATTGATATATTTGGCCATATCAACAGAAAGGATAGTAATCTGGATACTCTTTTGTTGAGTTGTGAGATTTACGACCGTGGTTTTCAGGTGACGGGGGCTGTGAACATCGTGGAGATTTCTGAAGAGGAGGTGAAAACACAGTTCTTGCAAGGCAAATCTGCTTCTAACTATTCGTCTGCCTTGGATACAGTCTACATC
Organism: Clostridia bacterium; assembly: GCA_036308515.1. Classification (GTDB taxonomy): domain Bacteria; phylum Bacillota; class Clostridia; order Monoglobales; family Monoglobaceae; genus Ructibacterium. Next base: position 2,775 of record JAXJVM010000016.1, on the reverse strand, counting down.
AATGAGGTGCAGATTGGATATGCTCAGGACTGGACATTCTATACTGCTCCATATCATGTGGCGGCTCCAGGTCAGGAGCATTACAAGGGCTATGTGTCTCTGCCTTGGGTGAACAATACTTCTGGCAACATGCAGAATGGAATGTTGCTGTATGAGGGTGTCTGGTGTTATCTGAATTATAATATTGATACTGGTGCTTTATTGTCGTGCCAATACTATCTCATCTATGCTCTTGAAATTATTTTAGATGCTTGTGGTTTCAATTACGACTTGTCAGCGCTGAAGAATTCGGATTACAAGTACCTGGTTATTTTCAATACATTTCCTCATTCTTGGGATATGGAGGAGTGGTCAAACTCTTTGCCACATTGGACGGTGGCAGAATTCCTTGAACAGATAGAACTCTTTACTAATGGTGTGTTTGATATTGATACGAGAAGGAAGAAGGTGACATTCTCATTCAATAGGTCAATATTGGATAATCAGAAAATTGTGAATATAGAGAATGTGGTAGATGAGTTTTCCGTAGAAATTACTGATTCATCCAAGTCGGAGAATAACTACATAGAACAATGTAATCTCAAATACTCGGAGGCTGACCATCAGATGCAGAATCTATATGCTTGCGATTGGGCTGTGGGTAAGATGCGACGACTGAGCTATATGTCATACGATGATATGCTGGCGGATGTGCATTACTATAAGGAGTGGAGTGACAGCTATGGTAATCTGCCGGTGTTCAACAGGTTGTTGTATGTTCAGGAGTTACAAACATACTTTACTCTTAAATGCTATAAGATTGTTACGGACAGCAAGACTGGTAGGGTGACTAAATATCTTAGGATTGTGCCGGTGAATGTGTATGGTTCTCGTGGCAATTCTGGTGATGGGGAGGGAAGAAGCACGGAAATCGGGATTGTTCCTGTGTGCATAGATCATTGTGATGATACCGTGGGAGATTGTGTTTTCCTTAATTGTGGTACCTATGGTGATGCAGAGGAAGAGGACGATGCAAACAAAAATCAGTGTTTTGCCTATAATACCGTTAATAATACAGAGAAGGAAAAGGGACAGGAGTACTTTGATAAGATTTATGTTGGTTTCTGGGACGGAGATTATAATGTACAGAATCTTTCTAAGAAGAACTTGTATCCCTTGCCTTGGATAGATAAGCTTTGTGTGGACTATTTCGGTAATTATAATCTGACTGACAAAAATTTTAGTATGCGCCTAAAGGGTACATTGGTGAATGATAACTGGAAAGTGAAGAATAAAATTGACCAGACAAAGAAGTTTACGTTCAGTTTCCTTGTGGAGAATGGTAATATTCCTGATGTGAAAAGTATCTTCTATATTCATGGCAAGAAGTATCTGGCAGAAAAGATAACTGCGACATTCACAGAGAACGGAATGTCGCAGTTGGTGAAGATGGTTGCATATAGGATTATCTGATTGAAGCAGCGAGTGCTCTTGAATGTCTCTCTACTGTAGAATGGAGTATCTTCGCATATATTTGGGTTGTCTTTATATCTGTGTGTCCCAACATTTTAGCAACATTCTCAATGGGTACATCATGAGCAAGTGCAAGGGTGGCAAAAGAGTGACGAGCTAGGTGGAAAGTCAAACTTTTTTGTAGTCCCAGGTTAGACTCTATAACATGGAGATAATCATTCGCCTTTTGGTTAGATATAGAAGGTAAATTATATTTATATTTTCTTAGAACTTCCATTGCAGGTTGCAAAATTGGGGTGTAATATTTTGTGCCTGTCTTTGTTCTGACGCCATTTATGTAGAACATATCTCCAATCTGTTCTGTCATTGAATCGAAATCAAAATTCTGTACATCAACATAGGCAAGTCCTGTATATGCTGCAAAGATAAAGAGGTCGCGAACTCTGTCATATTTGTCATCAAGTCTGATGCGACGTAGAGCTATCAACTCTGGTTCGGAAAGGGGAGTTCTGGTTTTGCTTCTGCCATGTGGAAATTTGCATACCTCATATGGATCCTTTTCAATAACCTCATTAAGTTTGAGAAGGCGAGTATACTTTTTTACTCTCTTGTGATAGTCCCATATAGTGACGTCAGATCTATCACCGGTATCTCTAAGCCAACGGTCAAATTCACGGATATTTGCAACAGTGACATCTCCAATGGTCTTTATCTTGCCAAAAATCTCCAAAGTTTCAATAACATGGAGTTTGTGACGATAGGTTCCATGACGAAGAGTTTCATTCTTGAGCTCTTTCTTTATAAACTCTATAAAACTTTCCTTAAGAGGGTCCTGGTTAGCTCGCCTCTGGTCTTCACCTTCTATATAATAATTGAAATTTTCTATAGTAAGTTCAACACCACGTTCCTTCATTATGCGAATTGCTTCTTCATATTCTTCGCATTTTTTCTTCAGCTCCTTACTATTTTGAAAAAATTTCCAGCCTTTGGGTGTACATTCTCCTAAAACTCTATACTTTCTTACAGATCGAGATAAATACACTCTAATTTCTACTTTTCCTTTTCCTAAAATTTGGGCTCGGCCCGCTCTGTCAAACAAGACAGTGACATTCTTTTTTGCCATCGCATAATTTTTTTTGCATAATTAGGCAGTTTTTTTCATGTTTGGGGCGAAATTTAGAGATTTGGGGCAAAAAAGTGTGTACATTTTCGATTTTTAAAAATGTACACATTTGTCCATTTCTGTCCATTCCTGTCCACTTCTGTCCATCTTACGCGAGTTAAACTTCGTGCCATGCATCTACCTCTAACTCTCTCTAAATG
>JAXJVM010000015.1:0-2215 GCA_036308515.1 Clostridia bacterium | reverse complement strand
ATCTTTTTTTGTTTTCATACCATTTTCCCAACTCGGATATTCTGATAACAGAATAATACTTCTACAACATTCAAAATAGCAACTAAATTATGAAAATTACACACTCTCTACGGTACGTTTGTTTACTTTATATGACTCTTTTTTCTATAATAACCAAAAACATCATCTTCGGTCTCTTGACAAAACTTACCAATGGATGTATAAAATATTGAATATGAGCAAAGGCGTTCATTTTTAGAGCAGAATCATCTCTGCCCCTAAAATGAACGCCTTTGCTTTTTTATTTGATTTATTCTGAAAGGAAGGTAACGATTTATGAAGATTGAAGGTCAAGTGAGAATTCCTTCCGGATGTGCGATTTCAGCAGTGATTTCCAAAGACGGAAATAAGATGTCCGGTGAAATAATTACAAATTCTATGATACCTATGCACGACCGTTCCAACGGATTAGGTGGAGGTTTTGCTGGTTATGGTATTTACCCCGAGTATAAAGATTTCTATGCATTACATATGTTTTTTGACACCCGTGATACCCGAAAGAAATGTGAAGCATTTTTAAAAGAGAACTTTGAAATCATACAGTCAGAGATCATTCCGACCCGTAAGATTCCGGCAATTACAGATGAACCTATTATATGGAGATACTTTGTTGCACCATTAAAATCAGTTTTGGCTTCCCTTCAACTGGATGAAAAAGAATTTGTTGCCAGAACAGTTATGAAAATTAACGCCGAAATGTCAGGTGCTTATGTATTCTCCAGTGGCAAGAACATGGGAACCTTCAAAGCGGTCGGTTTTCCGGAAGATGTTGGCATATTTTACAAGTTGGAAGAATATGAGGGATATTCCTGGACTGCCCACGGGCGCTATCCAACAAACACTCCCGGATGGTGGGGCGGCGCACATCCGTTTACACTGCTTGACTATTCTATCGTACATAATGGAGAAATCTCTTCTTATGATGCAAACCGCCGTTTTATCGAAATGTTTGGCTATAAATGTACGCTCCAGACCGATACGGAAGTCATTACCTATATCATGGATTATCTGCTACGTGTACAGGGACTTACCCTTGGTGATGCCGCAAGCGTCATTGCTGCTCCATTCTGGAGTACCATTGCAGCAAAAACAGATTTGGAAGACCAGAAGAAACATACATACCTTAGAACCCTGTTCCCAAGTCTGCTTGTAACCGGTCCTTTCTCTATCGTTTTAGGATTTGATGGCGGACTAATGGCACTGAATGACCGATTGAAGCTACGTTCTATGGTAGTCGGTGAAAAAGACGATAAGGTATTCATTGCCAGTGAAGAAGCAGCCATTCGGACTATGGAACCAAATGCTGAAAACATCTGGGCTCCTGCTGGCGGCGAACCAGTCATTGTGAAAGTAAAGGAAGGTGCATTTTAATGAGTGTTGAATTTATCTATCCGGAATTTGAAGTCATCCGAAATGAAAACAGATGCATTACCTGTCGTGTATGCGAACGCCAATGTGCCAATGAAGTACATAGTTACGACGAAGAACAGAAACGTATGAGATGTGATGAGTCTAAATGTGTCAACTGTCAGCGTTGCGTTTCTCTCTGTCCAACCAGAGCATTGAAGATTGTAAAAAGCAACTGTACTCTGCGCGAAAATGCAAACTGGGCAGACGATACAATCAGAGAAATCTATAAGCAGGCAAACAGCGGTGGTGTGCTCTTGTCTTCCATGGGAAATCCTAAACCACTGCCTGTATACTGGGACAAAATCCTGATCAATGCCTCACAGGTAACAAACCCTTCCATTGATCCTTTACGAGAGCCGATGGAAACCAGAGTATATCTAGGCAAAAAACCACAAAAAGTACAGCGTAACAAAGATGGTACATTAAACTGTGAATTGCCTCCACAGCTGGAGCTTTCCATGCCAGTCATGTTCTCCGCTATGAGCTATGGTTCGATCAGTTACAATGTCCATAAATCTCTGGCACTGGCCGCAGCCGAGCTTGGTATCTTATATAACACTGGTGAAGGTGGTCTGCATGAAGATTTTTACTGCTATGGAGAGAATACCATCGTGCAGGTAGCTTCTGGCCGTTTTGGTGTTCATGAAAATTATCTGAATACAGGTGCTGCCATTGAAATCAAAATGGGACAAGGCGCAAAGCCTGGTATCGGAGGACATCTTCCGGGAGCAAAAATTGTCGGTGATGTGTCACGCACCCGCATGAT
>JAXJVM010000014.1:0-11359 GCA_036308515.1 Clostridia bacterium | reverse complement strand
TTTTATTATGCCAGCAGTAGATATGCCGATTGAAGAATTAAAAAAATACATGGGGAGAAATCCTAAACCCGCAGACTTTGATGCATACTGGGATCGCGCCTTACAGGAGCAGAAACATAGTGTTTTTGTATAAAAAAGTGATACATGGAACGCAATGCCGCGAGATTGCGCGAGATGGTAGAAGAGGTTTTGCCCTGCTTCTGCATTTTGCGGCGATTGACAAGAGTTTTTTAGAAAAAACCTAAAAATCAGTTTCCTGTTATTATAGCACGGAAATCGGGTTTTGTCAAAATTTATTGCGAAAAAATTAAAAAAACCTTATTAAAATTATCATCCACCTCATAGGAAAAATCTATCACTTTGTGCTTGTAGTGTTAATTTTTTGTAATATTATGTATATTATATGTATTTCATTTTAAAGGAATTTTCGTTAAAATAAAACTATAAACTATAAATACAAGGAGAAAGTTATGTATAAGAAAAATAACCTTGATGTTTATCGTGAAGCAGTTGCGTTTATGAAAGAGCATATCTTTGACCATCTGTACGTCTGTGATATCGCCAAGCATTGTGCAATCAGCGCCTCCGGATTGGAAAAAAATTTTGCAAGATTTTGTAAAGGTGGAGTCATGCGTTATTTTTTGAACTTAAAATTGGACTATGCGGCAAAAATGCTGAAAGAGGGATATACTGTCAATTATTTGGCAAAGGGTTTAAACTTTTCCTCTTCGGCGCATCTTTCTATGGCGTTTAAGAAGCGATACGGTGTTTCTCCCATAAAATATAAATATCCTCTGGATGAGTCCAAAATAGAAAAAGAAGGATTCTGATAATTCAAGAGCCTTTGCACCGTGGGTGCAAAGGCTCTTAGTGCCTATGAGGGCGGTGTTTATTTCCGGTGTGAAAAGGGATAAGGATATGCACCGGCAGACATACACATGGGGTAGTCCTTGATTACAAAGAGGATGATTGCCGCAGGCAGACGACCCAGCAGAGAAAGTACGGCGTAAAACAGTGCCTTCTGCGGTTGAAACAGGTAAAAGAACTCGTGCAAAACCAGCACCATCAAAAGATTGACTGCAATTCAAATGGGAAAGAGGCGCAACCATAGGTACATGCAAAAAGCAAGGGAGAATTTGTAGATATGCATTGGTTAGAGTTGCCTTCAGGTTTGGATTGTGCTATAAAGGAGTGATAGGAAAGATGCATGGCTAAAACATCAGTGTTTATGCGGTTTTCGAGAGTTTTAATAAAAGTGCAGATGTTGTGAAAATAGGAGATGCAAAGGGTAAACTAAACACTTTTACCAATTTGCAGTATAATTTAAAAGTTATAGTTTGCAATTTTTTGATATTTATGATAAAATAATGGGAAAATCTAACATTCCCGCGGGTCCTTAAAGTAAATTGTTCAGATAAAATCAGTTGAAAATACAGGAAAAATTCTTTAGTCCCTATTATTCACTGTTCACCTAACTTGACACGAGCTATCGTGGTTTTAATCGTGTTGCGATGAAACTCAATGAATTGCGCGATCTATATAAAGAGGAGGGGTGCCCATGCAGCGCGTTTGGTTACTGGTTGGATTTCTGTGTCTGTTTCTGACGCTGCCTGTGGCGGCGCAGGAACAGGAATATATTGTGCGGCTGGAGGAACCGCCGGTGGTTTTATTTTCTAACGAGGAATTTCCGCTGACACCGCTGGTGCCGGAGGAAAATCTCTATACCGTGACGGAATCCCAATTGGCTCTGGTACAGCAGATGCCCGGTTTGGTGCATGTAGAACCGGCACAGAAACTCATACTGGCAGAGGCTCCTGATGACCCGTTATTCTACGAGCAATGGAACCTTTCCATGGTTAATATGCCTGATGCCTGGCGGTGGAGGCTTACTGGTAAGGGCGTCCGGGTGGGGGTTATTGATTCCGGTGCCATGGCAGACCATCCGGATTTAAAGAACCGGGTTGTATATAAGTATAATTATACCACCGTAGGCGAGACTGACGATGTGACCGACAATGATCGGCACGGCACCTCGGTCTGCGGTATTATTGCAGCAGAGACAGAGAATGCCCTGGGTGTCGCCGGCATGAGCGGTGCGGATTTGGTCGTACTGAAGGTAGTCAACAATGATCTGGGATATACATCCGACCTTGTGCGGGCAATCTATGGTGCGGTGCAGAATTATGACTGCGATGTCATTAACATGAGTCTTGGATTTGTGGGAGAAAGCCCAGAGGTACAGGCTGCGGTGAACTTTGCACTATCTAAGGGGGTCATTGTGGTGTCTGCGGTGGGGAACACCACAGATGGAAACGGCAATGCCATCCATTATCCGGCAGGCTATGATCAGGTTATCGGCGTTGCCGGCGTTGATAGCAGTAAAGTCCACGTCAGTACCTCGGTGGTCAATGAGAGCGTGGATATCTGTGCTCCCGGTAAGCTGGTTTATACCACCCTGAATAACGGCTCCTGGGGAGCTGTCTATTCTTCCGGAACGAAGGTTACCGGTACCTCCTTTGCTGCGCCCCACGTGGCAGGTGCGGCGGCAGTGCTGAAAGGCATTGACCCGGATTTGACCTCGGCAGAGTTTCAATCCTTGATTGAGAATACCTCGGTAGATTTGGGGGCGAAGGGCTATGACACCAGCTATGGGTTTGGGCTGATGGATGTAAAAGCCCTGACCGAGACGGTTTGCAGACGGCAAAAACTCAAACAGTTCTCACGGGTGTTTGAGAATGAAAGCGGCGAATATTACGTTGATTTTCGCAATCTCAGCGGTGGAGCAGTCACAGGAACCCTGCTTTTTGGAAGCTATCTGCAAGACGGAACCCTGACTGGGATTTCTCCCGGTCTCACCCTGACGGTAGATGATGGGGACACGGACAGGCTGGTTTTCGGAACCGGCGCGGCGCATGACTATGTGAGGGTAATGCTCTTTGAGAATTTGAACGCCCTTTCTCCGGTGTGCGCCTTTGGCCATAACTAAACAAGCATATCTGCACCTCTGGTTTCATAGGATGAAACCAGGGGTGATTTCATGTTTGTCATTAAGATGCGGACTATTCTCATTTATCTGTTTATTTTGGCGGTGATGTTCTGCACTGTACATTTTTTCGTAACCCGGGAGACCTCTTTGCCGGTGGACGGTGGAGGAGAAACGGTGGTAGAACTTCCCATCCTTATGTACCACGGCATCACTGAGAGCCCCAAGCAGGTGAGCAAGTTTGTCATCTCTTCTCGGATGCTGGAGGAAGATCTCAAGTACCTGGTAGAAAACGGCTATGAGACTGTCACCATGGCTGAGGTCATTGCATACGTCAAGAACGGTGCTGACATGCCGGAAAAGCCGGTGATGCTCACCTTTGACGATGGGTATTATAACAACTATTGTTATGCCTTTCCGTTGCTTAAGGAGTACAACGCCAAGGCAGTGGTTTCTATTATCGGCAAGTATACGGATTTGTACACTGATGTGCCGGATGAGAATCCGGCATACTCTCATGTTACCTGGAACGAGGTGCAGGAAATGATGGATTCGGGACTGGTGGAGTTCCAGAACCATAGCTATGACCTCCATACCAACACCGGCGACCGCAACGGCACAAAAAAGAAGTGGGGAGAAAGCGACGAGGAATACGCCCAGTGCTTAAAAGAGGATCTTGGGCTTTTGCAGCAGGAGATGCAGGAACATACCGGGTATACCCCTACCACCTTTACCTATCCCTTCGGCAGTGTCAGCGAGGCATCTTATGCCATATTACGGGATATGGGTTTTCAGGCCAGCCTTTCCTGTGAAGAGAAGAACAACTATATTACTCGGGAAAATCCGGCGTGTCTAGAGATGCTCAACCGTTGTCTGCGCTCGGACAAAACCGGCGCAAAGGACATCTTGGAGAAGTTGAGAGTGGAAAGTTGAAAGTTGAAAGTTGAAAGTGAGAACGGCATCCCAATGGATGCCGTTGTCTGTTATAAGGAAATGGTTAAGTGAAATTCCGTTTCACCCTCAGTTTTGGGGGTAAAGTCTATGAGGTAGATTGTTTCTGAACCGTCATACAGACCGTGAATGGCATGTTCCTGAGCGGAAATGCTACAGCTCCAGCCCGGCGGACAGGTCAGGGTGGCATCTTCCAGGATGATGGTGTCGCCGGTGCATTTAGGTTTGATGCAGCTGATAAACCGTTCGGTGACCGGACAGAATTTATGGTAGCCAAAGGAATCCGTTAGGGTAACACCGTCATCGGTAAAGGTGAACTTCCGCGTAAGCTTGCTGACAGAGCAGGAGGGGTATGCTTGAATCATGTCAATGGTCACCACACTGCCGTCATAGGAGAGCGTGCCGCAAAACTCCTTGCCTGCCTGCTGCTCCTGACCGTCCAAAATGGGAACACTGTGTCCCATGGAACGATTGCAAAGGATTGTATAGCGTTTTGCGCCAAAATAATCGGCGGTGTAAGCGCCGCAGCCCAAGTCACAGAGAAGCTGTCGTCCCTTTGTAGCAACGATAAAGGAACCAACGTCGTTGTGGTTGTGGGGCTCATCATTATGACCGGCCTTGGCAGCAAAGCCGTAGCGTGCTTTTTTAGACACAAACCAGCCGGAATCCTTGAGATAATGGGTGGCATTTGGTTCGGAAACTTCTCCAAAGTTGTCCGGGTCAAAGAACACAAAGGCGCGGGTTGCCTCGGCAAATCTGCCGCAGTGGTCAGTGATGCGATAGCTCTCCTTGGAAAGCCTGGGTAGAATGTTGCCCCAGTGATATTCCACCAGAGAGGAGATTCCTATAGCAAGGCTGCCGACTCTGCCGCCGTCTGAAAAGCTGACACTTGCGTTTCCGTTTACAAAGGAGTAGGAGGGGAAGTGAGCGATACGCTTTACTTTTTCGCTTGCAAAGAGGTTGATTTCGCCCTGGGTAAATTCCAGCAGGGCTTGGGCATAGCAGCAGAAGTAGCCAAAGCCGTAGATCCAGTAAGCAAAGCCCTCCAGGCAAACGCCGTCATCGGGAAAGGCGTCGATGTAGTTCTGTATCTCGGAGGCAATGCGGTGCTTGACGGAGGCAAATAGGTCGGGGCGTTCCAGCATAAAGGTCATGGCAATGCTGCCGCCGCAGACTGCAACCCAGTTATGGGTATTTTGTTCCCAGCTAAAGGTACGGTTTAAGAAAGAGTCAATGACACGGTGCTGGATTTCGTTGTGAATCCGTTCGTTGATGAGTACCTCCAGGCGGTCGCCCAGTAGATAACGGATTTCACTGAGTGCCTGCCCGGTTTCCGCTGCAAACAAATCCAAGTAGTTGTCATCAAAGAGCACATCGGCGCTCTTGGTGTGGCAGGGCAGAGACCAGCAGTATTCGTCACAGATTGCCCAAATGGTGTTTTGCAGGTTGTGGAGGTATTCCTCGTTCTTGGGATAAATCAGTGCAAGCAAGGCACAGGCAACCAACCGCTTCCGGCGGAAGAAATATTTCTCTTCAAAAAAATTACGGTTGCCGGTGCGGTGATAATCCATAAAGGCATCATAGTCCAAAGCCTTGATGTCGCCGGTTCCGTATTCTTCGTATAGCTCCTTTGCCTGGTCAATGAGAAAGCCGTACCGTCCATCGGTGCGTACCTGTTCCCAGAATTTTTTGTTCTTGGCTTTTTCGTAAAACATGATGATTCCTCTCTTCGCGGATGGATTTGTTTTATTATAGTACAATGGATTTGTATTTGCAAGATAAAAATAAGTTTTCCGTGATGGTTTCAGCAGGCGGTATTGTGTGTTTCAGCCCGGTTACAAACCATTTACAAGTCACACTTCCCACAGAGTTTTCCACAAAAAAGTGCGGGTCTCGTGAGAGACTCGCACCGCTTTCCGTTTATGTTAATTCTTCAATAATGCCTTGACCTTTTCGATGTCCTTGATGTCAATGAGACAAGAAATTTCTGTCTCTGCCGTGGTAATCAGCTTAATGGGGATGTTGGCGTCTGAGAGAATCTGAAACAACTCCGACGCAACGCCGTAAGTGCTCCGCATACCTGCACCGGACAGAATCACCTTGGTGTTATTACCGTTGACATCGGTGGAGATGTCGGCGTTGAGTGCTTTAAAGGCGGCAGTAGCACCGATCACCTCTGCCAGAGATTCCTGTGGAACCGTAAAGGAAAGGTTCACCTTATCCTTGTAGGGTGCGGTTTTGCAAATCATATCTACCGTGACGTGGCGGTCAGAAATTTCGCCCAGAATGGCAGCGAGGCTTTGGGGGGTGTTGGGGATGTTGTTCACTGTCACCAGTGCCTGATCCTCCAGATAACCGATTTCGGTAATGGTTTTAATCATAGAATCCTCCGTCCTTTCCTAATTATGATTGCGCAATCAAATCCTTCATGGCATACATGCCGGGCTTTTGTTCTTTCAAAAAGACTGCAGCGCGGACTGCGCCAACTGCAAAGACCTCTTTGGAGTTGGCAGAGTGCTTGAGAGAAATCACCTCGTCCGTTCCGGCAAAGATAATTTCATGTTCGCCTACAATGGTGCCGCCCCGGATAGCGTGAATGCCGATTTCCTGCTTGTCACGCTTCTTGCGGACGGAATGGCGGTCGTAGGTGTATTCTGCCGGATAGGAAACCGTATCAGAAATCGCATCTGCAATGGCAAGCGCCGTGCCGCTGGGAGCGTCCAGTTTTTGGTTGTGGTGTTTTTCTATGATTTCGATGTCAAAGTTGTTTTCCAGAATCTTCGCAGCCCGGCAAACCAAATCAATCAGCAGGTTGACACCCAGGGACATATTGGCAGAGAAGAAGATGGGCAGGTTCTTTGCCTCGTATTCCAGCCGGGAAAGCTGGTCAGTGCTCAAACCGGTGGTACAAATCACCGCCGGAATGGAGTTCTCTACCGCATAGTCCAAAAGCCGATCCAGCAGGGCAGGATGGGAGAAGTCAATGATGACGTCAACCGGTTCCTCCAACTGAGAAAGGTCGTCATAGACCGGGAATCCGGCTTTTTGTTCTGTGTTGATGTCGAAGCCGGCAGTGATGGTAACCTGGTCGGACTGTTCTGCCGCCCGGGTAACTGCCTGACCCATTTTGCCGTTGGCACCGCTCAAAAGAATGTTTATCATTTGTTTCACACCTTTTTAAGTATTCACTAGTTCAGCAAACCGTGCTTCTGCAGTGTAGCTTTCAGCTTTGCCAGGTTGCTGTCCTCCATTTCGCAGAGGGGCATCCGGAACTTACCCATACCAAAGCCCATGAGATTCATGGCGGTTTTTACGGGGATGGGGTTCACCTCAATAAAGAGTGCATGAATCAAATCCAGCATCCCCAGGAAGTTCTCGCGGGATTTTTCGATGTTTCCGGCTGCAAAGTCTGCGCAGATGTCGTGGGTTTCTTGAGGCAGGATGTTAGCAACCACAGAAATCACGCCCTTGCCGCCCAGAGACATCATGGGAACGATAATATCGTCATTGCCAGCGTAGATGACCAGGTCAGTCTCCGCCGCAACCTGTGCCGCAAAGGCCAGGTCGCCGGTAGCTTCCTTGATGGCGTTCACGTTGGGAATTTGCGCCAGCTTCTTTAAGGTATCAATGCTAAAACCCAGTCCGCCGGTACGTCCGGGAATGTTATACAGAATGATGGGTAGGGTAACGCTTTTTGCGATTGCTTCGATGTGGGCATACAGACCCTTCTGGGTGGTTTTGTTGTAGTAGGGAGCAACCACCAGAATGCCGTCAGCGCCGACTTCCTCTGCGAAAGCACTCAGCTCAATGGCGTGAGCAGTGTCGTTGCTGCCCGTGCCGGCAATCACCGGAATCCGTTTTGCAATTTTCTCTACCACAAAGCGAATAACCGCCTTGTGCTCTTCGTCGGGCATGGTGGAGGGTTCGCCAGTGGTACCGCAAACCACAATGGCATCGGTGTGATTCTTTACGTGAAATTCCAGAATTTCTTCCAGCTTAGGATAGTCAACGCCGGATTCGGTAAAGGGGGTCACCAATGCTACGGCTGAACCGGTAAAAATTGGAGTTTTCATAGAGTTTCGCTCCTTTCTGAATTAGTCAAAATAGCCTTTTGCTGCCAGCAACTCAGCCATCAGAACCGCACCGCCGGCAGCACCGCGCAGGGTGTTGTGAGACAGGCAGACAAACTTGTAATCGTACTGAGAATCCTCGCGCAGACGACCCATGGAGACTGCCATGCCGCCCTCAAGGTTACGATCCAGCTTGGTCTGGGGACGGTTGTCTTCTTCAAAGTAGTTCAGGAACTGCTTGGGGGCAGAGGGAAGCTCCAAATCTTGGGGAACGCCCTTGAATGCCTTCCAGTCTGCCTTAATCTGCTCGATGGTGGGCTTGTTCTCAAACTTTACAAAGACCGCAGCCATGTGACCGTCGGAGGCTGCCACACGCAGACACTGGGTGGTGATAGAGGGGGAGGTGGCGTCAACAATCTTGTCGCCTTCGATGGTACCCCAGATTTTCAGAGGCTCGATTTCGCTCTTTTCTTCTTCACCGCCGATGTAGGGGATGACGTTGTCTACCATTTCCGGCCAGGTTTCAAAGGTCTTACCGGCACCGGAAATTGCCTGATAGGTGCAGGCAAGTGCCTGGGTAATGCCATACTTCTTTAAGGGGTGCAAAGCGGGAACATAGCTCTGCAGAGAGCAGTTGGACTTGACGGAGATAAAGCCGCGCTTGGTGCCCAGCCGCTTCTTTTGCGCCTCGATGATTTCGGCGTGGTCGGGGTTGATTTCCGGAATGATCATGGGAACATCCGGGGTGTGACGGTGTGCGGAGTTATTGGAAACCACCGGGCACTCTGCCTTGGCGTAAGCTTCCTCCAGCGCACGGATTTCGTCCTTCTTCATATCAACGGCACAGAATACAAAGTCCACCTGGTTTGCGATGGTCTCGATGTCTGCCGTTGCATCGTAAACAATCATATCTTTCACGGAGTCGGGAATCGGGGTAGCCATTGCCCAGCGGTTGCCCACAGCCTCGCTGTAGGGTTTGCCTGCGCTTCTGGGAGAAGCTGCCAAAAGCTTAAGATTAAACCAGGGATGGTTTTCCATCAACGTAATAAAACGCTGACCTACCATACCCGTAGCGCCGATGATTCCAACCTGATACTGTTTCACTGAAACTTCCTCCTTGTAACTTAAACACTTTTTTCTAGTATATCATAGATATTATATGCCATTCAAGGAGAGATGTCAAATGTTTTTTAGGCAGAAATGCGCCCTTTTCCTAAGGATTTTCGGGTAATTTTCACAAACGGTGCCCCAAAAATCGCCGTTTAGCAAATATAGGAAGGGGAAAATGTCATTTTACTTACAAATTTGTATCAAAATAAGAAAAAGAAGAAATTCATTTGGGAATATGTAAAAAATGTCTGGCAATTTTTCAAGGAATGTGGTATGATAGCATCAGTGGAATAGCTTTACTGTTTTTTGTATAAAATGGGAAAGGTTGTGATTGAGTTGCCAAAACGTTTGTTTTTGTTGGTGCTGGTGTGTCTGCTGCTTATGATGCCACTTTCTATGGTAGCATATGCGGACTATGAGCTGCCGCAGTTTGTCAGAATCGGACTGATGTACGGAAACGGCGCACCCAAAACGGTGCAGCTGGAATCGGAGCACGGCTTTTTGCTGGGCAGTTATAATGGCAGGGAGTTTACCCAAAGCACCTCCACAGCCCTGACCTTGCTGACTATCAGCGTGGACTCCGGCAAGGTGCAAGTAAAGGATAGCAACGGTACGGTGCTCTATACCGGAACCGGAAGCGCCGGTATCAAGCCCAATGCCTCCGGCAAAGCCCAGAAGATGAAGGTGGATGGCGTAGAATACCGGGGGGCGGTGGACTGTATTGCTGCCGGTGACACTATCACCGTGGTGAATGTGGTGTTTCTTGATCATTATCTCTACGGTGTGATTTCCCGGGAAATGAGCCCTTCCTGGCCGGTGGAGGCACTTAAGGCGCAGGCGGTTTGCGCCCGGAACTATGTTACCAAAAACCTGGACAAGCACGCAGACCAGGGCTTTGACCTGTGCAGCGGTGTGCATTGTCAAGCGTACTCCGGCACCAATGTGGAGGCAGACGGCTCTTACGCGCCGGTGGACGAAACTACCCGGCAGGTGCTGACCTATGACGGCAGTCTGGCAGGGCTGTATTATTCGTCCTCTATGGGACCCACCACCGAGGATGTGAAGAATGTCTGGGGGAATGAGGTGCCTTATCTGATTTCGGTGGATAACAGCTTTGAGGATACCAATAATATCCCCAACGGTAAGTGGAGCGGCACCCTTACCCAGGATGAAGCCTCTGCTATTATGCGGAACAAGGGCTATGACGTGGGGGATGTGACCCGGATTCAGGTACTGGAATATACCCCCAACGGCAGAGTGCTCAAGATGGAGGTTACCGGCACCAACGGCTCCAAGATATTTGAGCGGGAGGCATGCCGTACACTGTTCAATACAGTGACCAAGAGCCAGATGTTCACCGTTGCCGGCAACGGTGATGGAGGCACGGCGGTGCCCTCGGTGCGTGCTACTGATGGCGTCGATGTGGCGGATCATGAGATTGACAAGCTGGTGATACTTACCTCCAGCGGCCGCTATAGTTTGGAATCCGACAGTCTGTACGTGACCAATGGCGAAACCCAGAAAAACTACACCAAAACCGCGGCTACGGTGACCGATAATACCAGCTTCTACTTTGAGGGAACCGGCTGGGGTCACGGCGTGGGTATGAGCCAGTACGGCGCACGCGGCATGGCAGAAGCCGGCTATGACTATGTAACGATTTTACTGCATTATTTTCCGGGTACCAACCTGGAAAATGCCTACTAATATGACGGAGGAGAAATAGCATGACGACCAAGGATTTCTATTATGATCTCCCCCCGGAACTGATTGCACAGACGCCGCTCGCTGACAGAACGGCGTCTAAACTTTTGGTGATGAACCGGGAAAGCGGAGCGATTACCCATAAGATTTTTCGGGATATTACGGACTATTTAAGACCCGGCGACTGTTTGGTGATGAACAATACCCGTGTGATTCCGGCACGGCTTTACGGCTCCAAGGAGGGAACCGGCGGCAAGATTGAGTTCTTGCTGCTCAAACGGCTGGAGCTGGACACCTGGGAGGTGATTCTTAAGCCCGGCAAAAAAGCGAAGGTAGGCAGCCGCTTCGAGTTCGGCGGCGGCTTGCTCAAGGCAGAGGTACTGGAAATTGTCGAGGACGGTAAGCGAATTGTCCGTTTCGAGTACGAGGGTGTCTGGGAGGAGCTTCTTGATAGGCTGGGGGAGATGCCCCTGCCACCCTATATTAAGGAAAAACTGGAGGACCGGGAGCGGTATCAGACGGTGTATTCCAAGATTGATGG
>JAXJVM010000013.1:0-2357 GCA_036308515.1 Clostridia bacterium | reverse complement strand
GATGTGGGCAGATGCGATTATAAGACGGATTTTCTTCCCAAGAGCGAAAGCGTCATTGACATGGTACGGGTAGCCTGCTACATTCACCAGATTCCTGCCGCTATGGAAATGATCGAATATCTTCATGACCTGGGTTACGAAACCACCTGTAATGTAATGGCAATTTCTCAGGCAAATTCTAATCAGGTTGAAGAGGCTCTGGCTATGCTGGTTACCTCCAGCGTGGACGTTATCTACCTGGTTGACAGTTACGGTTCTCTGTATCCTGAAACTGCAACCGAGCTTGCAAAGGTCTATGTAGAGGCTGCGGAAAGTCATGGAAAGCAGGTTGGCTTCCATGCACACAACAACCAGAACCTCGCCTTTGCCAACACCATCGAGACCCTTTCCTACGGAGTTTCCTATCTGGATGCAACCGCACAAGGTATGGGCCGCGGCGCAGGCAACTGTGCTATGGAACTTCTGCTGGGATTTTTGAAGAATCCGAAGTATAACCTCTATAGCCTGCTGTCCTTCATTGAGAACTATATGATTCCTTTGAAGGAACAGGGTATTGTCTGGGGCTTTGACCTTCAGTATATGTTTACCGGTCAGCTGAACCGTCATCCCAGAGAGGCAATGGAATTTACCGAACAAAAACGCAACAACTACTGCGAGTTTTACAAATCTCTGCTTGATAATTTTTAAAGTCACAGAGAAAACAAGGTGCTGAGCTTCAAGTTCAGCACCTTTTTCTATTGGCTCCTCACCAAATGAAGCCCCGCGGCATATAGTAAAGTACAGAGGTGTTTTGAGTGAATCATGTACTAACTTTTGCATTTATCGGCGGAGACTTACGCCAAATTCGAGCAATCAACCAATTGTCTGCTGCAGGGCACGAGGTGCAAACCTTCGGCTTAGACCAAGCACGGTTTCCGGAGGGTAGTTCCATCAAGAAATGCAAAAAACTTTCTACCTGCATTGACAGCGCTGATGTAGTGGTTCTTCCACTCCCCTATAACACAAGTCCTGATGTCATCAACGCCGGGCTGTCCGAAAATACTATATACATACGGGAGGTTCTGGACACCATGGCAGACGGGCAGCTTTTGCTTGCAGGTCGGGCAGACGGATATCTGAAGGCCCTTGCTGAGCTCCACCATATTCGGCTGATTGACTACATGGAGCGGGAGGAAATGACCGTTTTGAACACTGTGCCCACAGTAGAGGGTGCCATTGCCATCGCTATGGCAGAAACCCCTTACACCATCCACGGATGTCGGTGTCTGGTGCTAGGCTACGGCAGAATCGGCAAGCTTCTTTCCCACACCCTGAAGTCTCTGGGGGCAGATACCCACGTTTCCGCAAGAAAGCACAGTGACCTAGCATGGATTAAATCCTATGCCATGACAGGCATTCCTATTAAGAATTTGGCTGAGAAAATAGGTGATTACAACATCATCTTTAACACCATCCCCGCCACCATTCTGGACTTTCATTTACTGTCCAGAATTTCCAATGATTGCCTCATCATCGACCTTGCCTCTAAGCCAGGCGGAGTGGATTTTGAGACGGCACGGGAGCTGGGGAAAAAGGTTATCTGGGCGCTTTCTCTTCCGGGTAAGGTAGCACCGGACACCGCCGGTGATATCATGAAGGACACCATTGTAAATATACTGGAGGAATTGGGGGTGTAAACTATGCATCGTACCATCACAATCGGATTTGGTCTGACCGGTTCCTATTGCACATTTTCCAAAGTGATTCCCCAAATGGAAGCTCTGGTCAGCTTAGGTTATCGTGTCATTCCCATCTTATCAGAACATACTGCCGCAACAAACACGCGCTTTGGAACGGCAGAAGCACACAAACAACGTATCATGGAAATCACCGGCGAGGACATTCTTGAAAGTCTGCCACAAGTAGAACCCATCGGCCCGAAGCGGTGCCTGGACTTGTTGCTCATTGCCCCGTGCACCGGAAATACCATCGCCAAATTAGCCAACGGCATTGCGGACACCTCGGTTACTCTGGCGGCAAAATCCCATCTTCGGAACAATCGCCCGGTGGCGATTGCAATCTCCACCAATGACGGCTTAGGGGCAAATGCCCGGAATATCGGTGTTCTGCTTGCACGCAAACACATCTATATGGTACCTTTTGGTCAAGACGATTACAAAGAAAAGGAAAATTCTCTGGTGGCAGATTTTCATCTGATACCACAAACCATTGCGAAAGCTCTGGATGGCAAACAACTCCAGCCAGTGCTGGTATAGTTTTTTATACACCATAAGCAAAAACAGACCGCGAACGGTCTGTTCAGCGTGTCGATAAACCTATCGACACGCTGGCAGATGTTGAAAAAGTAAGGTATATTT
>JAXJVM010000012.1:0-2090 GCA_036308515.1 Clostridia bacterium | reverse complement strand
GTATTAGTAGGGGTATTGATTGGTGGTAACGGATATGATGACCTGAGTTTTGAAAATCTTGTTTTAGATGATAAAAATTTCACAACAGATGTGTTTTTTTCTGGAGCAAGCGGTAAAACATTTAGAGGCTATAAATATAAAATTAATGGCGAAAATTTGTATTTAACTATCAATAGCGGATTGGCAATAAAAAATATTGGAACAAGTGATTTGAGGATAGAAATACATGATTCGCAATTAAGTTTTGTGAAAAATGTATATGTGAAAAGTGGGAAACAGACAAAGGTTATTATGAATAGGTAAAAAAACAGTAGTGAGAAAATTTTTTCTCGCTACTGTTTTTTTATAACGGTTTACCCGTATGCGACTATCGTGTACGGGTAAACCGTTATGCTATAGTTTTTCTGAACATGTTGACAAACATTTTTAGCTATGGTATAACAAATTATAAAATAGAGACAGTTAAAAATTTACAATTCATATCGTGGGCATGTTACAAACTTTGCCGATTTTTCATTATACAAAAACTAATTTCTTTGCGAAATCTCAACGAAAAAATTATTCCACAGAAAATAAAGTTATAGGGAGACCGCCCAACCTTTGACAAACAGAAAACTTTCTGTTATACTAAAGACAACCATATATTTATACCTATCAGAAAGGATGATGAATTTTGGACACGTTGCCCCCGCAACTGTTGTTACCCGGATTGGGAATTTTGTTACTGTTGGGATTTTTTACTGCCTTTGCCAAGGCGGCGAGCATTGATATCAGCGATACGCGCCTTGCCCAGCTTGCCGAGGAAAACCCAAAGGCAAAACGACTTTATACATTATTGGATCAGGAACCATCTGCCGTCATTGGCGCCATGGAAGCTATAGGCTATTTTCTGGCGTTTTTGTTTGGCGTGTTCGGCGTCATTGGGTGTTTTCTCCCGCTGATGGCTGCTCTGGTGAACCTTGGCATGTCGCAGGGGTATGGTACCCTTGTGCTAACCGGTCTGATTCTCACGGTGGTTTGGGCGTTTTTGTATATGGTGTTCTGGGATTTGGTTCCCAAGCGCCTGGGCGCCAAGTACGCCGAGGGAGCGGCACTTGCCCTGTCTGGATTTACCCGGATTGTGACGGCAATCGGCAAGCCCTTTTTGTGGGTGTCCACCTGCTTTGCCAATCTCATTGCCCGTCTGTTCGGCGTCCGTCCCCACGACTTGGAGGAGGAAGTTACCGAAGAGGAAATCCGCATGATGGTGGATATGGGCTTAGAGAGCGGTGCCATTGACGATGACGAGAAGGAAATGATCCATAATATCTTCGAGCTGGACGATAAGCCGGTGGAGGATATTATGACCCACCGTACCGAGGCGTGCATTCTCTGGATGGAGGACAGCCTGGAGGACTGGAAGAAGTTCATTGACGAGACCAACCACACCCGTTACCCCGTTTGTGACGAGGACGTGGACAACGTGGTGGGCGTGGTGAACTCCCGAGACTTTTATCGGTTTATGTTAAACGGCGGTCAGAAGAGCAACCTTCGCTCCATCTTCCGGGAGCCTTACTTCGTGCCGGATAGCATGAAGGCGGACGAACTGTTTTCCCGGATGCAGCAGAGGAACACCCATCTGGTGGTGGTTCTGGACGAATACGGCGGCTTCCAGGGCTTAGTGACCCAGGAGGATTTGCTGGAGGAAATCGTGGGCGAGCTTTATAGCGAATACGACGAACCGGAGAAGGATATGGATATCCTCTACCTGGACGAGAACACTTGGCGCATCAAAGGGGGAACCCCCATTGAGGACGTGGAAGAGGAACTGAAAATTACCGTCCCCGAGGGCGATTATAATACCTTTGCCGGGCTGATTCTGGATGCCATCGAGACCCTGCCGGAGGACGGCGAGACGGTGGAGACGGAAATCGGTGCCCTGCAGATTAAGGTGACCTCGGTGGTGGAACACCGGATTGAGGAGGCTGTCGTCTGTCTGAACCGGGATCTGGAAGAACCTGAAACAAAGCCCGAACCTTAGCGGTTCGGGCTTTCAGCGTGTCGATAAACTATCGACACGCTGGCAGATGCCGAAAAAGGAAGGTATATTT
>JAXJVM010000011.1:0-18323 GCA_036308515.1 Clostridia bacterium | reverse complement strand
TTGTACGTCCTGACGGTTCGGTGAACCACATTTGCTCCTTTGACCCGGAAACCGGCGAATTTATCGAACCCTTCGGTGGTCAGGGCCATGCCCCGGATTCCGCTTGGTCCAGAGGTGCCAGCTGGGCACTGTACGGTCTGCCTTTGAGCTACCGCTTCACCGGCGAAGAAGAATTCCTTACCACTGCAAAGAAGGTTGCACACTTCTATCTGGCAAACCTGCCTGAAGATCACGTGGCACACTGGGACTTCCGTGTAGAGAGAACTCCCGAGACCCCCAGAGATACTTCTGCGGCTGCCTGCGGTGCCTGCGGTCTGCTGGAAATTGCCAAGCACGTACCGGAGAACGAAAAGGCGTTCTACACCGATGCAGCATACAAGATTCTCAAATCCTTGACCGACAACTACGCAAACCTGGACAACGATGAGCAGTGCATTCTGCGCGAGGGAACCGGTCATCTTCCGGCAGGTCAAAACATCAATGTTGGCTTAATTTACGGCGACTACTACTACGTAGAGGGCATCAGCCGACTCATGGGCAACGATAAGATTTTCGAATACGGGCCAAACTTTAAATAATGGGTAAGCAAAGGGGCTGTTGCAAATGAGCATTTTTAAAGTGCTCATTTGCTCAGCTTTTTATGCGTTCTAAAAACGGAATTAATGTTGTAACATCTGTAGGTTTCGGAAAAAGCCCTATTCCGACTATATATTCACTTTCTACACCTATCTGAACATTGTATCCCGGTTTTAACTGCCCGTTTAACATATGGTCTTCTTTCATACGCATAAATGTTGCATCGGGATCTGTTTTAAAAAAACTTTTTCTGCCGTCCAATATGGCAAAATATTCTTTCTTACTTTTTGTCAACTACTTTTACAGCGCCGCCTGCATTGCCTTTAGGGCATTTCCACGGTGGCTGATACTGTTTTTTTCGTCGGCGGTCAGCTCTGCAAGGCTTTTGCCCAATTCCTCTTTATAGAATACCGGGTCATAGCCAAACCCACTTTCGCCGCGCTTTTCCGTTAAAATTCTACCTTTGCACTCTCCACGAAACAGTTGTGTTTCCTTACCCGGCTCGGCAACCGCAATCACACAAACAAACTGCGCACCCCGCTCCTGTTGGGGAACACCCTCCAGCTCTGTCAGCAGTTTTTGAATATTTTCACTATCCGTGGCATGCTCCCCGGCAAACCGCGCAGTATAAACCCCCGGTGCGCCCTTTAGGTAATCTACACAGAGACCACTGTCGTCTGCGATACAGGGCTTGCCTGTGGCCTGCATCAAGGTTTCCGCTTTTTTTACGGCGTTTGCTTCAAAGGTATCGCCGTCCTCAATTACCTCAATATCTCCGACCCCTGCGGCGGTCTGGGTAATAATTTCATAGCCGTCCCCCAGGATTGCCTTAATTTCCTCAGCCTTATGCTGATTTTTGCTTGCCAAAATATATGTTTGCATGGTTTTAAACCCCTTTCTTCCTGTCTTTCTTACAAAAATATCATGTTTCCCGTCCCTTGTCAACTTTTTATTTTTTAGCTCTTGTGATTCAAATTTAGTTATGGTAGAATAGATTTAACACTGTTAAATCTATTCAGCTAAATTCGCCTTACGGCGAGTTAAATGTGCTTTCTGCACGCTAAATTACTTCGTTGCTAAATTGACCTGCGGTCAGCTATAAGGCGAATTTAATTTAGCTGTTTCATAGAAACAATTTAGCTATGGAGCGAAGCGGAATAATTTAGCTTTGCTCAGAAGAGCAAAATTTAGCTAAAAATGGGAAGTGATAATATGGCAGAAAGCATAATGCTTGATAAAGCAAAAGATTTTGCAGTTGAAATAATAAACCTGTGTAAAACAATAAAAGAATCAAAGAGAGAAAGTGTGATAACAAATCAGCTAATGCGTTCCGGCACTTCAATAGGTGCCAATATTCATGAGTCAAAATATGCTCATGGAACAAACGATTTTATTTCAAAAATGCAAATTGCCTTGAAAGAATGTTATGAATCTGAATATTGGTTGGAACTTCTTAATCGAACGAATTATATCAACGATGAGCAATATAAGATAATAGTAAATAATTGCGGACAAATTCGCAGGATGTTGATTTCGTCAATTAACACTGTGAAAGAGAAAATGAAGTAGGAGTGATTGGATGAAAAAAGCAGCATTAACTCTCATAACACCTGTTCTCGTTGTATTTTTAGTGTCTTGTCAAACGAAAACAATTACTGATGTAGAGCACACAATTGGATTTTATAATTTATTTGGGGAAAGTATCGAAATAGTAACGAAGAGCATAGACTTTGGTGATGTTCAAGGAGTTACAAAGGGAGAACAAACTATATATACATTTGATTGCGATAACAATGATGAAGGATTTGTGCAAAAACAACTCGTTTTTTATAATGATGTTTTAATGGCCGAAGAAACATATTTTAATGATGCTGAACAAGCATATTATTTTGCTAAAGAATATCGCGAGAATTTTGAACTCAACTATGGAGAAAAAGATACATATCCCAATGTTAAGTCAACAAATTCCGATTATTTTGATAATATAAGTGGTGTTGAATACCTGAAGGATAATTGCCTTTATTATGAGGATTACACAGTTGAGATAAGTGACATAAGAACTAATAAACCTTGGTTGAATGACGAAAAAGCAGAAAAGATGTTAGGCAATATAAAGTATTCTCGAATTGATTTAAGATTGGAACTCAGAGTTAATAATTCTGACTCAGCTTCTGTTGGGGTTAAATATATTGTCATTCGATAGTTCTTTGCAGGGTATGATATAAATTATGATTAAGAAAGTGGCATCTAAATTGTGCACCAATTCTACAATGAGAGCATACGCAATAGAAAAGAGTGAATCTTATGATAAAAACAGTAAATATCGGCGGCGTGGTTATTGGCGGCGGCAATCCTATTGCCATTCAGTCCATGACCAACGTCCCCACCCATGATATAGAAAAAGCCGTGGCACAGGTCAATGCTTTATCCGCGGCAGGCTGTGACATTGTCCGGCTTGCAGTGCCGGACGAGGCTGCCGCCCGTGCCATGGAGCAGATTGTAGGGAGAACCAACGTCCCCTTGGTGGCGGATATTCACTTTGACTACCGCCTTGCCCTGATGTGTATCGAACGGGGGGTTCATAAAATCCGTATCAACCCCGGTAACATCGGCGGTGAGGAAAAAGCCCGCGCAGTGGCACAGGCGGCAAAGGCAAAGGGCGTTCCCCTCCGTATTGGGGTCAACGGCGGTTCCTTGGAAAAGGGGCTCCTTGCGCAATGCGGTGGCGACCTTGCCAAAGCCATGGTAGAGAGCGCCAAACGCCATGTGGAAATTCTCCACCGCTGCGACTTTGATGATATTGTACTGTCCATGAAGTCCTCGTCTGTCAAGACCACCATTGCCGCCTACCGTCTGGCACGGGAGGTCTTTCCCTATCCCCTGCATCTTGGGGTTACCGAGGCAGGCACCTTAAAAGCCGGAGTGGTGAAGTCCGCCATCGGTATCGGTTCCCTGCTGGCAGACGGCATTGGAGACACCATTCGGGTATCCCTCACCGATGACCCGGTACGGGAGCCGGAAACCGCCAAGCTGATTCTTCGGGCACTGGACCTGGATAAGAACCACATTGAAGTAGTATCCTGTCCCACCTGCGGACGCACAAAAATTGACCTGATTCCCATTGCCCAGGCAGTGGCAGATGCCGTTGACCAAATTCCGGCACACCTGAAGGTTGCAGTCATGGGCTGTGTGGTCAACGGTCCCGGCGAGGCAAAAGATGCTGATATCGGGATTGCCGGCGGTGATGGCTGTGCCGTGCTCTTTAAAAAGGGCGAAATTATTAAGAAACTACCGGAGGAGGAGATTGTCTCCGCCCTTCTGACTGAAATTAAGAGGATGACAGAATGAACACAGGAATTTTAGAATTATTCGACAAGGTCACCGTGCTGGAACGCCTTGCCCAAAAGCTAGAGCAGACCACCCTCACCCGGTGTGACCTCTATCTGGAGGAAAACCGCGCCGAGCTGGAGCTTCATTCCCCGGTGTACATTTCCCCTTTGGATTTAGCAGAATACCGAGAGTCCGTAGAGACATACTACGGCATCAAAGAGGTTCAGATACAGATGCGCTATGCCGGCTATACCCCGGGAGAGGAATATTTTGATAACCTGATTGCACTGTTTTTAAAGGAAAACCCTGCCTGCCGCATCTGTCTGGGGGATGCATCGGTAACCTATGCCAATGGCACCCTAACGGTCTGTGGCGTCAACGGCGGCGAGGAGCTCTTAAACAATCGCCGGTTTACTCAATTTCTCACGGACACCACCCGGGAAGAATTGAGTCTCTCGATTACGGTTACCTGTCAATACGAGACTCTCGACATGGAAAGCTACCTCAAGGAGCGGCAGGAGCAACAGGAAGCCCTGGCAGCGAAGATTGCGGCTCAAAGTCCTGCCCCTGCTCAAAAAGCAGAATCCGGAAACGTCACTACCGGTCAGCTCTACGGCAAGGCTATTGCCGCCGAGGATGTAATGCCTATCATTGACCTTGCCGAGGGCATGAAGGACTGCGTCATTGAAGGTGAGGTACTCACCGCAGAATCCCGGGAATTTAAGGGTAAGAGCAATCGTGGCGGCGGTGATTACTCCACCACCACCCTGGAATTTAACCTGGGTGATGATAGCTGGGGCTGCCCCTGTAAGCTGCGCGGCAACACCGAACGGATGAAAAATGCCTTAGGCGGTATCAAAGCCGGCAATCGAGTACGGCTCCGGGGCGATTTTGAAAATGACGACTACGCCCACAAGATACTCTTTACCGTAAAATCTGCCGAGCTTTTAGACCCTCTGCCCATCCGTCAGGACACCGCGGAGGAAAAGCGAGTTGAGCTGCATCTGCACACCAAAATGAGTGCATTGGACGCCGTTTCCTCTGCCAAGGATTTGATTACCCGTGCCGCCGCATGGGGACATAAGGCAATTGCCATTACCGACCACGGCGTGGCACAGGCATACCCCGAGGCGGTAAAAACCTGGGCGGCATCCGTAAAAAAGGCAACGAGGACTTCAAGATTCTCTATGGCATGGAGGGTTACTTAATCAACGATACAGATTCTGCGGTTCACCGGCTTGCCGCCAAGGGCAAAACCGGCACCTATGTGGTCTTTGATATTGAGACCACCGGTCTCAGCCCTGTCAACGATGAAATTACCGAAATCGGTGCAGTGAAAATTGTGGACGGCACCATTTGCGATACTTATTCTCAACTGATTAACCCCGGCAGACCCATTCCGGATAAAATTGTTCAGCTTACCGGTATTACCGATGCCATGGTGGCGGACAAGCCCGGCATTGACACGGTTTTGCCGGAGTTTCTGGACTTTTGCGGCGATGCCACCGTGGTTGCCCACAATGCCTCTTTTGACACCGGATTTATCCGGCAAAAAGCAAGTGCGCGGAATCTGGCTTTCACCAATAAAATCATGGACACCCTCCGGCTGAGCCGGGAGCTGTTCCCCCAGCACAGCAAGCATTCCCTGGGTGTGGTAGCAGAACGGATGGAGGTTTCGTTGGAGAACCACCACAGGGCGGTGGATGATGCCACTGCCACGGCGGAGATCTTTTTAAAGTTCCAGGATTTAGCTATGGAGCAATGCGGCGCAGATGCCAAGGAACAGACTATTGACACCAATCCGGCACTGCTGAAGAACCCCAGATACCATATTATTATCCTAGCCAAAAACCCGGTAGGACTAAAAAATCTGTATCAGCTGATTTCTAAATCCAACCTGAAATATTACTACCGCAAGCCCCAGATTCCCCGGAGTGTACTGGAACAGTTCCGGGAGGGGTTGATTTTAGGCTCTGCCTGCGAGGCAGGGGAGCTGTACCGTGCAGTTTTAGAGGGCAAAGACCAGAATGAGATTGAGGAAATGGCATCCTTCTATGATTTTCTGGAAATCCAGCCTATCGGCAACAATCAATTCATGGTGCGCAACGGCACCGTTCCCAACGAGGACGCCCTGCGGGATTTAAACCGCAAAATTGTCAAGCTGGGCGACCGCTTAGGCATCCCTGTCTGCGCCACCTGCGACGTCCATTTTATGGACCCCAAGGACGAGATGTACCGCCGAGTATTGCAGGGGGCACAAGGCTATGACGATGCCGACCAGCAGGCACCCCTGTATCTGCGTACCACCAATGAAATGCTGGAAGAATTTTCTTATCTGGGCGCGGAAAAGGCAAAAGAAGTGGTGATTACCAACACCAACAAAATTGCGGATTTGATTGAGGACATTGAGCCTTTGAAAACCGGCTCGTATCCGCCCTCTATTGAGAACTGTGAGCAGGATTTGGTGGATATGTGTCACAAAAAGGCACATGCCATCTATGGCGACATATTGCCGGAAATTGTACAGGCGCGTATGGACAAGGAACTGGATTGTATCGTAAACTATGGCTTTTCGGTTATGTACATGATTGCCCACAAGCTGGTAAAGAAGTCCAACGATGCAGGATATTTGGTTGGCTCCCGAGGCAGTGTCGGGTCCTCCTTTGCGGCGTTTTTGTCGGACATTACCGAGGTCAATGCCCTTTGTCCCCACTACATCTGTCCCAACCCGGACTGCAAGTACAGTGAATTTTACGAAAACGGTGAATATCCCACCGGTATGGATATGCCGGATAAGGACTGCCCTCACTGCGGCACCAAAATGAAAAAAGACGGACTGACCATCCCCTTTGAGACCTTCTTGGGCTTTAAGGGTGATAAAGTGCCTGATATCGACCTGAACTTCTCCGGCGAATACCAGGCAACGGCACACAAATATGTCGGCGAGCTCTTCGGTGAAGAATATGTCTTTAAGGCAGGCACCATCGGCACCATTGCCGAAAAAACTGCCATTGGCTTTTATGCCAAGAAATACTACGAGAAAAAGGGAATCGAAGCCCCGGAGGCGGAGCTGATTCGGGTTTCTAAGGGTTTGATTGACGTCAAGCGTACCACCGGTCAGCATCCGGGAGGCATTATTGTCTGCCCTAAGACCATGGACATCCATGATTTCTGCCCGGTACAGCACCCGGCAGACAAGGCAAACTCCGATATTATCACCACCCACTTCGACTTCCACTCTATCCACGATAATCTGCTGAAGCTGGATATTCTGGGTCACGATGATCCATCCACTATCCGTATGCTGGAGGACTTAACCGGCATCAATGCCAAGGAGATTCCTCTGGACGATAAAACAACCATGAGTATCTTCTCCGGCACCGAAGCCCTAGGTGTCACCCCGGAACAGATTCACAGTGAGGTGGGAACCTTCGGCGTGCCGGAGTTTGGTACCTCCTTTACCCGGCAGATGCTGGTGGACACCAAGCCCACCACCTTTGTAGAGCTGGTCATCATTGCAGGGCTCTCCCACGGTACGGATGTTTGGCTGAATAACGCCCAGGATCTGGTTAAGTCCGGCAAGGCAAACCTTTCTGAGGTTATCGGACTCCGTGACGATATTATGGTCTTTCTCATGCAGAACGGTGTCGAACCGGGACTTGCTTTTAAAATTATGGAGTTTGTCCGTAAGGGACGCGCCGCCCGTGAGGGTATGCCCCCGGAATACGAGGAAGCCATTAAGGCACAGCCTACCATCCCGGATTGGTATTTGGATTCCTGTAAGAAAATCCAGTATATGTTCCCCAAGGCACACGCCGCCGCCTATGTTATGATGGCGTTTCGGATTGCCTGGTTCAAGGTGAACTACCCGGTAGAGTTCTATATTGCCTATTATACCGTGCGTGCGGACTTGTTTGACGCCACCATCATGGCGCAGGGCAAGGAAAAGGTTCAGAGCGAGATGCGGAAAATCAGCCTCAAAGGCAACAACATTACCGCCAACGAAAAATCCCTCTATACCATTCTGGAAATCTGTCTGGAAATGTACGAGCGCGGCATTACATTTTTGCCGGTGGATTTATATCAATCCCATGCTTCGAAGTTTCAAAAAGTAGGCAACTCCATTTTACCGCCCCTGAACGCCTTTCCCGGTGTGGGAACGGCTGCAGCAGAGTCTATTTATAAAGCCGCCCAAGAGGGTAAATTTTTATCACAGGATGACCTAAAGAACCGCAGCGGTGCCAACAAATCCGTTATTGAGACTTTGGCAGCCAACGGCGTGTTAAAGGGTTTGCCTGAAAGTAGCCAGATGAGCCTGTTTGATATGATGTAGGAGGAAAAAACATGGATATTGCACAACAGTTAGCACAGGAACTGAACCTGAAGCAATGGCAGGTAGACAACACCATCGCTCTCATTGACGAGGGAAACACCATTCCCTTTATTTCCCGTTACCGAAAAGAGGCCACAGGAGAGCTAAATGACGAAATTCTTCGTACCTTTGAGGAACGGCTGACCTATCTGCGGAACATGCAGGAACGTAAAGAGGACGTGAAGCGTATCATTGAAGAGCAGGGCAATCTCACCGAAGAGCTTGCTGCCGCTATTGATGCCTGCACCAAGCTGACCGAAATTGAGGACTTATACCGTCCCTACCGTCCCAAGCGGAAAACCCGTGCCACCGTGGCAAAAGCCAAGGGCTTGGAGCCTTTGGCGGATGCATTGTCTTTCCAAGACCCCAAATGCGACCCGGAGGCATTAGCACAGAATTATGTAAACCCAGAAAAAGAGGTTGCATCCATCAAAGAAGCCCTGCAGGGTGCTATGGACATTCTAGCAGAACGGGTGTCTGACAACGCAGACTACCGAAAGAGGATTCGGGATATTACCTTCCAGTCCGGTATGGTGACTGCCAAAGCCGCTACTGAAGAGGATAGCGTATACCGAATGTATTACGATTTTACTGAGCCCTGCACCAAGCTGGCACCTCACCGCACCCTTGCTATTGACCGGGGGGAAAAGGAAAAGATGCTCTCCGTCTCCATTGAAGCAGACACCGAAAAGATTCTTACCTATTTATATAGAAAAGAACTCTCCAAAAACCCGTCCCCTGCAACGCCTTATGTTCAGCAGGCAACGGAGGACGGTTACAATCGTCTGATTGCACCTTCCATTGAACGGGAAATCCGTAACGAGCTTACAGAAAACGCCCAGGAACAAGCGATTCAGGTGTTTAAGGTAAACCTGAAAAACCTGCTGATGCAGCCGCCTATCCACGGGAAAGTAGTCATTGGTCTCGACCCCGGTTACCGCACCGGCTGTAAGGTTGCGGTGGTGGACGGTACCGGAAAGGTGCTGGACACCGGCGTCATTTATGTGACCCATTCGGCGGCGCAAAAGGAATCTGCCGCCGCCTATATCAAGGAACTTATCCGTAAATATGACGTAGATCTACTCTCCATTGGCAACGGCACCGCCTCAAAGGAGACGGAAATTTTCGCTGCAGAACTACTCAAGACCATGCCCGGCACCAAAGTGCGCTACCTCATTACCAACGAGGCAGGGGCATCGGTGTATTCTGCCTCTAAGCTGGCAACCGAGGAATTTCCGGAGTACGATACGACCCGTCGGAGTGCGATCTCTATTGCCCGGCGGATTCAGGATCCCTTGGCAGAGCTGGTGAAGATTGAACCCAAAGCCATTGGAGTGGGTCAGTATCAGCATGACATGAACCAAAAACGTCTGGGTGAAGCCCTAGGCGGCGTGGTAGAGGATGCCGTTAACAGTGTAGGTGTGGATTTGAACACCGCCTCTGTTCCGCTGCTCACCCATATTTCGGGCATTTCCGGTACTATTGCCAAGAATATTGTTACCTATCGGGAAGAAGAAGGAGCCTTTACCTCCCGAAGTCAGTTAAAAAAGGTACCCAAACTAGGCCCCAAGGCCTTTGAACAATGTGCCGGCTTTTTGCGCATTAAAGACGGCAAAAATGTTCTGGATAACACCTCGGTACACCCGGAAAGCTACCCTGCCGCCAAAGGACTTTTGGAAAAGCTGGGCTATGATGTAAAGGATATAAAAGCACAAAATTTGTATAATTTAGAAAAAAATGCTAATAATTATGGCATGAAGAAGCTTGCTGAAGAGCTTTCCGTAGGTGAACCTACCCTGAAAGATATCATCAAAGAACTTCTGAAACCCGGTCGTGACCCTCGTGATGAAGTGGAACAACCACTTCTGCGGAGCGATGTCATGAGCATGGAGGACTTAAAACCCGGCATGGAGCTTACGGGAACGGTGCGTAATGTCATTGATTTTGGGGCATTTGTGGATATTGGCGTCCATCAGGATGGATTGGTGCATATTTCTCAGTTATCCGACAAATACGTCAAGCATCCCATGGATGTGGTCTCCATCGGCGATATTGTCAAGGTGCGTGTTCTGGAAGTGGATGTTGCAAAAAAGCGCATTAGTTTGACCATGCGTTCTTAATTACAACAAATTTCGACAATAACAAACAAGGAATTTATAAACTATGACCGAAACCAAAACTTTTTACAAAAAATTTTTTTTATTGATGATACCTATGGCACTGAAAGAGCTGATTTCTTCTCTTGTGAATTTAGTTGACACCATTATGGTAGGACAACTGGGAGAATCCTCCATTGCGGCTGTTGGAATTGGCAATCAGGTGTACTTTCTTTACACGGTCTTTCTCTTTGGACTTAGCTGCGGTGCAGGAGTGTTCTCTTCCCAATTTTGGGGCATTCAGGATGTGAAAAGTATGCGTAAAATTCTGGGACTGAATTTAATTCTTTCTGTAGCACTCTCTGCAGTTTTTATGCTGGTTGCGTCAGTGTTTCCGGTGCAGATTTTTCAATCTTTTCACGCCGATGCTCCTACACTATCTGAGGGTGTTACCTATCTTCGGATTGTATGTATAGGCTATCTTGCCACCGCCATAACCACTGCCTTTGATTCCAGCGTTTGTTCCAGTGAGAAAGCGGCTCTTCCTTTTCTGGTGCGTGCCATTGGACTGGTAGTAAATATCTTTCTCAACTGGGTTTTGATATTTGGAAAACTGGGTGCTCCGGCTATGGGAATCAAAGGTGCCGCTATTGCTACTGTTATTGCCAGATGCAGCGAGCTTGCAGTGATGCTGAGTGCAGTTTACGGCAGAAAGATGATACAGGCAGCAAGTCCAAAAGAACTGTTCTCCATTCCCAAAGACTTGGTTGTACGTTTTTTTCAAACCTCTTCTCCGGTCATTCTCAACGAAATGGCATGGTCTATGGGTATTTTTATGTATTCTTGGGTTTTTGCAAGAATTAGTCCTGATGCCATGGTGGTTGTTACCATTGTCCAGAATGTAGAACGACTAATGCTGGTATTTTTCCACGGCAGCGGAAATGCCGGTGGTGTCTTTATTGGAAAAGCAGTAGGTGCCGGACGGTATGATGAGGCATACACCTACGGAAAACGCTTGATTTTACTGTCATCAATTACATCCGTACTGCTTTCTGTACTATTTATTCTTTGCCGGCCGCTGATTTTACTACCCTATCAGGTATCTGCAGAAGTCTACACAGAATGTATGCATTTATTGATTGTAATTGCAGTGATGATGAATATCAAATCCATTACCTTTTTACTGATTGTAGGTGCATTTCGTAACGGCGGTGATACCAGATCTGCAATGTTGATTGATGTTGGTTGTGTTTGGCTGGTGGGCGTTCCCATGGTAGTTTTGGGTGGTTTAATTTTACATTTACCTCTCCTTATTAGCTATGCCATGATGTGTGCAGAGGAAGTAGTAAAAATATTTATTTCTGTTCGTCACTTTAAAACTAAAAAGTGGATTAAAAACGTCGTACAGGTATAATGTTTCACGTGAAACAAAAAGGTGGCTATTGAGCTGCCTTTTTTTTGATTGTTTCACGTGAAACACTTGTTTTTTTAAAAAAACGTGTTATAATAGTAAATACAAATCACAAGCCCTACGGGGTTTTGGAGGAAATTATGGGAAAAATTATCGCAATTGCGAATCAAAAAGGCGGTGTTGGCAAAACCACCACCGCCATCAATGTAAGTGCATGCCTTGGACAAAGAGGTAAAAAAGTCTTAATTATTGATAGTGACCCGCAAGGAAACACCTCCAGTGGCTTAGGCATCAACGGCAAAGAAGCAGAACAAACTACCTACGATTGTCTGGTCAACGAGGCTCCCATGGAAGAGGTTATGGTAAAAACCGAGTATAAAAACCTCTATCTATGCCCAGGAAACATCAATCTTGCCGGTGCAGAACTGGAGCTTGTAGACATGGAAAACCGGGAATACCGCTTAAAAGCGGCACTTTCTAAGGTAAAAGAGGAGTTTGACTTTATTTTTATTGACTGTCCTCCCTCACTGGGTTTGATTACTTTAAACGCTTTGGGTGCCGCAGACAGTGTGTTAATTCCCATTCAATGTGAATATTACGCGTTAGAGGGATTGGCGCAGCTTACCCACACGGTAAAAATGGTTAAACAGGGATTGAACCCGGATTTACGCATTGAAGGTATTTTGCTCACTATGTTTGATTCCCGCACCAATCTTTCGGTGCAGGTGGCACAAGAGGTACAAAAGTACTTTGGTGCTACGGTCTATAAAACCATGATTCCGCGTAATGTAAGGCTTTCCGAGGCTCCAAGCTACGGTATGCCCATTATTGCCTTTGATAAAAATTCCAAGGGCGCGGAATGTTATAAGAAATTGGCAAATGAAATTATTCGTATGAATAAATCATAACCGAAAGGATGTGAAAGAATGGCAGAAAAAAAGAAAAAGCCCATGGGCAAGGGTCTGGGTGCTTTATTTGCGGACAAGCCCGGAGACAATCCTGAAGCAGTACGGGATATTGTACGGGAAATTGATGAAATTGGCACACCAAAATCTGACGGAAAGTCTGTGGTTATGCTAAAAATTGTGGATATTGAGCCAAATATGGCACAGCCCAGAAAGCAGTTTGACACTGAAAAACTGGAATCCTTAAAGGAATCTATTCTGGAACATGGTGTGGTGCAACCTATTTTGGTCACCCCTACCCAAAGCGGAACCTATAAAATTGTTGCCGGGGAACGCCGCTGGCGTGCCTCTAAGCTTGCCGGAATCAAGGAAATGCCTTGTATTATCCGTAGTTTTGAGCAACAAGAGGTTATGGAACTGGCACTGGTGGAAAACCTTCAAAGAGAGGATTTAAACCCCATTGAAGAAGCAGAAGGTTATCAGCAGTTGATGGATACCTTCTCCCTCACCCAAGAGGAAATCAGTAAACGTGTAGGTAAAAGCCGAAGTGCTGTTGCAAATGCTCTGCGGCTGAATCATCTTACCCCAGAGGTGAAAAAGCTGGTCATCAACGGCGACTTAACCCAAGGCCATGCCCGGGCGCTGCTCTCAGTTACAGATGAAAAAACTCAGACTGAACTTGCAAAGCGCATTGTTGCGGATGGTCTCAACGTTCGTCAAGTCGAGGCATTGGTGTCAAATCTGCAAGCACCTAAGAAATCCTCTCTCAAAAAAACTGTGAGCCCTCTTTTGACAAAATACTACAAGGATGTGGAAAATTCTCTTTCATCCAGACTGGGTACCAAGGTAAAAATTTCCGAGGGCGCAAAAAAGGGCAAAATTGAAATAGAATATTACAGTAAAGACGATTTAGAACGAATTTTGTTTGAACTGCGCAGTTAATTTACAAAATTTGGAAGTAAATTTTGCCACCTATTTGCTTAATTTTTATATTTTATAATGATAGTATATTAAAAATATTAAAAGTTTAATTTAGGTGCATTTTTTAAGACGAGAGGAGTATGACAGGTATGTCAGAAGAAAAAAAGCGTAAAAACCTTGCCACCTATGCGGTGTGTATGGTTCTTGCTGTTATTATTTTGATTTTGTTTGCTGCCATGGCAGATAACCGCGAGCAGCATTTTGAAAATCAAATTAACGAAAAAGAACAGGTTAATATGAACATTCAAAATCAGATTGTTTCTCTCTCTGATGAAAATTACAATCTAAAAAAAGAAGCGGAAGAAAATAATAAAGCTTTAGAGGAAAAAGATAAGGAGCTTGTTTTTTATCAAACGGTCACCAAGGTATGGGAGCTTCAAGAAAGCGGAGATACTGCCAATGCTGAAGAGGCATTTGCCAGTATTGACCCCGAAACCTTGACAGAAACCCAAAGGGAATCCTATGATGCCCTGAAAACTACATTAAATAAATAGGAAAGGACTTGTAACCATGATTGATTTAAAATTATTAAGAACCGAACCGGAGACTGTAATTAACGCTCTGGCACGGAGAAAAGAAAACGTAGACATTGAAGGATTGCTGGCACTGGATAAGGAGAGACGTGAGGTTCTCTTTGAAGCAGAGCAGAAAAAAGCGGAACAGAATGCGGTTTCTAAAAAGATTCCTGCCATGAAAAAGGCCGGTGAGGACACCACTGAAGTCTTTGCAGAAATGAAAAAGCTTTCTGACGATATCAAGGCATATGATGAAAAGCTTCGGGAACTGGACGAGAAAATCACTGCGATTTCCTATACCATTCCAAACCTGCCAAATCCCACCGTTCCCGACGGCGACACAGACGAGGATAACGTAGAAGTACGCCGGTTTCTGGAACCCACCCAGTTCGATTTTGAACCCAAAGCACACTGGGATTTGGGTAAGGATTTAGGCATCCTCGACCCGGAAACCGCTGCAAAAATCACCGGTACCCGGTTTACTGTTTATAGCGGTGCTGGTGCACAGTTAGAACGTGCTATCATGAACTTTTTCCTGGACACCCATACCCGTCAGCATGGTTATAAAGAGATTTTTCCGCCCTTTATGGTACATCGCAATAGTATGGTTGGTACCGGTCAGCTTCCTAAGTTTGAAGAAGACGCCTTTAAAGTAGCAAACACTGATTACTTCTTGGTTCCCACCGCAGAGGTTCCTGTTACCAATATGCACCGTGACGAAATCTTAAACGGTGATGATCTTCCCATTAAATACTGTGCTTACACCGCTTGTTTCCGTGCAGAGGCAGGCTCTGCCGGCCGTGATACTCGTGGTCTGATTCGTCAGCATCAGTTTAATAAGGTAGAGCTTGTAAAGTTTACCAAGCCTGAAGATTCTTATGCAGAACTGGAAAAACTGGTTGCCGATGCTGAGGATGTACTGAAGCTATTAAAACTCCCCTATCGCGTTGTAAAGATCTGTATTGGTGATCTGGGCTTTACTGCTGCCATGAAGTATGACATCGAAGTTTGGATGCCCAGCTATAACCGATTTGTGGAGATTTCCTCTTGCAGTAACTTTGAGGATTTCCAGGCACGCCGTGCTAATATTCGTTATAAGAACTCCGTGAAGGATAAGGCACAACTGGTACACACCCTAAACGGTTCTGGTGTGGCAATCGGCCGTACCACTGCAGCAATTCTGGAAAACTACCAGAATGCTGACGGTTCCATTACCGTTCCTGAGATTTTAAGACCTTATATGGGTGGTTTGGAAGTTATTAAATAAAAAAATGAATCATTACTTTGAGGAATGGAATCTACCATTCCTCTATTTTTATGAATAAACAATATCCGAATGGGAATACTACTTGTATTACTATATATATAATAAATATATTATATATTATTCTGTTGTAGTTGTTGTTGGTGGGTGTAAACTGTGGATAACCTCTGTAACCGTGATGAATACTAAAAAAACTCGGCTTTAAAACCCTGTGGATAGCTTGTACTTACTTTCCACACTTTCCCCACAGGGAAAAAATAAAAAAATTTCTCCACAGCCTGTCCACTGTGGAGAGTGCATAGTTATGTGGAAAACGTTACATTTTCCGCAGGGTTTCAAATAAGATATCCTCGCCTTCTTCTGCTAAGATTCGCAGAAGCTTTTCAATGAGAGCTGCCGTCTCCGGAGCAATGAAGCGGTTGGTGTTGCCTCTTAAAAAATAGTCCAGGGGATGACGGTCGGTATACTTATCCCCTTGATAAATTTTGCTGGCGGCAATCCGGTCACAGATAAGCTCTTTCACATAATTGATAGGCATAGGAACAGGTAGAACCTTTCCGGCTTTGGGGTTATAGTCGTTCCAGTATTCAAAGTGATGGCGGTTTCTGCCCTTGTGATGAAGCCAAGCCGGAGAATATCCGTAAAGCTCCCGTTCTTTTTCGTTGGGGCTTCGGGTACCGTCCGTGTAATACTTGGCGCCGGAAAGAAATTCCGTAGGCGTATACTTGGACAAATCATGGAACAACCCCTGCCACAGAATACCTGCCTTTTTGCAATGGCGAATCACAAGATGCCGATGTTTGGTAATGGTTCTGAAATGTCTATATGCCTTTTTCAGTGAAAGTTCCATGGTCCGTCCTCCCGCCTTATCAATGAAATCAAGTTATTGGATTTATTGTAGCACAAAATAAAAATCTTAGCAATGCCAATCTGTTTATCATTTTTTATCTAACCCTGATTTTTTTTGTCGAAGTCATTGACAGTCAGACTAAAATGTTGTAAAATACTCTCTGTAACATTTTTGTAACAGAATTGTAATGTGACCCATAGAATCGAAAGAAGGAAAAAACCAGTATGTTTGGACAAGATATAGGGATAGATTTAGGAACCTCCACCATCTTGATTTATGTCAAGGGCAGAGGTGTCATTGCCAAAGAGCCTGCTGTGGTTGCCGTGGATAAGGACAGTAACCGTCTATTGCAGGTGGGTCGTGAGGCTCAAAAAATGCTGGGCAGAACGCCCGGGAATATTGTTGCAGTCAAACCCTTGAAGGAAGGGGTCATTTCAGATTATAGTATTACTGAGCGGATGCTGCGGTATTTTATGCAGAGAATCACCAAGCGGAGCTTTCTGGAAAGTTTATTTAAGCCCCGGGTTGTGATTTGTGTACCCAGTGACATTACCGAGGTTGAAGAACGTGCAGTGATTGATGCAGGGATGCAGGCAGGTGCCAGACGGGTGCATCTCATTGAAGAGCCCTTGGCGGCGGCGCTGGGAGCCGGTGTGGATATTACCCAGCCCTGCGGAAATCTGGTGGTAGATATCGGCGGCGGAACCAGTGATATTGCTGTGATTTCTCTTGGGGGAATTGTCACCAGCCGGTCTATTAAGGTTGCAGGTGACAACTTTGATGATGCCATTATCAGATACATACGAAAGAAGTATAATATTCTGATTGGCGAACGTACTGCGGAAGAATTAAAAATAAAAATTGGTTGTGTGCGTAAACGGGATAAGCTTCTTGCTATGGATATTCGGGGAAGAAGTTTGGTTTCAGGACTCCCAAAGACCATCCAGATATCTTCGGATGAGGTTTATGACGCATTGATGGAGCCTGCCATGACCATTGTAGAGGAAATTCGTGGCATTCTGGAGGATACCCCTCCCGAGCTTATCGGCGATATCAGTGCCAGAGGTATTGTCCTCACCGGCGGTGGTGCTTTGGTTTATGGTATGGAACGGTTAATCTCCACCGAGGTAGGGATTAAGACCTATCTGGCGGACGAGCCGGAGTCCTGTGTGGTTCTGGGTACCGGCAAAGCATTGGAAAATGATATGATTCTAAATAGCTATACCTCCGCAGATCAGCGTGAGAATTAAAACAAAGGAGAAAAGAACTATGGAAATGAACATCAATGAGATTATGGAAATTTTACCCCACAGGTATCCCTTTTTGCTGGTGGA
The DNA here is from genome assembly GCA_036308515.1 of Clostridia bacterium. Lineage (GTDB taxonomy): Bacteria > Bacillota > Clostridia > Monoglobales > Monoglobaceae > Ructibacterium. The sequence goes on along the minus strand of JAXJVM010000011.1, from coordinate 689 downwards.
TAAGATTGTAGAATTTGAAGAAGGTAAGAGTGCAGTTGGTATTAAGAATGTTACCATGAATGAGCCGTTCTTTCAAGGACATTTTCCAGGCAGACCCATTATGCCCGGTGTGCTGATTTGTGAAGCACTGGCACAGGTAGGTGCAGTGGTGATTCTGGCAGCTCCTGAGAATAAAGGTAAGCTGGCTGTCTTTACCGGTATTGATAACTTCAAGTTCCGGCACCAGGTGATTCCCGGCGAGACCTTGCGCTTAGAGGTAGAACTCACCAGAATGCGCGGAACCATGGGCAAAGCTGATGTTTGCGCTTATGTAGACGGTAATGTGGCTGCCAAGGGTGAGATTTCCTTTGCTCTGGTGGAGAAATAAGATATTACATACAACACCCCGCTCTGTGAGCGGGGTGTTCAGACTGTCGAAAAAGTCGGTCTACTGCAAGCATGGATTATAAAATAGACTTGTAGGGCTGGATGCCTTCTCCTTGAGGAGAAGGGGGACCGCTTTAGCGGTGGATGAGGTGGAATGACCTTAGCTCATACCGAAAGATATGTATCATAAGCAAATCCCAAGAAAAAGATCGAGTTTTCCTTGGGATTGTTTGCTTTTTGCGAAATCGTTCTCTGCAGTACCATCGTACAGCGACGAAAACGATTTCACAAAATATACCTTCCTTTTTCGGCATCTGCCAGCG
>JAXJVM010000010.1:0-2343 GCA_036308515.1 Clostridia bacterium | reverse complement strand
CATCATCCTTTCTGATAGGTATAAATATATGGTTGTCTTTAGTATAACAGAAAGTTTTCTGTTTGTCAAAGGTTGGGCGGTCTCCTCTTTGAACCAAAATGAAACGAAGTCTTTCACATAGCTCTTGAATGCAGAAAGTTTTTTACATTTTTTTGAAAACCCCTTGCATTTTATTTGTCAATGTGCTATACTTAACCTGTAATCCAAGATAACATTTTGTACTCACAGCCTGCCAGCATGGTTTTGTGACTGTAGGTTTGTGGGATTTTTTCTATAAGAAGCAATCACAGTACAACCTATGTTTCATCACGGAATACAAATATTCTTTTTGGAGGTACCACACTATGAATCAGGGTACAGTAAAATGGTTTAACCCCGCAAAAGGCTTTGGCTTTATTTCCGACGATAACGGCGGCGACGATGTTTTCGTTCACTTCTCCGCTATCATCGCAGACGGCTTCAAGACTTTGGAAGAAGGCCAGAAGGTAACTTATTCTACCGAGCCGGATCCCAAGGATGCAAGCAAGCTGCGTGCTGTTGATGTTCGTGCTATCTAACATCGGCAGTTTCCGGTTATCAAGGATACGCCATTAGAATATGATTTCGTATGATTGATAAATGGGACAAACCACAGAACCGGCTTTGCGCCGGTTCTTTTTTTGCAAAAAAAGCCTCCGAGGCACAAGCCCCGGAGGTATTTTTATGTATGCTTAGTTTTTACTTTTGATGTTTAACAGTCTGGTGGCAACAGGACTTAAAATGATGTTGGTTGCCAGCTCAAACAGGAAGTTTGCACCTACAAGGCCAAAAATCATATACTGCCCTACATTGCCGCCAAGGCCGGCTGCCGCCGCCCACTGGGCTACGGTATCCATAAAGAATGCCAGGCATCCCAGCAAGAACACGCCGGTGTTCACTACAGGGCAGACCACTGCCGCCACTGCCACGGCAAGATAGCGTTTCTTGCACAGTTTATACACGCCCTTATAGGTAAGCCCTGCCAAAAAGCCGCAGGCAACGCCCTTTACCAGCACGGTAATGATGGTTCCCGGTACATTGACTGCCAAAAAGAGGCTCGCATCACCGGTGGCAAAAACCATACCGGCAAACACCAGTCCCAGCCACGCGCCAACGCCCGCTCCGCAGGTTGCCGCACCGATAACAATGGGAATCAGCACCAGAGAGATGGAGAAGGGACCCAGCTTAATAAAGCCGCCCAGATACTGCAGCAGAACTACCAGCGCAGTCAGGATGGCACTCAGTACCAGGGTCTGGGTTGACATTTTGTTTGTGTTTTTCATAAAAAATTCCTCCTTGCTGTCGTTCTCATTTGAGATACAACGCTTTTAAAATTTTATATATGATCGTCCCGGCCGTACGCCGAAACGGAATTTTTAAAACACGATCTATTTATTTTTTTCGTAGATGCGGCAGAGGCCTTTCAGAATCAGGGTATCGTCCAGCGTGAAGTCCATACTGCAATGGGGGATGATATACTTGGCAATGCCGCCGGTGGCAACCAGGTTCAGGGGAGCGCCGAACTCCTCCTCCATCCGTTTTGCCATGCCGTCAATCATACAAGCCGTGCCGTATACCACACCGGACTGCATACTGTCCACCGTGTTTCTGCCGATTAAATGCTTCGGTGCATCCAGGCTGATTTGGGGAAGCTGTGCCGTACCGCCGGACAACGCCATGAGCCCCATCTGCACACCCGGGCTGATGGAAACACCGCGGAATGCGCCGTTTTCGTCAATGACCGAGAGCTTGGTTGCGGTGCCCATATCCACCACCAGTGCCGGCAGGTCATAGAACGCCGCCACGGCCGCCGCAGAGCAAACCAAATCCGCGCCTACCTGCTGGGGGTTATCCACCAGGAGATTGACGCCGCTTTTGACTCCGGGGCCAACAATCATGGGGGTGATACCACAGACCTTTTGCAAAGCCGCCGTCATGGTCTGGTTCAGCGGCGGAACCACGGAAGAAATAATGGCGCCGCCAACCTCCGGCTGGTTCACTTTTTCCAGACGGAAAAGGTCATACAAAAGTGCCGCATATTCGTCCTCAGTCTTTTTGGCATCCGTGGAGAGCCGGGAAACAAACTGCAGCTCACCGTCCAGAAAACCACCGATAACGATATGGGTGTTGCCGATGTCTAATGTCAGAACCATGATAATGCCCCCTTTTGGATTATTTTAGCACAAAAACTGGAAAAAAGCAAGGGAATTATAATGAAGCGTCTTCCTTTAGGTTGGTTCCTGAAACTTTTAGGATGCCCCGCTCCACGGCGTCCTTGGAGTTCTTCCATGGCTCGTCCTTGAAGCGATAGTCAAACTTCTGGAT
>JAXJVM010000009.1:0-4758 GCA_036308515.1 Clostridia bacterium | reverse complement strand
TTGGCTCAAAGGTTCAGAAACAATGAATTTTTAATCTACTGAACGTAGGTTTTAATTACCATGCAAAAATTCAGAGAAAATTTTGCAACAAACATAATTTCAAGTACGAAAAAATTTGCCAACTTTTACTTGACACTAACATACAATGTTATCTATATTGTCATTTCACATACAATATGATATACTTATAATAGTAATATGAGGTTGTGGGTAGTTCTACACAAATAACACACAAGTAACAAAAAATAGAGAAAACCCCGTAAAAGCAGGCTTTTTTAGGAGCAGGAAATTCTCCAAGAGATAATTACAAATTGCTCTTTACAACACTCACCTGTTTGGTGGGTGTTGTTTTTCTAGGGAATATTGTGTATCTCTTGCAAAATGAGAATACATAGTGTATAATGTAGTTAACAAAATATTGGGGAGCTTGTAAACAGGCTGAGAGGAAGGTGTGACCTTCGACCCTTATACCTGATTTGGATAATGCCAACGTAGGAAACCATATAGTGTGCCAGTGACGCGGAATGCCATTTCAGGTGTTCCGTTTTTATATTATTTGAAAGAGGTGCATTGTATGACGTATCATACCCAAATGGAGGCAGCCAGAAAAGGTATTATTACCGATGAGATGAAGGCTGTAGCAAAAAAAGAATACCGCAGCGAGGAGGAAATCCGCCAACTGGTTGCAAAAGGTCAGGTTGCAATCTGTGCAAATCGCCTGCACAAATGCATAGATCCCAATGGTGTTGGTTCCATGCTCCGAACGAAAATCAATGTGAATCTGGGAGTTTCCAAGGACTGTAAGGATTATGATGCCGAGATGAAAAAGGTGAATGCGGCGGTGGATATGGGTGCCGAGGCGATTATGGATTTGTCCTCCCACGGAAATACCCAGCCTTTTCGGAGAAAACTCACGCAGGAGTGCCGCGCTATGATTGGCACGGTTCCCGTTTACGACAGCGTGATTCACTATCAGAGAGACCTGGCAGAGCTGACGGCAAAGGATTTTATTGACGTAGTGCGCCTGCATGCGGAGGACGGGGTGGACTTTGTCACCCTTCACTGTGGCATTACCAGAAAGACTATCGAGCAAATCAAGCGGCATAAGCGAAAGATGAATATCGTATCCCGGGGCGGCTCTCTGGTGTTTGCATGGATGAGCATGACCGGTGAGGAAAACCCCTTTTATGAATACTTTGACGAGATTCTGGAAATCTGTCGGGAATATGATGTGACCATATCTCTGGGAGATGCTTGCCGCCCGGGCTGTCTGGCGGACGCCAGCGACGTATGCCAGATTGAGGAGCTTGTTCGCTTGGGCGAGTTGACCAAGCGAGCATGGGCAAGGGATGTACAGGTGATGGTAGAGGGTCCGGGGCATATGCCTCTCGATCAGATTGAAGCCAATATGAAACTGCAGCAGACCATCTGTATGGGCGCTCCCTTCTATGTGTTGGGACCCCTTGTAACGGATATTGCCCCCGGCTATGACCACATCACCTCTGCCATCGGCGGAGCCGTTGCGGCAACCGCAGGTGCGGCGTTTTTGTGCTATGTGACGCCGGCGGAGCATTTGGCGCTTCCCAGTGTGGAGGATGTCAAACAAGGCATTATAGCGTCCAAAATTGCCGCACACGCGGCGGATATCGCAAAACATATCCCTCATGCCAGAGATATGGATGACGCCATGGCAGACGCCAGGAGAACCTTTGACTGGGAAAAGCAGTGGGAGTGCGCCATTGACCCGGAAACCGCCAAAAGGATTCGGGACGAAAGAAAGCCTGAAATTGAGGAAAGCTGCTCCATGTGCGGCAAATTTTGCGCCGTGAGAAGCATGAACAAAGCCCTCAACGGCGAACATATTGATATTTTGTAAAAGCCACTCCGCTGAGCTTTCACTTGGAAGCAAAAAAAATCCGTTGTGCATCCCTGCACAACGGATTTTTTGTTATTTACTTAAATATTCCACGATTTTGTCGCCCATTTCCTTGGTGCCCAGGAGCATGCCGCCCTCGTCGATAATATCGGCAGTACGGTAGCCTTCGTTCAGAACTCTGGCAACGGCATCCTCGATGCACTTTGCCTCGTCCAGCAAGTTGAAGCTATCACGGAGCATCATGGCACAGGAGAGCACGGTAGCGATGGGGTTTGCTTTGTTTTGACCTGCAATATCCGGTGCACTGCCGTGGATGGGCTCGTACATACCCCGGGTGGTGCTGCCCAAAGAAGAAGAGGGGAGCATACCGATGGAACCAGTGGTCATACTTGCCTCGTCGGACAGGATATCGCCAAACATATTCTCGGTAACAATCACGTCGAACTGGGAGGGGTTCCGTACCAGCTGCATAGCGCAGTTGTCTACCAACATATCCTCGTAGGTGATGTCGCTGTATTCCTCTGCCAGCTTGTGCATGGTCTCTCTCCACAGACGGGAGGTTTCGATGACGTTTGCTTTGTCCACGGAGGTCACCTTCTTGCGGCGCTTACGTGCCATTTCAAAGGCAACCCGGCCGATGCGCTCAATCTCTACTTTGGAGTATTCCAGCTCATCGTAGGCAACCTCGCCCATGTCGCCGCCGTCTTTTCTGCCGCGATTACCGAAGTACAGACCGCCGGTAAGCTCGCGGACAATCACCAGGTCAATGCCTTCCTTGGAGATTTCCGGCTTTAAGGGGCAGGCGTCTGCCAGTGCATCATAGAGCTTTGCCGGGCGAATGTTGGCAAACAAGCCCAGTTTGCTCCGCAAGCCCAGCAGCGCTTTTTCCGGGCGCTTGTCGCCGGGGAGGGTGTCCCACTTGGGACCGCCTACTGCGCCCAGTAGTACGGAGTCAGATGCCAGAGCGATGTCGACAGATTCCTGAGGAAGGGGTACGCCGGTTGCGTCAATGGCGCAGCCGCCGGCGAGAATGTCGGTATAGGTAAAGGTGTGGCCGTAGAGGGCACCGATTTTGTCCAGCACTTTTTCGGCTTCGGTAACGATTTCGGGGCCGATGCCGTCGCCCTTAACTACCGCTAATTTGATATCCATGGTTTTATGCCTCCTTGATTGAGTTCAGCAGACCGTTCTTGTTGATGATTTCCTTAATAAATTCCGGGAAGGGTTCTGCCTGATAGGTTTCGTTCTTGGTCAGGTTGGTAATGATACCGGTATCGAAGTCAATGGCAACCTCGTCCCCTGCCTCAATCCGCTCGGACGCCTCCCGGCATTCCATAATGGGAAGCCCAATATTGATGGCGTTGCGGTAGAAGATACGAGCAAAGGTAGCTGCAATGACACAGGCGATGCCGGAAGCCTTGATGGCAATAGGTGCGTGCTCACGGGAGGAGCCGCAGCCAAAGTTGTTGTGGGCAACCATGATATCCCCGGTCTTGACGTTCTTGGTAAAGTCTGCGTCAATGTCCTCCATACAGTGTGCCGCAAGTTCTGCAGGCACGGAGGTGTTCAGATACCGGGCAGGGATAATAACGTCGGTATCCACGTTGTCCATGTACTTATGTACTTTTCCTTTTGCTTGCATGGTGATTCCTCCTTATACTTCTTCCGGGGAGGCAATGTAGCCCTTGACTGCAGATGCTGCTGCAACTGCAGGAGAGGACAGATAAACCTCGGATTCCGGATGACCCATACGTCCCACAAAGTTCCGGTTGGTGGTGGCAATGGCGCGCTCACCCTTGGCGAGAATACCCATATGGCCGCCCAGGCACGGGCCGCAGGTGGGGGTGGAAATGATACAGCCGGCATCCATGAAGATGTCAAAGAGACCTTCGTTCATTGCCTGGCGGTAAATCTTTTGAGTGGCAGGAATGATGATGGCGCGCACGTGCTTGGCAATGTGCTTGCCTTCAAAGACCTTGGCAGCCGCACGCAAATCCTCAATACGGCCGTTGGTACAGGAGCCAATCACACATTGGTCAATCTTTACGGTGCCAACCTCGTCGATGGTTCGGGTGTTCTCTGGCAGATGGGGGAAGGCAACCGTCATCTTAATCTGGCTCAAGTCAATGTCGTAAACTGCTTCGTATTCTGCATCCTCATCGGCGGTATAGGCAGTAAAGGGACGGTCAACCTTGTCCTTTAAGTATGCCAGGGTAACCTCGTCCACCTCGAAAATACCGTTTTTGCCGCCGGCCTCAATTGCCATGTTTGCCATAGCAAGGCGGTCATCCATAGACAAATTCTTAAGGCCCTCGCCGGTGAATTCCATGGACTTATACAGGGCACCGTCTACGCCAATCATGCCGATAATGTGCAGAATGACGTCCTTACCGGAAACCCACTTGCCGGGTTTGCCGGTGAGGTTGAACTTCAAAGCAGGGGGAACCTTGAACCACGCCTGACCGGATGCCATACCGGCAGCCATGTCGGTGCTTCCGACACCGGTAGAGAAGGCACCCAGAGCACCGTAGGTACAGGTGTGAGAGTCAGCACCAATCACCGCTTCGCCGGGGGCAACAAGACCTTTTTCCGGCAGTAGTGCGTGCTCGATACCCATTTCGCCTACATCATAGAAGTTGGTGACATCATGCTCGCCTGCAAATTCACGGCAGAATTTACAGTGCTCAGCGGACTTGATATCTTTGTTGGGGGTAAAGTGGTCCAGGACAATAGAAACCTTGTCCTTATCAAAAACCTTGGTAAAACCGTTGGCTTCAAATTCTTTGATGGCAACGGGGGTGGTAACGTCATTACCCAGAACCATGTCCAGGTCGGCGCGAATCAACTGTCCTGCCTTGACGCTTTCCAGCCCTGCGTGTGCC
>JAXJVM010000008.1:0-2375 GCA_036308515.1 Clostridia bacterium | reverse complement strand
TACAAGAAGGAAGAGGATAGCCCCTGGGTAAAGGGTACTAAGGATTTGAACGTGGGTGACGTTATCAAGTGTAAGGTTGTTCGCATTCTGCCCTTTGGCGCATTTGCTGAGGTTGCTCCCTTTGTAGACGGTCTGATTCACATTTCTCAGATTTCTACCGAGAGAATTAGCAAGCCTTCTGATGTTCTGGCAATTGGTGACGAAGTAGAAGCTAAAATCGTTGAAATCAACGAGAATACCAAGCAGATTGGTCTTTCTATGAAAGCACTGATGAACGTAGCGGAAGAAGCTTCTGCTCCTGCAGAGGAAGAGGAACTGTCCTCTTACACCGAAGAAAGCTCCTTCACTTTGGGTGACATTCTGGATTCCGAAGCAGACGCTGAATAATCCTAAGAGATTCTTACAAGGGCTGCCGGTCAGGCAGCCTTTGTTTTTCATCGCAGATCGCGACGAAAAAAGGAGGTTATATATGACATGACCATACAAGAATGGAAAAAACAAATGAAGGGCAAAACCGTTGCCGTAGTGGGCATTGGTGTCAGTAATCTTCCGCTGATTCGGGTACTGTGTGATGCCGGGGTCAGGGTCATTGCCCATGACAAGCGGACGGCAGAGCAATTAGAGGATACTTACGAGGAACTGACCAGGCTTGGCGTGGAGCTGGTGCTGGGTGAGCATTACTTAGATGCAATTTCTCCGGATGCATGCATGGTATTTAAGACACCGGGTGTTCGTTATGATGTCCCAGCCTTGAAGCAAGCGGCAACAAACGGTGCGAAAATCACTTCCGAAATGGAGCTTTTCTTTGAACTCTGTCCGGCACGAATGATTGCTGTTACCGGCAGTGATGGTAAGACCACAACCACCAGCTTGATTTATGATATGCTCTGCCGTGCCGGTTATCATTGTTACCTGGGCGGCAATATCGGTCATCCTCTGGTGGCAGAGCTCGAGGAAATGACCGCAGAAGATATGGTGGTGCTAGAACTTTCCAGTTTCCAGCTGCATACCATGAGGCAGAGCGCAGATGTTGCAGTGGTTACCAATGTGACCCCCAATCACCTGGATTGGCATACGGATTTTGAGGAATATGTGGATGCGAAAAAGGCTGTGTTTGCTTATCAAAGCGAAACCGGCAAGGCAGTACTCAACTATGACAACACCATTACCCGGAACTTTGCTAAAGAGGCAAAAAACACCACCTATTTTAGTTCCAAAGAACTTTTGCGTGATGGATATTGCCTGGAGGGTGAGACCATCGTCTATCGAAAAAATGGAGCAACTGAGCGCGAAGTTTTGAATATTCGGGACATCTATATTCCCGGTATGCATAATGTGGAGAACTACATGGCGGCAATTGCCGCAACGGATGCCTTGATTCAGGATGAGGTAGTGCGCATTACCGCTACGGAATTCAAGGGCGTTCCGCATCGGATTGAGTTCGTACGGGAACTGGACGGGGTGAAGTATTATAACGATTCCATCGCCAGCAGTCCGGCACGTACCACTGCAGGACTGGTCTCCTTTGGAGATAAAAAGGTGATTCTTATTGCCGGCGGTTATGACAAAAAGATTCCCTTTGACGACTTCGGCGCCGTGGTGAATGACCATGTAAAAAAGCTGGTACTTGTGGGACTCACCTCTGAAAAAATTGAAACCGCAGTAAAGCAGGCATCTAATTATCGGAACTTGCCCATTTATCGGTGTGCCGCCTTTGAAGAGGCTGTGAACACCGCGCGTAGTGTGGCGGAGGAGGGGGACATCGTGATTCTCTCTCCGGCATGTGCAAGCTTTGATTTGTTCAAAAACTTTGAAGTACGCGGCAATACTTTTAAAGATATCGTAAAAGGCTTCTAAGCAAGAACTCCTCCCAGTGTGGGAGGAGTTTTTGCATTACGTTTGATTTCCGGCGAACTGGGTGGTGTAGAGAGAATAATAACGTCCCTTCTTAGCGAGGAGCTCCTCGTGGTTGCCGATTTCCGTTACGCGACCTTGATCCATAACCACGATTTTATCTGCATCCTGGATGGTGGATAGGCGGTGGGCGATAATCAGGCTGGTTCGGTTCTTCATCAGCTTCACCATGGCGTCTTGAATGTTTCGTTCAGTTCTGGTATCCACTGAGGAAGTAGCTTCGTCCAAAATCAAGATTTTCGGGTTGGCAAGCACCGCACGTGCAATCGCCAGAAGCTGGCGTTGTCCTTGGGAAAGATTGCTGCCTGCGTGCTTCAAAAAGGTCTGATAGCGATTGGGCAGCCGCTCAATAAACCGTGCAGAGTTGCTCATTTGCGCTGCATGAAGCATTTCCTCCTCGGAGGCGTGCTCGTTGGCATATTTGATGTTATTTTCAATGGTGTCCGAGAAGAGTACCGTAT
>JAXJVM010000007.1:0-13959 GCA_036308515.1 Clostridia bacterium | reverse complement strand
GGCTGGGCAACCGGTGTGGAATGTGTCCGCATGGAGTTGGGTGAGCCGGACGCTTCCGGACGCCGCCGTCCCGTTGCGGTCGAGGGCAGCGAGTTCATCGTGGACGCCGAAGTGGTAATTATTGCCATCGGTCAGACTCCCAATCCGCTGATTAAGAGCACCACTCCGGACTTAGAGACCAACCAGCGCGGCTGTATCGTGGTTACTGAGGGAACCGGTGCCACCAGCAAGGAGGGCGTATACGCCGGCGGTGACGTAGTTACCGGTGCTGCGACGGTCATTCTGGCAATGGGAGCAGGTAAGGACGCTGCCAAAGCCATTGATGCGTACCTGCATCAAAACTAAAGATTTGCATATAATAAAAATTATATCATAAGGAGAATGATAACAATGGCAATTCAAAACGCATACCTGAAAAAGGTTTTCGAGCAGGTTCAGAAGCGCGACGCCAATGAACCCGAATTTCTGCAGGCAGTAGAAGAGGTCCTGGAATCTCTGGAGCCCGTTGTGGAGAAGCACCCCGAATATGAGGCTGCAGGTCTCCTGGAACGCATCGTAGAGCCCGAACGCGTGATTTCCTTCCGTGTTCCCTGGGTTGACGACAACGGCAAGACCCAGGTAAACCGTGGCTACCGCGTACAGTTCAACAGCGCAATCGGTCCTTACAAGGGCGGTCTGCGTCTGCATCCCTCTGTATACCAGGGCATCATTAAGTTCCTGGGCTTTGAGCAGATTTTCAAGAACTCCCTGACCGGTCTCCCCATTGGCGGCGGTAAGGGTGGTTCCGACTTCGACCCCAAGGGTAAGTCCGACCAAGAGGTTATGCGTTTCTGCCAGAGCTTCATGACCGAGCTTGCAAAGCACATCGGTGCAGACACCGACGTTCCCGCAGGTGACATCGGCGTTGGCGCTCGTGAAATCGGCTTTATGTACGGCCAGTATAAGCGCCTGAGAAACGAGTTCACCGGCGTACTCACCGGTAAGGGTCTCACCTGGGGCGGTAGCCTTGCCAGAACCGAAGCTACCGGTTATGGTCTGTGCTACTTCACCGACGCTATGCTGAAGGCAAACGGCAAGTCCTTCGAGGGCAAGACCGTGGTTATCTCCGGTTCCGGTAACGTAGCTATCTACGCAACCCAGAAGGCGACCGAGCTGGGCGCAAAGGTAGTGGCTCTGTCCGACTCCAACGGCTATATCTATGATAAGAACGGCATCGACCTGGCTGCAGTAAAGCAGATTAAGGAAGTTGAGAGAAAGAGAATCAAGGAATACTTGAACGTGCATCCTGAGGCTGAATATCACGAAGGCTGCAAGGGTATCTGGACCATCAAGTGCGACATCGCTCTGCCCTGCGCAACCCAGAACGAGCTGGACGAAGAAAGCGCAAAGGCACTGGTTGCAAACGGCTGCTTCGCAGTTGCTGAAGGTGCAAACATGCCCTCTACCCCTGAGGCAGTTGCAGTACTGCAGGGCGCAGGCTTGCTCTTTGGTCCGGCAAAGGCTGCAAACGCCGGCGGCGTAGCAACCTCCGCACTGGAAATGAGCCAGAACAGCATGCGTTACTCCTGGACCTTTGAAGAGGTTGACGCAAAGCTGAAGGGCATCATGGAAGGCATTTTCGAAAAGGTAAACAGCGCAGCCAGCGAATACGGTCTGGCAGGAAACTATGTAGCAGGTGCAAACATCGCCGGCTTCAAGAAGGTTGCAGAAGCTATGATGGCACATGGCATCGTATAAGAGAAAGCTCCCTTCGGGGAGCTTTTCTAATGAATAGGGAATAGCTTCAGAACAAAATCGCTGCGGCGATTTTGTTTTTTTAAATAAAAAATATTAAGAAAATGTATTGAATATGATAATATAGAAATGTAAATTATTCATGGGAATATGCAAATTTCTGTGGCAGAAAGTAAGGAGGAAAATCCATGACAAAAAGGTTTTATGCTTGTGTATATGGCGGAGCGTCTGACCATATTGCAGATAAATACAGAAGACAAGTCGAGCAATTAGGAAAGATTCTGGTGGACAACGGCTATTCTTTGGTTTACGGTGCCGGCGGAGAGGGCTGTATGGGCGCCGTTGCTCGCGGCGTCAAAGAGAATGATGGCTATGTCATGGGCATATCGCCACATTTTATCGGTAAGTTCGAGGAAATGTTCCCCTGCGATCATACGGTGACGGTGGATACCATGAGCGAAAGAAAAGACCTGATGGAAAAGCACGGGGATATCTTTCTCGTTGTTCCGGGTGGCATCGGTACCATGGATGAGTTCTTCCAGGTGCTTACGCTGAAGTATCTGGAGCGACTCTCTGCCCCCATTGTTGTACTGAATCTGGACGGTTTTTACGATTCTCTGCTGAAGCTTATTGATGATATTGTAGCCTTCGGTGCAGCAAAAGAGAGTATCTACAACTTGTTTGATGTGGTAACCGCTGTGGATGACGAAACGCTGATTGCCCTGCTACAGGAAACCAAGAATACCTAAGTGAGAAGCCTTTCCCTCCCGGGAAAGGCTTTTTTAATGAATCATGAATAGTTCCGGAACAAAATCGCCGCAGTGATTTCGTTTTTTAATTGACACGCTCCGTGTTATAGGGTATAATAATAACTTGGATAAGTTTTACCTTTTTTTGCAATAGTATGAAACAAGATAAGGGTGATAGCACATGATATTTGAAGAAAAAACTGTCTCCTCGGAGGAGATATTCCGGGGTAAAATCATTGATCTCAAGGTAGACCAGGTAGCAATGCCTGACGGCTCTCTTGCCCGGCGCGAGCTGGTACACCACCCCGGCGGCGTGGGCGTGGTAGCAGTGACCGAGGACAAACAGGTGATTCTGGTCAAGCAGTACCGTAAGCCCATCGAAACCGCCATCTACGAGATTCCGGCAGGTAAGCTGGACCCCGGTGAGGACCACCGCACCTGCGGCATCCGGGAACTGGAAGAGGAAACCGGGCTCAAGGCGGAAAACTTCACCTATCTGGGCTTTATCTACCCGTCTCCGGGCTTTACGGACGAGCGCACCTATATGTATCTGGCAACCGGACTTACCCAGGGCGAAACCCACCCCGACCCGGACGAATATCTGGATATCGTGCAGCTTCCCCTTGACCGGGTGGCAGCAATGATTATGGATAACGAAATCAGCGATGCCAAGACCGTAGCCGGCATCCTGAAAGCCATCAAGCTGTTAGGCTGAAAAAGCCAAAAAGGAGAAAGTCATGGAGAAGAAACGAGTAGAAGTGAAAATCAATAACGCCGAGTACGTTCTGGTGACGGAAGAACCGGAGGAATACGTACAGAGGGTTGCTCTGCTGGTCAACAAACGCATGGCGCAGATTCAAGAGGGCAACAAGCAGCTAAGTACGGCAATGAATGCAGTGCTGACGGCAATCAATATTGCCGATGATTTGTTAAAGAGCGAAGAAATTCAGGACAACCTGCGGGGCGAGCTGACCCATTATATGGAGGATGCCCGGATGGCAGGAGAAGAGCTTGCGGCAAAAAAGCTGGAGGTTGAAAAGCTCAAAGAGGATATGCACAAGCTGCAGATTGAGCTTGCCAAGCGTGAGACGGAGCTTTCTGCACTGCGCAGACCCAGATAAGGGAGGAAAACCCATGGAACTACTGGCGCCAGCCGGGAATATGGAATGCTTAAAAACCGCGGTCAGCAGCGGCGCCGATGCGGTGTACTTTGCCGGAAAAAGCTTCGGTGCAAGAAGCTTTGCCAATAACTTCGCGGAGGAGGAGCTCCGGGAGGCGGTTTCCTATTGCCGTTTGCGGGGTGTCAAAACCTATGTGACCGTCAATACTATGACCCTGGACAGAGAGTTCAAGGAACTGGATCGCTTTATCGCCCTGCTGGCAGATGCCGGCGCGGATGGTGTCATTGTCCAGGACTTGGGTGTGGTGCGCCGTATCCACGAGATTTGTCCGGAGCTGCCTGTTCATGCCAGTACCCAGATGACGGTGCATAACCTGGAGGGTGTCCGCGCCTTGGAGAAGCTGGGTATCACCCGTGTGGTGCTTTCCCGGGAACTGTCCGGGGCAGAAATCCGGCATATTGCAGAACACTGCACCGCCGAATTGGAGGTCTTTGTCCACGGTGCCATGTGCATGAGCTATTCGGGGCAATGTCTCATGAGCAGTGTCCTCGGGGGCCGTAGCGGCAACCGGGGTAAGTGCGCCCAGCCCTGCCGCCTGGCTTACCGCCCGGCAGAGGGCAAGGAGCAGTTTTACCTGAGCCTGAAGGACATGTCCCTGATTCGCCATCTGGAAGAACTGCGGGACATGGGCATTGCCTCCCTGAAAATTGAGGGGCGGATGAAAGGCCCCGACTACGTTGCTGCGGTGGTGGAGACCTACCGCCGATGTCTGGACGAGACTCGTCCGCCCAAAAAGGAAGAAGAAATCCGGCTGAACCGGGTGTTCTACCGGGGCGGCTTGACGGACGGCTATTTTACGGGGAACAAAGGCCCCGGAATGTTCGCCTTTGATAAGCCGGACAACCCCTATGCCAAAGGCGGCGAAGCTGCGGCAGAGCCACCGGAGATGCGGACAACGCCCCTTGCCTGCAGGGTTACCCTTGCTGAAGGGGAAAGACCGGAAATTACCTTAATTGGCATGGGACAAACCATTGTCCACCAAGGGGAATCCCCTCTGGATAGGGCGCAAAAGAACCCGGCAAACCGCGAAAGCGTCCGGGAACAGATATGCAAGACCGGGGGCACTGCCTTTGTGTTTGACCCGGTGGAAATAGAAGTGATGGGTTCGCCCTTTGTGCCGGTAAAGGTGCTCAACGGACTGCGGCGAGCCGCCATTGAAAAGCTGGAAACGGCAGTCCTTACCCAGGCGAAAAAGCAGGTATTGCCCAAACCCCTGACCTTTCCGGAGGGGGAAGAGCATCAAATGCAGTTGACCGCCGCCGTGCGCACGGCAGAGCAGTTTGACGCCATCCGGGAGTATCCCTTTGCGCGGATTGACGTGCCCCTGTCTGTGGTTTCCGAGAATCCGGAGCCATTCCTGCCAGAGGTTGCCCGGATAGTGGTTGCACCCCCGGTGATTGTCACCGACCGGGATTATGACAACATCCGTCAGCAATTGACGGAGCTTCACGCACTGGGATTTCGGTATCTGCGTGCAGAGCACACCCACTGGCTGACCCTGACGGAGGATTGGACGCTCCTTGGGGGGCATCGGCTGAACGTGGCAAACAGTTATGCCCTGCAGCAGCTCAAGGACATGGGGTTTCGCGGCGTTTGTCTTTCGGCGGAGCTGAACCTGGCGCAGGTACGGGATATCCGCAAATGCCTGCCTGCCGAATTGCTGATTTACGGGCATCTGCCCTTAATGATTACCGAAAATTGTGTGTTAAAGAATATGAACGCCTGCCCCTGTGACGGCGTGGGCGAGATGGTAGACCGTAAGGGAAAGACCTTTCCGGTCATCCGAGATGACAACGTCTGCCGGAGCGTCATTCTCAATGGTGTGCCGCTCTACCTGGCGGACAAGCCGGAGGATGTGGCGAAAAGTGGCATTGCCTACGGCAGACTGCTCTTCACAGTGGAATCACCCGAGGACTGTCGGGAAATTGCCCGGCAGTATTTGGGACTAAAACAACCTGCACCTAAGGGTGCTTATACCAGACTGCATTTTTATAAGGGGGTTCTGTAACCATGAAAGTAAAGATTCAATATTTGAACGAAAAAGCATCCAAGCCGGAATATGCCACCGACGGCAGTGCCGGTATGGATTTGACTGCGGCAATGGATAAGCCCGTAGTACTGAAGGTAGGCGGCAGAGCCATGATTCCCACCGGAATTGCCATCCAGATTCCCGAGGGCTACGGAGGCTTTGTCTTTCCGCGCAGCGGCTTGGCGTATAAAAAGGGTATCTCCATGGCCAATTGTGTGGGGGTCATTGACAGTGACTACACCGGGGAGCTGAAGGTGGTACTTCATAACATTTCTGGCCATGACTATACGGTAAACCCCGGCGACCGGGTGGCACAACTGGTGTTCATGCCGGTTGCCAAAGCCCAGTTGGAAGAGGTGGAAGAGCTGGAGGAAACCCAGCGCGGCAGCGGCGGCTTTGGCTCCACGGGATTTTAAAGGAGAGAACAACATGAAGGAACTCATACTTGCCTCCCAGTCCCCCAGACGCCGGGAACTGCTGGGATGCTTGGTGCCGGATTTCACGGTCATCACCGATGACAGTGAGGAAACCCTGATTCCCGGTGAGGCGCCGGCACAAACCGTGCAACGACTGGCGGCGGAAAAGGCAGAGCACGTGTCGGCAAAAACTGACGCAGATGCCCTGATTCTGGCGGCGGACACGGTGGTGGTACTAGACGGCAGCATCCTGGGCAAGCCCAAGGACGAGGCAGACGCTTTTGCCATGCTGTCCGCACTCTCCGGCAACACCCACCAGGTGTTTACCGGCATGGCGGTGCTAGATACCAAAACCGGGCAATGCGTCACCGCCTTTGAAACCACCAAGGTGCGGTTTCGGGCATTGTCCCACAGGGAAATCCGGCAGTATATCGCCAGCGGCGAGCCTATGGACAAGGCAGGCGCCTACGGCATTCAGGAGTTGGGTGCCCTGTTTGTAGAGGGGATTGATGGGGATTATTTTAACGTGGTGGGTCTGCCCCTGTGCAGACTGGGCAAACTGTTAAAGGAATCCTTTGAAATAGATTTGCTAAGTTAGGAGAAAGAATTATGCCAATGGATTTAGGAATAGATTTGGGAACCGCCAATACCCTGGTTTATGAGAAAAAGGGCGGTATCGTGCTGAATGAGCCGTCCATGGTCATTCGCAGTAAAAAGAGCGGACAGGTTCTGGCAATCGGCAACGATGCCAGCGATATGATGGGCAGAACCCCGGACGGCGTTCAGGCACTTCGCCCCATTCGCAACGGCGTCATTACCAGCTATCAGGGGACGGTCGCCCTGCTGAAGTACCTGATTAAAAAAGCGGCAACCAATAGCTTCTCCCGGGTGCGTGCGGTAATTTGTGTTCCCTGCAGCATCACCGAGGTAGAGCGTCGCGCTGTCACCGAGGCGGCACGGAGTGCCGGTGCCAGGGACGTGTTCCTGATTGAAGAACCCCTGGCGGCGGCAATTGGCTGCGGCATCGACATCAGTGCCCCTCACGGCAGTATGATTGTCAATGTGGGCGCCGGTATCACCGAGGTTGCGGTGGTGTCCCTTGGGGGCATTGTGGTCTCTCATTCTGTCCGGGTGGCAGGGGAGACCTTCGACAACGCCATCGTCCAGTATGTGAAGCGCAAGTATAATATGTCCATCGGCGATGTGACCGCCGAACAGGTCAAGTGCGAAATCGGCTCCGTTTACTATCATAAGGAGAGCGAAAGGGTAGAAATCAGCGGTCGTGACCTGGTGGCAGGTGTTCCCAAAACGGCGTATATCACCACCGAGGAAGTGCGTGACGCCCTCAGCGAGCACGCGGACGCCATTGTGGACGCAGTGAAGATTGCACTGGAGAATACGCCGCCGGAGCTGGCTTCGGATATCATGGAAAGCGGCATCGTTCTGGCAGGCGGCGGCGCCAAGCTGCGCGGCCTGGGACGGTTGATTAACGTGGGCACCGATATCCCGGTTTATATTGCTGAGGAACCCATGGAATGTGTGGCTGTGGGTGCCGGAAAATCTCTGGATTTTCTGATGGAAATGAGCCGGAAGCCACGGTTTCTGTAAATGAAGTGTTGTGAGGGATGAACGTGAGGAATTTTTTTGAACATCATAAAGGCATGGTTCTGCTGATTGGTGCTACTCTGGTGATTGCCATTTTGATTGGCATTTTCAGCGCACTGGCGTCCGGCGAGAAGGCGTCCTTGGCAGAGGGTGCCGTAGAGGGGGTTTCAACCCCCGGGCAGGCGGCGGTTTCCGGTACCGGGAACTGGTTTACCAACCTGTTTGGATATTTTGGCAGTGTCAAGGCACTGCGAGCGGAAAACGAAGCCCTGAAAAACTCCAACATCGAGCTGGATAAGCGGCTTCGGGACGCCCAGGGATTGGAAGCGGAGAACGCAGAGCTGCGTGCCATGCTGGATTTGTCTAAGACCGAGCCGGAGCTGGAATTGCTTGCCGCAACGGTCATTGCCAAGGATCCATCCAACTGGTACGGTACCTTTACTATCAACCGGGGCACCGACCACGGCGTGCAGAAGGGGCAGCCCATCATCACTGCCAATAAGGAGCTGATTGGAAAGGTTTCCCGTGTGGGCTCTGACTGGGCAGAGGTGGTAACGGTATTAGACCCGGAATGCGGCGTGGGTGCTCTGGTGGAACGCTCTAAGGAGGTCGGCGTGCTGGAGGGTGATTCCTCCCTGCGTCTGCAGGGTC
The DNA here is from genome assembly GCA_036308515.1 of Clostridia bacterium. Lineage (GTDB taxonomy): Bacteria > Bacillota > Clostridia > Monoglobales > Monoglobaceae > Ructibacterium. The sequence continues at coordinate 5,594 of JAXJVM010000007.1, read as the reverse complement.
ACTGCAGACTGGGATATCTCTCCAGGGATGTGGATATCGAGGTGGACGACTATGTAGAGACCTCCGGCATGGGCGGTGTCTACCCCAAGGGTCTGCTTATTGGAAAAATTCTGGAACTCCAAGAGGATAATACGAATATGTCCAAGTACGCCATTGTAGAACCTCTGGCGAACTTCGGCAATCTGCATCAGGTGTTCGTGCTCCGTGGCTCTGTGGAGGTAGTCAAGAAGCTGGACTTTGATACCAGTGCCAAGGAGGATACCGACACCACAGATAAGAGTAAGAAGGATGAGGACGATGAGGACGAGGAGACAGTCACTTCCAAGCCCACCGCCACACCCAAGCCTACGGCTTCTGCAACCAAAAAACCTGCAGCAACAACCAAGCCCAGCACCGCTTCCGGCAGCTCCAATAGCTCCGGCAGCAGCGGCAATAGCGGCAGTACAAGTGGCTCGGGCAGTTCCGGCAGTTCTGGCAGTTCCGGCAGTACAACCTCCGGCGGCATGAGCGGAGGGGAGTTGAGAGAATGAGAGTGGTGTTTTATCTGCTATGGCTGATGCTCCTGATGGTGTTTCAGCCCACCCTGGCACGAGGCATCGAGATTTGCGGTATTGCACCCAATCTCTTTCTGTGCTTTGTGATTATGATTGGTTTTTATCGGGGGCATCTGGAGGGTGCCATCTGCGGTGCAGTGTTCGGGCTGGTCTATGACCTGCTGGTGGGACGGCTGATTGGCATTAGCAGTCTCCTTTATCTGTACGCAGGGCTGGGCGCAGGCATTTTGGGCGCGCAGTTTTTCAGCGGCGGCAAGCAGCTTGCCGGCAGTATCGGCGTGGTAGCCGCCACCCTGCTGACGGGGCTATTGTACTTTCTGGTGCGCAAGACCACCGGCGCAGATATGGGATTTGTCACCGCTTTTTTCCGGATATCCCTGCCGGAGGCGGTGTATAACGGTGTGGTCAGCTTTCTTCTGGCATTCCCCATGCGCGGAACCATGAAGATGCTGCGCAGATGGCAAAGCTACTGACAAAAAGGATAGGTGAGAATATGGACGGACGCGGTTTTACCGGCAGATATTGGATTTTACTTACCCTGATTGGCGCATTGGTACTTACCTGCGTCATTCGTCTCTTTGACCTGCAGGTGGTCAAGGGCGAGGGCTATAACCAGCAGGCGCAAAAGCGTCTGGTGCAGGCGTATCCTGTAAAGGCTCCCCGGGGTGAGATTGTGGACCGCTACGGCAACGCCTTTGTGGAAAACCGTATGGGTTATGTGGTACAGTTTCAGAAAATTGAGATCACTGGCGATGAGCTGAACGACGTGATTCTTTCCGCCAGCAAGCTGGTGCTGAACGAGGGCGGTACCCTTGCCAATGAGTTCCCCATTTTCTATGATAAGGTCAATGAGCTTTGGGGCTTTACCTACACCGAGGGTAAGGAGAGTCGGGAACAGGTCAAACAGGCGGAAACCGATATCCAAAAGGCGGTTCGTGCCAAAGAGACCGACATCGACATGGAAGCGGCGGAAAAACTAAAGGAACAGCAACAGGAAAAGCTGAATCAGTGGAAGGAAGCCCATAAGCTGACCCAGTATTCCTCCGCACAGGAGATTGTGAACTACTACCGCACCAGATACAGCCTTGCCAGCAAGTATACCGATGACGAGGCGCTGCTGATTATTTCGGTGCGCTATGACATGGAGGAAACCGGCTTCAGCGGAAATAATCCCTATATTCTGGCACGGGATGTGGATGAGAGTGTGCTTCAGTATCTAAAGGAACACGGTGAGGATTTCCCCGGTATTGAGGTGGAAATCGAGCCTATCCGTGTCTATGCCCACGGCAGTACGGCAGCACATCTTCTGGGTAGAACCGGAAAAATTTATGCCGAAGAATACCAAGAGCTCAAGAGCCAGGGCTACGGTATGAACGATATCATCGGCAAAGACGGTCTGGAAAAATATTTGGAGAAGTATCTCAAGGGCAAGGACGGTTATAAGAGCGTGTCCATGTCCCGCAAGGGCGGTGAGACCGAAATCCTGCAGAGCCAGGCGGTGGAGCCGGGCAATTACGCCAAGCTGACCCTGGACTTAGACCTCCAGCAGGTGGCGGAGGCGGCGTTGGAGAAAAACATTACCGCCGCAGTCAACCGTAACGGTGCCGGCGGTGCCATTGCCATCATTCCCAGCACCGGCGAGGTGCTGGCGCTGGCGTCCTACCCCTCCTATGACCCCGCTGCCTTTGACGAGGATTACGAGGATTTGGTACAGGCAAAATCCAAGCCCCTGTTTAACCGGGTGCTCAACGGTACCTATTCACCGGGTTCCACCTTTAAGCCTCTGACCGCCATTGCAGGTCTGGAGAGTGGCGTCATTCAGCCAAACACCTATATTCAGGATAAGGGTAAGTACACCTATTATGAGGGCTACCAGCCCACTTGTTTGATTTATTCCTCCCAGGGAGCCACACACGGCACCATCGAAGTGTCCGAGGCTTTGGGGGTTTCCTGTAACTACTTCTTCTATGAGGTAGGCCGGCTTACCGGTATTGAAACCCTGGATGAGTATGCCTCACGGTTTGGTCTGGGTGAGGCAACCGGCATTGAGCTGGGCGAGAGCAAGGGTCTGATGGCAAGTCCTCAGCACCGACAGGAGCTGGGACAGGAATGGTATCCCGGTGACGTGATTCAGGCGGCAATCGGGCAGTCGGATAACCTGTTTACCCCGGCACAGCTTGCCAACTATGTGGCAACCATCCTCAATAAGGGTCGGCGGTACCGTCTCCATCTGGTGAGCGAAATCGTGAACTACGACACCCAAGAGGTGGTTTACCGAAACAACCCGGAGGTGCTGGCGGACAATCCCATCCAGGATTCCACCTTCCAAAAGGTCACCGAGGGTATGCGACAGGTGGTTACCAACGGTACGGCGAGATCCGCCTTTACCGGCAGTGCCTATAAGGCGGCTGGTAAAACCGGTACGGCAGAGGTGCCGGACGGTGCGGATAACGTGCTCTTTGTGGGCTTTGCGCCCTATGACAACCCCGAAATCGTAGTGGCAGTGGTCATCGAACACGGTGCCTCCAGCGTCTATGCCGCCAATGTGGCACGAGAGATTTTCGATGCCTATATGGAATTGAAGGAAGTCCGGGAAAACCCGGAAAAAGCCAAGGAAAAACAGGCAGAGAAGAAGTCCACCCAGACACCTTCTCCCACGGCAAGTGCCGCCACCGGTAACACTGCAGCGCCTGTACCCTCCGCCCAGCGGGGAAAGACCCCCGGCAGCGAAGGAAATGAGGAACGCGAGGGCGCCGGCGCAGGAACACTCTAGTCTGCGGCGCGGTGAAAAATTTTCAGAGATTTCATGAGTTCTCTTTGACTTTTGCAAGAATTTGTGATAGAATGTTATTTGTGGTATAAATGGAAATTTTAAAACAACAGATGCAGTGACAGATTTTGTATGACACACGAAAGAGTGTCGTAGAGTTAGAAAGGGGATTTGAAATGAACATAGCCTTGATAGCACATGACAAGAAGAAAGAACTTATGGTTGATTTTTGTATTGCCTACAGTGGGATTTTAAAGCAGCACAGTCTATGCGCCACCGGAACTACCGGGGCTATGGTTGCCGAGGCCACCGGCTTGCCCATCAGCAAGTTTCTGTCCGGCCCAGAGGGCGGCGATCAGCAGATTGGTGCCAGAATCGCGTATAACGAGATTGACGCCGTGCTGTTCTTCCGTGATCCGCTGACGGCACAACCCCATGAACCGGATGTTTCGGCATTGTTCCGTCTTTGTGATGTGCATAATATTCCCCTTGCTACCAACGTGGCAACGGCGGAGGTTTTGATTATGGGTATCGCCCGGGGCGACCTTGGCTGGCGCGATATCGTCAACCCCAAGAAGTAACACAAAAACCGCTCTTAGGAGCGGTTTTTTAGATTGTCGAAAAAGTCGGTCTGCTTTCAACATCTGCCAGCGTGTCGATAGGTTTATCGACACGCTGAAAGACCTGTGCAAATGCACAGGTCTTTTTTGGCTTATTATTCGTATTCTACAACGTCAACCCAGGAGAGCAGGAACTCACGTTCGTGATCGTTACCCTTAACAGACTGGGATGCAGCTACGATAGGCATCCACTTCTGTACATACTGGCGGGCGGTGTTGCTCTTCTGGCAGAACAAATCCAGGTACTTCTTCGCGCCGTCCTCGTCTCCGTCCAGACAGAACAGGAGATAAGTTCTTGCAGCGTCTGCAGAAGCGTTGCCCTGAGTGGCATGGGACCAGTCCAGAATATAGGGTGTGCCGTCCTTGGTAATCACAATGTTACTGGGGTTAAAGTCGCCGTGGCAAACCTTATTATGACGGGGCATACCTTCCAGTCTGGTGTGAAGCTCATACCGGGTAGTAGCGTCCAAGGTGGTTTCGCTGATTTTGCGGTTCATCTTGTCACGCAGCTTGTTCAGCAGGGGAGAGGTTTTCTCGTGCATGGTCAGCTGCAGGTCTACCAGCAGTTCCAGGTATTCGTTCTTCTTCTCGGGGTTTTCTTCCATCAGCCGAGCCAGAGTCTTGCCCTCGATATATTCGCTGACAATGGCCCACTTGCCGTCGATGGTCATAACCTCTTTGATTTTCGGGATATTCAAACCGGTTTCTTCGATACGCGCCTGATTCAATGCCTCATTTAAAACGTCTGCTTTAGAATAGTCGGTATCAAAAACCTTAATACACAGGTCTCCGTCACGGTAAACGGTTTTGTCTTTTCTGACTGCAATGATACGTTCCAGATTCATTGATTTCTACCCCTTTCTTAAAGCTCGGTGTGGTTGCCGTAGTAAGCGTTCAGATACATCTGCTTGATTTCGCTCATGAGCGGGTATCTGGGGTTCGCACCGGTACACTGGTCGTCGAATGCCTGTTCGGTCATTTCGTCCAGATTATCCAGGAAGCCCTTCTCGTCGATGTCGTAATCCTTGATGGTCTTTTTAATGCCAACCTGTTCCTTCAAATCGTTGATAGCAGCAATCAGGTTTTCCAGCTTCTCTTCGTTGGTCTTACCCTTGATACCCAGGTAGTCAGCAACTTCTGCATACCGTGCCAGGGTGTGAGGATGATCATACTGAGAGAAGGTACCCATCTTAACCGGGGTCTCGCTTGCGTTAAACCGCAGAACTTCTTCAATCATCAGTGCGTTTGCAACACCGTGGGGCAGATGGTGGAAGGCACCCAGCTTGTGAGCCATGGAGTGACAAACACCCAGGAATGCGTTGGCAAATGCCATACCTGCCATGGTGGCAGCGTTTGCCATCTTTTCTCTTGCCTTGATGTCAGTCTGGCCGTTTGCGTAAGCCTTGGGCAGATATTCAAAGATGGTCTTCAGGGCTTTCAGTGCCAGACCGTCGGTGTAGTCGGTTGCCATAACAGAAGCATATGCCTCCAGTGCATGGGTCACAGCGTCAATACCGGAAGCTGCAGTCAGACCCTTGGGTGCGGACATATGGAAGTCAGTGTCGATAATTGCCATGTTAGGCAGCAGCTCGTAGTCAGCCAGAGGATACTTCACGCCGGTGTTCTCGTCAGTAATAACGGCAAAGGGAG
>JAXJVM010000006.1:0-4510 GCA_036308515.1 Clostridia bacterium | reverse complement strand
TGGCTCTTACTATGGTGGGCTTAGAGATTCTCCTATACGTTATCTTTATTATTGGATTTCCATCAGTAAGAACCAGATTGCTATATATGATTGTTCCCTTGGTAGGTATATTAATGGCTGGTTCGATGTGCATATTCGTTACAGGTAGATTAGAACAAATACTTTATAGCGAAAACAAAAGTGATACATAAATGAGAGGAAATGAAGACAACATTTATTGCGCTGATTCCGGTTTACTCGATCTTTTCCATTCTGATGCTGTTCATGGCAGTCATCACAGATACAAACTATGGTGCCAGCTCTGTGCAGGAGTTCTTTGCTGTTATCTGCTCCTTATTCATTGCCTCTGCACCAATCTATTGCGGAATTGCCCTGGGCATGTCGGTGTTTCTGCGGAGAAAAGGCAGGAGTCTTGCCGGGTTTATCGTTCACTTTGCCGGATTTGTCAGCCTTTTGTTGTCCTTTTCATTCTATAATATAAGAAAGTCTGGTAGCTTGACGGAAATCTGAAATGAATGGAGAGGATTATATGACTATTATACTTGTGCGGGAAAATTACGTTGCACTGAGACATTTGAACCAGATGGTCGAAGAATGCTATCCTGGTAGCACAATAGTAGCATTTTCCAGTGCGGAAAAGGCAATAGAGATGATCAAAAAAAATGGAAAACAAATCGATCTTTGCTTTACCGAAGTCGTAATGCATGGTTCTTCTGGTTTTCGGATTGTTGAGGAGCTTCGCCGGAGAAACAGAAGGGCAAAAACAGTACTGATCGCACAAGATAAGGACTATGCGTTGGAAGCCTTGCGGGTCGGTGTAAACGACTATCTAATTGAACCGCTGACGATTGAAAGCATTCACCATGTACAGATTAGTTGCAGATAAACAGACTAAAAATGACACATATGGGGCTTTGGAAATGAGGAGTGGTTTATTTATAACTTTACATTAACAATTTAGGAGGAAATTACAATGACCATTAATCAGAACAGAGAAGGAAATCAACTCACTTTATTCTTAGAAGGGCGCTTGGATACCACGACGGCACCCGAACTTGAAGCTGTTGTCGATACAGCCCTTACAGATGTTGAAACGCTGGTCTTGGATTTGGAACAGCTCGAATATGTCTCTTCTGCTGGTCTGCGTGTTTTTCTGAAAGCGCAGAAACTCATGAATACCAAGGGCATTATGAAGACTATTCATGTCAATGCAACGATTATGGAGGTCTTTGATATTACTGGTTTTGTTGACATTCTGACGATTGAATAAAGAAGGACAGCTTTGGCCGAATAGAAAAGTGCCAGGAGAACAACTTTACAGAACATGTGCTCCCAAATAGGTGATTGAGCAAAGCAGTACTTTGGATTTTAGTATTGATGATAGCCGTATTGAACTTGGTTCAAATGTACACAAAGAGAAAAGCACACTAAAACCGTAATATAGAATTGGCTCTGGCTAAAAATAGCCAGAGCCAATTTTTAACTTTATAAAATAGTATTTCACTGTACTCCCACTTGTCCTACATTCTGTCCTGCGCATGGAAATATAATAGTTTGTAAAATATGAAATAAGTTTTTGTCAAAGGGATTAAAAAACTAATATATTTATTCATGTCTTGGAGGTTGTTAGAAGTATGGAAACGACAGTGAAAAATAGAAATAAAGTAGTTGAATACGCAAGTTTTGTACTGTTATTAATCTTGTCGGTAGTCTGCATTTTTTCTGTTATCACGGATACCCATCAGGTGAGCCTGCCGATTCCTATGCCTCAGGAGTTTATTGGCGAATACAGCTATGATGGAGAGAACTGGCAGCCGTTGACGGAGGATGTAGAGCTTTCTGCACTGAAAGGGAATCTGTTTCTTCGTGGCACCTTTCTTCGGGAAATGAAAGAAGGCTGGCGGCTGAACTTTTACCGTAATCATATCGGCATTTCTATCAAGGTCAACGGTGAGCCGATTTATATGGATGCCATGCTTCAGATTCCTAATCTGCAAGCGGAGTTGTTTACATCTGTGTGTGCGCGGGAATGGATATCTGTTCCTGTCGCAGGGATCTCCATGCAGGATACCATAGAGATCCATTTGCATAATCCTCATACATTTGGTAATAAGACGGCATACCGAGATTTTTTGATTACTCTTTGTTCAGATATGCCTATGCCGGGATTGAATATCCTGCAGCAGAATTTGGATGCATATGGAGAGCCACTTAGAATCATCGGCGGCCTGCTGGTCGTAGCGTCCTTGATGCTTCTGGTTGTGGCGATGGTTGCTGCTATTGTGCGTATTCCTATTGCCGGCCGTCTTTTCAAGTTGGGATTGCTGACATTTTTTGGGGGCGGCTTTATCGCCTTCGATACGATTGATATCTCCTTTTGGAGCGAGCTGAATGTTCTGAACACCTATGCGCAGCAACTGTGTATGATGCTGGCGGTATTCTGTCTGGACAGCGTTATCTGTGACTATCTCACGGGTAAACGGAGAAAAGTGGGTGAAGTAATGGTTGCATTTTCCGCTGCTCTGTATAGCGTATTGATAATACTTTCTTTCACTGGGGTAATGGTACTTTTTGACACTTTGTTGTATTGGTCCGCCTTACAGGTTGTACTGTGTCCTGCGCTGATAGTGTGCTGTGTTGGAGAACTTTTGAAGACGGTACCGAGAGGGCGATATCTTGCCCTAATCTCAGGAGTTCTGTTGTCCGGAGCCATTTTGGTGGATCTGAGCGGTGTGGGAGAGAATATCCTATGTCGAGGTGTGTGTTCCAAGGTTCTGTTTATAGTGATCTTTGTAGTGCATATAATTGTGGCAACCAAAGGGATTGTGCTCAATCACCAGGCATCCATACGAGCAAAGGAACTGGAAAAGGAACTGGAGGAGAGCCGTATCTCTGTAATGTTATCCCAAATACAACCTCACTTCCTATATAATGTTCTTGGCACAATCCGAAGCCTGTGCCGAAAGGATCCTGAACGGGCATGGGTGGCACTGGGAGACTTCTCAAAGTATCTGCAGGGTAATGTGAGTGCACTGAAAAATAACCGGCTGGTTCGATTTGATAACGAATTGAGGTATATTGAATCTTATTTGAAACTTGAAAAGCTTCGCTTAGAGGAAAAACTGAGCATTCTTTACGATGTACAGGTAAGGGATTTTATGTTACCCCCGCTGACGATACAACCACTAGTGGAGAATGCTGTGAAGCACGGGATATTTGATAAACCGGACGGTGGTATGGTTGTGCTTCGGACCAGACAGGAAGCGGATAACATTATTATTTCCGTGGAGGATAATGGGGTCGGATTTGATCCGGAGGCACCTGTTCGGCAAAGCGAAGAGCACGCCCATGTAGGGCTGGTCAGTGTGCGCGACCGGTTGAAAAAAATGGTGGGTGGACAGATGACAATCCAAAGTGCATTGGAGAAAGGTACAACTGTCACGGTGCGCATCAGTACGAATTTGGAAATAAAAGGAGAGATGTAGTATGTACGTATTGGCAGTGGACGATGAACGGAATATGCTGGATGAACTGGTAACAGAGCTTCAGAAGGTCTTCCCGCAAGGGCAGATTCATGGGGAGATGGAGGCTCTTGCGGCGGCAGAGTGGGTTCAAAGTCTGTGGGAAGAAAGACAGACTTTGGAGTATGTCTTTCTGGACATACATATGGGTGGGATGAACGGTCTCGAGCTTGCAAGACAGATTAAGACGTTTCACCCCGATGCGAAGCTGATCTTTTGTACGGCCTACAAGGAGTATGCATTTGATGCAGTGAGGATGTTTGCCAAAGGATATTTGCTCAAGCCTGTTAGTGCAGAGGATATCATTAGGACGCTTGATGAGATGGTGTATGACTGGCGGAAGAAAAAAAACGAAGTGCCCCAGGATATTCGTATGCATACCTTCGGACATTTTGAAATTTTTGTAGCTGATCGTCCACTTACCTTTGAACGTGAAAAAGCAAAGGAGTTGCTAGCTTATCTCGTGGACCGCCATGGTGCAGCGGTTACTACAAAGCAGATTGCAGTAGCTCTTTGGGAGAATCGTCCCTATGATAGGACGTTAAAAAATTATGTAGCAACAATTGTTAAATCACTGAGAAAAGCGCTGAGCGCCGCCGGCGTGGAGGATATACTGATTAAGACGCACAACCACCTATCGGTAGACATTACAAAATTCAAATGCGATGCCTATGACTATGAAGAATGTGATGCTGTGGCGGTCAATTCCTTCCATGGAGAGTATATGGTCAATTACTCATGGGCGGAGTTTAACGCCGGAAGATATACCAACATGGAGCTGGAGCGGATGAGATAAAAAGAAGTAACGATGAAAGAACAGGGTGAAGTGACTGCTTTTTCGTTTACGCTGCTATTGATTGTAGCCTAAAGAAGATGCCAATAAAGCAAAACAGGATTGCTTTTTTGTGATGTCTGTTGAGGAGTGTTGTTTCTTTATTCATGTTGTGATCCTCCTGAAAATTGGACGTTTTTCCTTTTTTAAAATTATA
>JAXJVM010000005.1:0-1697 GCA_036308515.1 Clostridia bacterium | reverse complement strand
ACCGGAGCAAGCGTATCCATTTCCCAGTTGAAAATCTTTACCTTATCGCCGGATACTCCAAAGTCTTCAATGGTAATGATAGAAGGCAAATCATTTCCGGTGCCAAGCTCAACAAGCTTTGCTTGAATAAGATTTCCATTTGTCTCATAGCTTGCCGCAATGAGGGTGGTGTCCTTATCGGTATTCACAATCTTACGCAACTTTAAAGTTCCGCCCTCATAAGACAGCACCTCATAAATACCATCCGCTTCATCAGCAGCGGTCCGAACCGTGATATTATCAAAGTACACAAAACCGGGATTGCTTGCGTCAAAAGCAGCACCTGTTGCAGGATTCTTTTCGTTACGTTCCATGCCCAGATACAGGTACGCCAGTTGCTGACATTCTGAATTCAAGGGATAGTATCCTACATAATTTCCGTTCAGGTAAGTCTCTGCAATCTTGTTGGTATAGTCCAGTTTGATGGTAATGTTAGACCATGTATCAACCGCTACGTCTATATTGCCTGTCTGATTTTCAAATGCGATACTGTTAGAGCCATTAAACGCCTGAAGAAATGTCCTCTCGCTCTTGTTCAGGTAGCTGATACCCGCCACACGTGTTCCATTGGCATCAAAAATACGCATTTCTGTTCTTGCGGTAGTCGCGGTGGGGTAAATATCGAAGCTAACATACTGCACAGCACCGCCATCTGCGGTAATAGTCTCCAACCTCCGGTACAAACCGGTGGCCCCATTCAAAGCGCTTTGTGAACTATCTCTGGTTGCAATCTTTTTTATCTCCAACACTTGATTTTCCTCTGCGCCGGACGGGTCATCTGCCAGCGACGGAATCTCCTGATTCAGTGCCGTTGAAGAACTGAGCGTCCATGTCTCCGTTGTGGTAGCAGACCATGTAGTATAGGATGTCGGCAAGGTTGCATTGGTCAAGTCCTCACCAAAATACAAATCCGTACGCTCTGCGGCAACGTTGAGATGGAACTTCTTCTCAACACTTCCGTTGATGGTGGCAGTCAGAATCACAGGCTGGTCAAATGCCGTGCGAACCACGGTGCCGGTGGAACTGATAACATCGGGATGGGAGCTTGCCCATGTCACGGGATAGCTTTCTCCGCCGCTCTGCAGTGAAGAAACCAGGTTCAAAGCAGAGGTAATTGCGCCTTGCGCAGTATTGCTGCCCTTGATGGTATTAAAGGTCAATGCCGCCGCCGGGTCAAATGCAGCAATGGTAATACCTGTAAATGTTTTGCTGCCGACAAGATTGCTTTCTGCATCATAAAAGCTTGCCGTCAAAGAAGCATCGGTTTTCTCTTCCAGAGTGTGGTTTACAGTACTGCCGTCATTTGCAACATCGTCGCCACTCCACACAACGGACCAGCTTGCACCAAGATCGCTAAAGGCCGTGGGAAGATTGCCGGAAACGGTGTTGCCCGCCTCAGCATCGCCGGTTACCTCTGCAAAGGTCAAAGTGTCAATATTGTTGTTGGTTACAGTGATATCGTCAATATAGAAATAACCCACTGCGGAGTTTCTTTCTATGTAAAAATAGAAGGAGCCTACCTTTGCACCAACGCCCGCTGCGCACGCATCTAAACTGCTTGTTGTTCCATCACAAGCAAATGAAGTCTCGCCCGTATAGGTATTGATGGAAATGGTATACGTAGACCATTCCGTTTCTGATAACGTGTGGGAAAAGTT
>JAXJVM010000004.1:0-5239 GCA_036308515.1 Clostridia bacterium | reverse complement strand
TGTAATCAAACATCAGCATGGTAATATCATCAAACTGCGGTGCCTCTCCTACGAAGGCATCAATGTCAGCCTTCAAGGCCGGTAAAAGTTCTGTTGCAGGCGCTACAGTATTCTGATTCATAAAGTTTAGGAGTCTATCCTCGCCATAAAGTTCCGACTCCGCATTCGTTGCCTCCGGGACACCGTCTGTGTAAAGGAACAGTCGATCACCGGCTTTTAGCTGCAGTTCATTGATGCGATAATTGAAGCCCTCAATACCTGCCAAGACAAAGCCTGCCCGGGAACGTAAATATTCAAAGGAGCCATCTGCACGTTTCAGTAGCGGCGGATTATGACCTGCGTTGGCATACTTCATATTTCCGGTCTGAAGGTCTAATATACCCATCCATGCCGTCACAAACATATCTGCTTCATTGTTTTCACAGAGTTTTTCATTGGCTCTTGTAAAGATGTCATTTACAGCCATACCGCTTTCCGCAAGGTCCTTGATGATTGTTTTCGCGGTCATCATAAACATTGCTGCCGGAATTCCCTTGCCGGAAACATCCGCAGCAAGGAATGCAACCGTTGTATCGCCCAGCTTATAGAAATCGTAAAAATCGCCGCCGACTTCTTTTGCTGCGATCATCTGCGCATAGATGCTGTAATCCTCTCCTGTGGGGAAATTTGTGGGGAGCGCAGAAAGCTGAATCTGCTTAGCATATTCCAGTTCCTTATCAATACGAGCAGCAGCTTCTGCAATATACCGTTTCAAGGTAGCCACCGTCGAATTGATATCATCCGACAAAGAAGAGAATTCTTCGTTAGAGCGCACATCCACCGTGACATTTAAGTCGCCCTCTGTGATTCGCCCTAAGGTGTCATTGATCTTCTTCAGATTATTGATGATGACACGCTTAATGAGAATGTAAATAAACACAAATAGCGCCGCAAAAATAAGCACCTGCATAAAAATGCTTGTGAGCATGGAAGCATCGCGCATAAACATAGCCTCGTCAACAGGCATCGCTGCGAGTAGGCAATAACCCTCGACGAACTTGAATACATACATATACTCGGCGCTCAAATCACTGATACCGTCCACAACATCTGCATAGTAGAGTGCCGTAGCAGTGCGACCCTGCTCCATCTCCTCGGGAGGAACAATGCCGATTGCAGAAACGTGCTTGCCTGCGTAGGCATTATCAATAACCATGCAAAGCTGTTCATCCAGCACCGCCACAAAGCCATTGGTGCCCACATGGCGGTCTTTTGTAACATCAACCACAAACCCATTGAGCATCGCATGGAATTGCTCGGCATCATAGCCAACCTGAATGAATCCGCCACCTGCAAGATTCACCGCTGCATATTTTCTCCAAACAGATTCATCCTTGCCTCTGGGGGAATACTCCTGCACAAAAGAATCCTGAACTTTCAGTGTATCCACAAATTCCTTGGATTGCGCTTTGCTGTTCATGTCATAGTTGCCTATAACATCCGCCTCTGTGGAATTTGTGATGATGCCACCGGCGTCAACAACATTGATTTCCTTGATGCCGTATTTTTCTGTAAGACCTGTCAGGGAAACTGTCGGGTCTTTTTCGTATTCCTGTTTGACCTGCTCTGCAATTTCCAGCAGCTGGTGGTTGGATTTCTCCCTTACAGCTGCCTCCACATCGTTGATTGCAACCGTAAACACTTCCTGCGTTTCAATCTGCGCCATTCCATTCTGGAGGATGAGGGTAAAGGTACTGGTGACGAGATAGGCAATGACGATACAGCTAAGCAGTCTTCGCTGAAATGTATGGGCGATTCCCTCAGAAGTTTTCTTTCTGAAAAAACGCTCATGGCTAAAGAGGGAAACCAGAATGATAGACACTCCAACAGCTATCGAGTTGCCCAACATCATAGGACCTGTTGCGCCTTTGACAAATTCAAAAGCCTGGGAAGAATTATCCATATTGGTCAGAAAGATCAGGATCATATGGATGACTTCGCACACCACAGCAATACAGATGCCATAACTCCAGGTGGGCTTTTTGTTGTCAAACATCAGCTTTCGCAGACCTGCGGCCATAAAGCCGGCAAGAATCGTTGCGATACTGCAAGCAAGCCGTGTATACATACCGCCGCCCCAGTACACAGAAAACCAACGATACAGACCTCCGATCAAACCGGATATGATGCCTGCAGGCGCGCCGAAAATAAGACCGGCAGACAACGGAGCCGCATCACGGACATTTACTGTGGTCCCCAGCCACTGCACGCCATAGCTTGATGCAAAAGCCGATACACCGCCAAACAAAATGCCAATGATAATTTGCTTTGCTATATTCGGTATTTTTTTCGCTGGAGTATACTTGTCCACAAGATATACCGCCAGAACCAACATACAGTTAAGCAATATGGGAACGATTAATCTCACGCCGAAACCTCCTTATACAAATAAGCCCAACAGCGCACGAACGGTCTCTGAAATAGCATCACTCAGAATACCAAGCAAAAAAAGCAGAATCATATAAAGAAGCATACTGCCTTTGCTGACAGAGTTTTTTACTATGCTGTAATAGAAATTAAACTGTCCCTGATAATTTTGTTCGCGACTTTGGTTCCACTGATAAGTAATAACATCTTCTGCATGGTAATCCACAGGAAGATAATCTTTATATAAATTCTCCTCTAAGCGACGAATACGGTAGCACCCAGAATCGTTCAGCTCGTAGTTTTCATCCACGGAAATCGTGATAACTGCTTTCTTAAGCTTTTGGCGATGAAATGCGCCGATTCTTGTGATCTCCTCCGGCAAAAGTCTGGATTCGTTAATTCGAATAGAATAGCCATATTTTTCGGAAACCACAGGCGTGGTGATCAAATCCCGCAATCGATCCAATGCATTGCCCACATCCACGCGCGGCTTAAAGATTTCGTCCAGGGTTTTATGGGGCATACGCCAAATAAAATAGGCTTCATCGTTATCGAGAAACTGCTGTAAGTTTTCCAAATCAACACGCAACAGAGTTCCCTCTGACAAAGAAACGGTATCATATTCCAACGTGCTGATATGTACGATATCTACCGTTTTTCCGTTATAAGCAATTTCAGAAGTGTGGGCATTTTTCTTAAAATCCACAATACAGGCCGCACTAAAGGTTGCCTGCAAAATTTTTGTGTCATGAAAGAGCAAAGATACATCTTCTATCTCATCTTTAGAAACAGAAAACGGGACATACACCTGCAAAAGCTTGCTTACTTTTATGTTGCGGATTCGAATTGCCATATCCACATAGCTTTTGCCCTTAGGATTCAGCCAGTCGTTAATATAGATGGTGCTGGTATCATCGCCATCAATCCAAACAGCCCATCCGTCATCCGCAAACTTTTTATATTTCTTTGCCATGCATCTTTGTTCCTTTCTACAGAATCTTTCTACCGGCAACGTACTTAGCCGTTATTTTTTTATCGTCCAGACCAAGATATACAGCCCGCTCCATTCTCTCTGCAAGATTTAAACTCTGGGGATGGGGGAGCACACTGTCATCCATGACCACCGCATCAAACGCGTAGCCGTCCTCAAAGCTGCCGACCTTGCCGAAAAATACGCCGCCGCCCTTGGTGGCGAGATAGAACGCTTCCGAGAACACCAGCGGTTTTACGGATTCATCTACCATTCTGAAATACATCTTGGATACCTGAATGGCATCGGTAATGGCTCTGAAAATGGAATCGCTGTGTCCACCGGCAACATCGCTGCCAAGACCAATATGTAACCCACGATCCATATATTTCCGAATAGGCGCAATGCCGGATGTGAGGTTCATATTGGAAGCCGGACAATGGGCAACAAACACGCCATTTTTGTGCATCAGCTCCACTTCTTCATTTGTGGACCAGACACAATGGGCCATCACGGTCTTTACATCGGTATTGATATCATCATTTTTCCCGAAGAGGTCATAGTCGTTATAGGAATCTCCGTAAAACGGGTCTTCCGGACGGAGGAATTTCACAAACTCTATTTCCCCCTTGCTCTCAGATAAATGTGACTGCACAGGAATACCGTAAGCCATTTGGATTTCCCGTAGCTCTTCCATCAGCTTATCTGTGCAGCAAGGAATGAACCGAGGGGTCAGAATCGGTTTTGTATTGGTAAACCTGTCCTTAACTGCGTTGATCCAACCGAATGTGGTGTAGGCGGAAATCTCTGCGCTGTCCTCTGTCAGCGCCGCGCTGGCCTCTCTATCCATATTGACCTTACCAACGTAACTGACAAGACCGCTTTCTTCCATCAGCTTCATCAGAAGCTCAGTTGCATAACGATGGCGGGTAGCAAAGATGCACGCTCTGGTGGTTGCGCCTTTTTTCAAGGCATCCACGAACATACTGTATGCTTTTTCCGCATACTCAAGATCCTCATATTTCTCTTCTTCGGGAAATGTGTACTGATTCAGCCAGTCCATGAGTTCTAAATCCATACACATTCCGCGGAACGCATACTGGGGCGCATGCACGTGAAGATCCACCATACCCGGAAAAACCAGCGCATCTGCATAGTCATACAGCGGCAAGGAGGTATATTCTTCGGGCAAACAGTCAAATACACCTTTTGAAACGCCATCAACACAAACCGCAAAAGCATTTTCGTGCAAATCAAGTCCTTTTGGATTCAATGTCTGGCATATATTGCCCTTAATAACAAAGCTGTTATTCATAGTGACCTCCCCTTCAGATTTGCAAAAATTCCTGGTTAAATATGGCTATCGGCTTTCAGCAACGGACAATCCGGTTCTTTATCAATAAAGCATCATGCCAAAATATTGTCCATAAGCTTCTGAATACTCTGCCCAATCAACTTCCACATCAATGTCGTATTTATCCAGAATTGTATTTAACTCCGCAACTTTTTGGAAGATTTCCTTGATTTGCGCTTTTTCTTCCTCGGTATATTCTTCATAGTTATCCATCAAATCTTCAATAACCACCTTGAATTTTTTGATCAATTCCTTCTTTTCTTTGCTCATTTTATTTACCTCCATTTTGTTTAAACTTCGACTTTATATTTGATTTCAATATATCAAATCCACGTACCATACGACTCCTACAAACAACACCCCCGATATTGCAAATTCGTTTCGTAAATCTAAAAAATTTTAAAAATAATTGCACAACAAGGATTTCTTTATTGAATCAAAATATCTCAAGCTAATGATCTTCCGGTAAGCATTTCGTAGGCTATGAATTCTTATCGATGCTTTTATAT
>JAXJVM010000003.1:0-4730 GCA_036308515.1 Clostridia bacterium | reverse complement strand
TTCTTATCCTTGCTGATTGAATAGAATACAAGCTTACCGCAAACCTCGTGAGCATCACGGAAAGGCATACCCTTTTTAACCAGATAGTCTGCAACATCGGTAGCATTAGTGAATCCACCCTTTGCGCCCTTTAGCATATTTTCTTTTCTGACAGTCATTGTCATAATCATATCAAGGAAAACAGGGATACAAAGCTTAACAGTATCAACCGCGTCAAAAATCTGCTCCTTATCCTCCTGCATATCCTTGTTGTAGGCAAGCGGCAGACCCTTTAGCATGGTCAAAAGCCCGGTGAGAGAACCGTAAACCCGTCCGGTCTTACCCCGTACCAGCTCGGCAACGTCGGGGTTCTTTTTCTGGGGCATAATGCTGGAGCCGGTACTGTATGCGTCATCCAGCTCGATGAAACTGAACTCATGGGAGCTCCAGAGGATAATTTCCTCGGAGAACCGGCTCAGGTGGGTCATAATCAGAGACAGCGCAAAGGCAAGCTCACAGACAAAGTCGCGGTCGGAAACCCCGTCTAGACTGTTCTTGGTAACGCCGTCAAAGCCCAGCTCTTCTGCCACGGATTCCCGGTCCAGGGGATAGGTGGTGCCAGCCAGGGCGCCGCTGCCCAGGGGCATGATATTCAGACGCTTGCGGCAATCGCTCAGGCGTTGTCCGTCCCGGCGGAGCATTTCGTAGTAAGCCATGACGTGATGGGCAAGGGTGATGGGCTGTGCCTTTTGCAGATGGGTGTAGCCCGGCATAATGGTGGAGAGATTCGCCTCTGCAATAGAGAGAATGGTGGTGCGCAAATCCTTTACCAAAGCGGTGAGCGCGTCAATCTCGTGGCGGAGATACATCCGGATATCCAGTGCGACCTGGTCATTCCGGCTTCTGCCGGTGTGGAGACGTTTGCCCACATCCCCAATGCGTTGGATGAGGATAGTCTCGATATTCATGTGAATATCCTCGGCATCAATGGAGAATTCCACCTTGTTATTTTCGATATCCTCTTTGATTTCGCCCAGAGTCTGAACAATCAGGTCTGCATCCTCCTTGGGGATGATGCCCTGTCTGCCCAGCATGGCAGCGTGCACCTGACTGCCGGCAATGTCCTGTGCGTACATCCGCGCATCAAAGCGGATGGAGGAGTTAAAATCGTCTACCTGTGTATCTGTGGCCTTGGAAAAACGGCCGCCCCAAAGTTTCGCCATAGTTGTGTATCCTTTCTGCTCTCGTATGTTTCCTGTTTTTCTTAGTATAGCACACCAATTCCGGGCGGTCAACCGCAACTTTTGAAAAAACTTTGATTTTTTTAGAAAAACCCCTTGACAAATCCTTTGGAACGTGCTAATATATTAAAGTCGCTGTGAAGCGGACAAGCAAAACTAAATATGGAGGGGTTCCCGAGTGGCCAAAGGGGGCAGACTGTAAATCTGTTGCATCTTGCTTCGATGGTTCGAATCCATCTCCCTCCACCAACAAAAGCACTTGCGTTAGCGAGTGTTTTTTTGTGCTGGGATAAAAATAAAGATTGCCGGTGTGTAATACTTGACGTAACGCAGAAATTTTGCTATACTTATAGGATAAATAAGCAAATTGAAACAAAAGAGGGATCAATGATGCAACAATTAGGTTTGAATGAAATCCGCGAGAAATTTCTTGCTTTTTTTGAGACGAAGGAGCACCTGCGGCTGCCGTCTTTTCCCCTGGTTCCCCAGGGTGATGCCAGCCTGCTCCTGATTAACGCCGGTATGGCACCCTTAAAGCCGTATTTTCTGGGTAAGGAGACTCCGCCCAGAAAGCGTGTGACCACTTGCCAGAAGTGTATTCGCACCCCGGATATTGAGTGCGTAGGTCAGACGGCTCGCCACGGTACCTTCTTTGAGATGCTGGGTAACTTCTCCTTTGGTGACTACTTTAAGACTGAGGTCACCCAGTGGGCGTGGGAGTTCATCACCAAGGTGCTGGAAATCCCCGAGGACCGTCTCTGGGTCAGCGTATACGAGGAAGATAAAGAGACTGTAGAGCTCTGGACCAAGAACGTGGGTGTCAACCCCGACCGGATTGTGTTCCTGGGCAAGGAGGACAACTTCTGGGAAATCGGTACCGGCCCCTGCGGCCCTTGTTCCGAGATATACTTTGACCGTGGTGAGGAATTCGGCTGCGGCAGTCCTGATTGCGCCGTTGGCTGTGACTGTGACCGTTATGTAGAGTTCTGGAATCTGGTGTTCACCCAGTTTGACAAGGACGAAAACGGCAACTATAACCGTTTGGCGCACCCCAACATCGACACCGGTATGGGTCTGGAGCGTATGGCGTGCATCATGCAGGGCGTAACCTCCATCTTTGAAGTGGACACCATCCGTAAGATTTTAGACACCGCTGCCGAAATGGCAAAGGTGGACTACGGCAAGGACAAAAAGACCGATATCTCCCTCCGGGTTATTACCGACCACATCCGCAGTACCGTGTTCCTGGTATCTGACGGCGTGCTTCCCTCCAACGAGGGCCGCGGCTATGTGCTGCGCAGACTGCTGCGCCGTGCCGCAAGACACGGTAAGCTGTTGGGCATCGAGGGTGCGTTCCTCTATAAGCTGGCAGCAGTAGTAGCCCAGGAGAGCAAGTCCGCATACCCCGAGCTGGAGCGGAACTTTACCTATATTGAAAAGGTTATCAAGACCGAGGAAGAACGTTTTGCAGCCACGGTGGATCAGGGGCTTGCCATCTTGAACGATTATATGGCAGAACTAAAAGCCCAGGGAAAAACCGAGCTTTCCGGCGAGCAGGCGTTTAAGCTGAACGACACCTATGGCTTCCCCATTGATTTAACCCGTGAAATCGTAGAGGAAAACGGACTGACTGTGGACGAAGCAGGCTTCCGTGCCCTCATGGACGACCAGCGTAACCGTGCCCGTACCGCCCGTGGCGATATGGAGGACGCTGCCTGGGAAGAAGATATCTTCGCTGTCATTTCCGGCAACACGGAATTTGACGGTTACGAAAACGATGTTGTTACCGCAAAAGTTTTAGGGATAGGCAAGGACGGCGTTCTGGCAGACAGTGTATCTGCCGGAGACGAGGTCACCCTGGTACTGGATAAGACTGCGTTCTATGCAGAGAGCGGCGGTCAGGTGGGCGACAGTGGCGTGATTACAAGTGAAAACGCAGTTGTCACCGTTACCGATACCAAAAAGAAGAACGGCAAGTTCCTGCATAAGGGTGTTGTGGAAAGCGGCACCTTGCAAACAGGTGATGCCGTAGAGACCAAGATTGACACTCTGCGCAGGAGCGCAATTCGCCGGAATCACTCGGTGGTACATCTGCTCCAGGCTGCGCTCAAGAGCGTGCTGGGCGACCATGTGGCACAGGCAGGTTCCTATGTGGATCAAGACCGGATGCGGTTCGACTTCTCCCACTTTGAGGCTATGACCGCAGAGGAAGTTGCGAAGGCTGAGGCACTGGTTAATGAGCAGATTCTAAAGGATTTGGAAATTGAGTGCTTTGAAAAATCTCTGGACGAAGCCCGTGAGATGGGCGCAGTTGCCTTGTTCAGCGAGAAGTACGGTGCTACCGTCCGCGTGGTAAAGATGGGCGATTACAGCATCGAGCTCTGCGGCGGTACCCATGCTGCCTCCACCGGCAAGCTGGGATTGTTTAAGATTCTGTCCGAGAGCGGCGTTGCGGCCGGCGTCCGCAGAATCGAGGGCGTTACCGGTTTGGGCGTGTTGAAGGTTCTGGAAGAGAAAGAAGCCCTGATTCAGGCGGCTGCGCAGACCCTGAAAACCTCTCCCAAGGAATTGAGCCATAAGGCAGAAAGCCTCATGGAAGAATTAAAAGAGAGCAAGCGCGAGGTAGATAGCCTCAAGAGCAAGATGGCAAAGGATGCCGTTGGGGATGTCATGGACGGCGCAGTTACCGTTGGCGATACCCTGGTGGTTGCCAAGCTCATGGCGGACGGCATGGATATGAACACCCTCCGTGAGGTGGGTGATACCCTGAAAGCAAAGCAGGAGGATGCAGTGATTGTACTGGCATCCAAGGACGGTGCCAAGGTAAACGTGATTTCCATGGCGACCAAGACTGCGGTGGCAAAGGGCATTCACGCCGGTAAGATTATTTCCGAGGTTGCCAAGACCATGGGCGGCGGCGGAGGCGGCAAGCCGGAATCCGCACAGGCAGGCGGTAAAGACCCTGCCAAGGCAGAGGAAGCACTGGCCAAGGTTGTTTCTATCGTAGAGAGCCAGCTGCAATAAGGAGGAAGAAAGATGGATTGTTTGTTCTGTAAAATCATTGCAGGGGAAATCCCTTCCACCAAGATCTATGAGGATGAACAGGTGTACGCCTTTCTGGACATTGACCCTCAGGCACCCACCCATATTATCCTGATTCCCAAGGAGCACATCCCCTCTGCCAACGCGCTGACGGACGGCAATGCGGCGGTGGTGGGTCACATTTTCGCCGTTGCGGCAAAGCTTGCCAAGGAGCAGGGCTTTGCAGAAAAAGGCTACCGTATTGTCAATAACTGCGGTGAGGACGGCGGTCAGACGGTGGGGCATCTCCACTTCCACCTGCTGGCAGGTCGGAATCTGGGCTGGCCTCCGGGCTAAAAAAGTAAATATCGACAGGGGAGCTCGTGGAACCGGGCTGAGAGGAAGCAGAGAGCTTCGACCCTAAACCTGATTTGGATAATGCCAACGGAGGGAGCGCGAAAGGATTCGTCTCAAAGCGAAGTTACCTGT
>JAXJVM010000002.1:0-4076 GCA_036308515.1 Clostridia bacterium | reverse complement strand
GCGGTGGTGAATGCTTGGATGAATTCTTCCGGGCATCGTGCCAATATCTTAAATAAAAATTATACCAGAATCGGAGTTGGTTATGTTTCCGGCGGAAACTACTGGACACAAATGTTCATTAGCAGATAGTCAGTTAGGGAATTTATTTACTTGAATCCGGAATAAACATGTGCTATACTTTCTTTTAATTATGGTTAACTTGTATAGTATGGAGGAAGGAACTATGGGAAAACTCAATCATTTGAAACCCGAACGGGTGTTTCACTACTTTGAAGAAATCAGTGCCATTCCGCGAGGATCCGGAAACAGAAAAGGTATCAGCAGCTACTGTATGGAATTTGCGGCCGCACATGGCTTACGTGCACTGTGTGATGATGCGGACAATGTTGTCATTTTCAAAAATGCATCGACAGGCTATGAAGATGCAGAACCTGTCATTCTGCAGGGGCATCTTGATATGGTTTGTCAAAAAACCGAGGATTCTCCCATTGATTTTGAAAAAGACGGATTGAAGCTCTATGTTGACGGAGATTTTGTCAAGGCAGATGGGACGACCCTGGGGGCGGATAATGGTATTGCAGTGGCAATGGTTCTGGCAATCCTTGAGGATGACACTCTTTCCCATCCGCCGATTGAAGCAGTGTTTACCTCAGATGAGGAAATCGGTATGATAGGGGCGATGCAGTTCTGCATGGATAACCTGAAAGGGAAAAGGATGATGAACCTTGATGCAGAGGATCCCACAACCCTTACGGTTTCCTGTGCTGGGGGCAGCGATTTTAAAATGACTATTCCGCTGAAACGAGAAATCATTCGCGGAAAACGCGTGGTTTTGCGTATCAAAGGGTTAAAAGGCGGACATTCTGGAATGGAAATCAATACCGGCAGAGTGAATGCCAATATGCTTGCCGGAAGGATTCTGCATTATGCGCAAAAAATATCTGATTACAAGCTAATAAGCATTGACGGCGGCGATAAGGGTAACGCCATTCCTTTTAGCTGCATAGCACAGCTTGTAGTCCAAGAGCCGGAGCCCTTTGCTGCTCAGATTAAAGAGTATCTGGAAGTGATCAAGCAGGAAATCGCCGACAGGGAGGAAGGCTTTAGTCCCACAGTGGAAGTCATGGAAGAAGACGACTTTGCTGTTATGGATGCTCACGCACAGGAGAAGGTTATGTTTACCTTGCTCTCTGCGCCAAATGGCGTGGTTGACATGAGCGTGACGATTAAAAATCTTGTGGAAACCTCGCTTAATCTGGGAATTTTAAAAACCGAAGAGGAAGATGTTCTCATATATTTTAGCCTTAGAAGCAACAAAAGGTCTGCCATGGCGTTTTTGGAGGAAAGATTGCTTCAGTTGGCTACTCATCTTGATTGCAAAGCGGAGACCTTCGGTCATTATCCACCTTGGGAGTTTCGGGAAGATTCTGAACTGCAAAAGCTCTATCAAGAGACGTATTTGGAACAATATGGATCTGAACCTAAAGTAGTTGCCATTCATGCTGGACTGGAATGCGGCGTCTTTGCTTCTCAGATAGAAGGGCTGGATTGCATCGCCATCGGGCCCGAAACGCTGGCTGTGCATACTGTAGAAGAACGGCTTAGTGTTTCGTCCACGGCGGCAACCTATGAGTTAATTCTGAAGTTATTGGGAAAATGCCATTAAATGCGATTTCTTGCTATCAATCTTTAGTATAATGTTAAAAAGACGTGACAGAATGGAGGAATTATGAATAACCAAAACGAGTTTAAGCCGTATGTACCGGCGGAAAAGGTAACGCCGGAACTTACTGTGACATCCATGATTATGGGAATCCTTCTTGCGGTCATCTTCGGTGCGGCAAATGCCTATCTGGGACTTCGCGTTGGAATGACGGTTTCGGCATCTATTCCTGCTGCAGTTATTGCAATGGGCGTCATTCGTGTTATCATGCGCAAAAACTCTATCCTTGAGAGTAATCTTGTACAGACTATCGGATCCGCCGGTGAAGCTGTGGCAGCAGGTGCTATTTTTACCCTGCCGGCACTGTTTCTATGGGCGGCAGAAGGTGCCATGGACAAGCCTAGTATGCTTGAAATTACATTGATTGCTCTTTTAGGCGGTCTCTTGGGCGTATTTTTTATGGTTCCTCTACGTAATGCGTTAATTGTAAAGGAACATGGAATCCTTCCGTATCCCGAGGGGACTGCCTGTGCGGAGGTTCTGCTGGCTGGCGAAGGAGGCGGTGCCAATGCATCTACCGTATTTGCCGGTATGGGCTTTGCTGCGCTGTGTAAATTTATCATTGACGGCTTAAAGCTGGTTGCTGGTGAAATCTCTTTTAGTGTAAAAGGCTTTGCGGGTGAAATCGGAACCCAGATTTATCCAGCGGTTATGAGCGTGGGGTATATCTGCGGTGCTCGAATTTCTTCTTATATGTTTGCAGGAGGTGTACTTAGTTGGCTGGTTTTCATTCCGCTGATTGTGTTGTTTGGCGGTGATGCCGTGATGTCCCCCGGAACGGATTCAATCAGCGCTATTTATGCCGCAAGCGGTGCAAGCGGTATTTGGGGTTCTTATATCCGTTACATTGGAGCAGGCGCCCTTGCTGCCGGAGGCGTTATCAGCTTGTTGAAGTCTCTGCCGCTGATTGTGAAAACCTTCGGCGGTGCTATGAAGCATATGACCGGCGCACAGGGCGAAGGTGTTTTGAGAACCGACCGGGACTTAAACTTGAAATTTGTTATTGTAACGATTGCCATACTAACCATTCTGGTATGGTTGGTTCCTGCAATTCCTGTAACATTACTGGGTGCGGTTATCGTTGTGGTGTTTGGATTTTTCTTTGCAACGGTTTCGTCACGGATGGTAGGGCTGGTTGGCAGCAGTAACAACCCCGTATCTGGTATGGCAATTGCAACGCTGCTGATTACCACATTGATTTTAAAGGCAACTGGCAGTGTTGGCATCGTAGGGATGGCAAGTGCCATTGCTATTGGCTCTATCATTTGTATTGTATCTGCCATTGCTGGGGACGCCTCCCAGGATTTAAAGACCGGGTATCTGCTGGGAGCAACGCCGAAAAAGCAACAGATTGGCGAGATTGTTGGCGTTGTTGCTGCGGCACTTGCTATTGGCGGAACCCTATATCTTTTGGACAGTGCATGGGGATTTGGTACTGATCAGCTGGCTGCTCCCCAGGCGACTCTGATGAAACTGATTATCGAGGGTGTTATGGGCGGAAACCTCCCCTGGACGTTGGTGTTCACAGGTGTATTCATTGCTGTGGTGGTTGAGATTATCGGAATTCCGGTTCTCCCCTTTGCAATCGGTATTTATCTGCCGGTACAATTAAACGCTTGCATCATGGTGGGCGGTTTAATTCGTCTGGTGCTGGATAAAATGAAGAAAAAGGAAGAAGAGAAGAAAAAAAGTATCAACGATGGAATCCTTTTCTGCTCAGGTATGATTGCCGGTGAAGGCATTGTTGGTATTCTTCTTGCCCTGCTGGCAGTATTCGGGCTGGATTCTGTGCTGGATTTGTCGGCGGTATTGGATATTCCGGCTGTAGTTTCTAACATCGGCAGCCTGATCCTGTTTGCCATTATGATTCTGACCGTACTAAAATTCTCTATCTGGAAGAAGCGCAGATAATCCTATGAAGAAAAAACGTGTAATTTCAGAAAATTACCTTGAGCGTGTTCCCATTCGACCTGATACAATCAAATGGTCAACGAATGCAGACGGAAGGGTAACTCTGGAAATCGAAAATAAGGGTGCCTTTCACCGAATTGCTCAAAAACTCTTTAAAAAACCAAAAATCAGCTATGTGCACCTGGATGAAATAGGAAGCTTCATCTGGCCTTTGCTGGATGGTGAGAAATCTATCATAGACTTGGGGTATGACGTAGAAGAAACCTTTGGTGAGGCTGTACATCCTCTTTATGAAAGACTTGCAAAGTACTTTCAAATTCTGGATAGCTATGGCTTTATCGGTTGGAAAAACCACTAACATAAAAGCACTTGCTGCGGCAAGTGCTCAGCGTGTCGATAAACCTATCGACACGCTGGCAGATGTTGAAAAAGGAAGGTATAT
>JAXJVM010000001.1:0-2789 GCA_036308515.1 Clostridia bacterium | reverse complement strand
AGGTAGGACCGTGCCAGAGTTCCAGAACATAGCTGGTATCGCCCAGCTTTACCACCGGTGCCACCTTTTCACTGCTGAATTTTCCGTTGCCATAGGCACCTTCGGTGCAGGCAGCAATTTCCTTAGCGGTAAAATCCGTCAGGTACTTCTTCAAAACCAGGTTTGCACGTTCAATATAAGACATGGAAACCATTTTGTTAAGTTCAGCCTGAGTCAGTGCCGGAATTTCTTCCGGAACAAACAGTCCGCCATCCTCGGACAAACCTTTTTTAATTGCTTCTGCAGATTTGAGTTTCAGTTCTGCATTTCTTGTACTCTTGTAATACATAGTTTCACCAACTTCTATCAAAATTTCTTATTAAAAAACAAAGGGATAACGGCATACCTAAGCCGCAATCCCTTTTACATTATCATAAAAATGGAGTTCAGTCAATATTTTTTGCAAAAAACCGTCCGTGCAAATTCCACAAAATCCTATTTTTGTTCTACAAAAATGGCGGCCGACTGCAAAATATGGCCAAATTCACCCAAACAAGCTTACGCGATATACTTCTTCACGTTAGCACCCGCCTGGCTCGCCTCAGCGCTAACCATCACGGTGAAGGATACATTAAACTTCTCCTCCAGCTTCTCAAGATCAGCAACAAAGCCCTCGAGGTCTTCCATAGTTGCATTGGGGACACTCTTAAAGATACTGTCGATAAAAATGTGAGTTACATCATAATCCTGTGCAATAATACCACAGAGCAGGCCTTCGAACATTTCCATGCTGCGCACGTCAAACCCTTCGGTATTGATCATTCTTGCCTTTTTGCTGATATCATGCATCAGACGAGTACCCTCGGTAATGCAAACTACGTTACCTTTTTCAATATCAATGGCTGCGTTAACCGCCTGAATCAATTTAGGGGTCTTGCCGCTGCCCTTTAATCCAATATGAATCTTAATCATGATGAGATTCCACCTTTCTTGGTTGAATTTTTAACTCTATTGTTATTTTACCATAAAATCTGCTAAGAGACAATAGTTTTTTCTAAATTTTTTATAAAATTTCTATCTGAAATTTTGGTAAAAACTGCTACTTTTCTCTTACTTCAATCGCGCTTCCAGTTCTGCCTTCATATCCTCATAGCCGGGCTTACCCAGAAGTGCAAACATATTTTTCTTATAGCTCTCCACACCGGGCTGATTAAAGGGGTTCACACCCAGAAGGTAGCCGCTGATACCGCAAGCCTTTTCAAAGAAGTAAATCAGCTGACCCAAGGTATACTCATCCAGCGCTTTCAGCTTGATAATCAAATTAGGTACACCGCCATCGGTGTGTGCCAGCAGGGTTCCCTCAAACGCCTTTTTATTTACAAAGTCCATGGTCTTGCCTGCCAGGAAGTTTAAGCCGTCAACATTATCGGCATCTTCTTCAATGACAATATCACGTTTGGGGTTCTCTACGTAAAGCACTGTCTCAAAAAGCAAACGCATACCATCCTGAATGTATTGACCCATAGAGTGCAGATCCGCAGAGAAATTCACTCCTGCCGGGAAGATACCTTTCTGATCCTTGCCCTCGCTCTCACCATAGAGCTGTTTCCACCATTCGGTAAAGTACTGCAGTTCCGGATCGTAGTTCACCATCATTTCGATATTTTTGCCCTTCTGATGGAGAATGTTACGTACTGCTGCATACTGGTAGCACTCGTTCTCCTCCAGATTTTCAGAAGCATACATCTCTCTTGCAGCTGCTGCACCTTCCATCAAGGCATCAATGTCTGCGCCACAGACTGCGATGGGAAGCAAGCCTACCGCGGTCAGCACGGAGAAACGTCCGCCTACATCATCAGGAACCACAAAGGTTTCATAACCTTCTTCATCCGCCAGATTTTTCAGCGCGCCCTTTGCCTTATCCGTGGTAGCATAGATACGGCTCTTCGCCTCTTCTTTGCCATATCTTTCCTCCATGTACTGCTTCAATACACGGAAAGCAACTGCCGGCTCGGTGGTGGTGCCGGATTTGGAAATAATATTTAAGGAAACATTTTTACCCTCAAGACAATCCAGAATGGAGTTCAGGTAATTGGGGCTGATGTTGTTACCTGCGAACAGAATCTGGGGGGTGTCGGAGAAATTATAAAAGGGACCTGTAAGGAAATCAATGGCAGCCTTGGCGCCCAAGTAAGATCCACCAATACCAATCACTACCAATACATCAGAATCCTTACGGATCTTCTCAGCCGCCTTTTTGATTCTCGCGAATTCTTCTTTATCATAATTCACCGGAAGGTCAATCCAGCCAAGAAAGTCATTGCCTGCTCCGGTTTTGTCATGGAGCATGTGATGAACAGTTTTAATCTGTTCTTTTAACTGGTCTACTTCTCCCTGGCGGAAAAAGTCAAGCGCACTTTGATAGCTGAAGGTTACATTTTTTGTCATACTCATCTTTCCTTTCCCTTTTATATGTCCGGTGACGGACAATTCTCTCGTTGTTAGAAAATAAACAAACTTTCCATAAAGTTTACCATACTTGTTAAATTGTTGCAAGTGTTTCAAAGAAAAATATTTTTAAATTTTTTGGGAATCATGATAGATGTGGGATATCCATCAGCGACAAATATGTCGAAAAAAAAGAAATTGGCTGCAATTGCCAGCATAAATTTCAGGGTATTGCCCACAATAATAGTGTAACCGAAAACAACAATTTCATTTAACAAAAGGAGTGAAAACAAAATGGCAAATAATGATACTAGCAGTAACAATTATGTAGTACCTCAGGCAAAAGCAGCTATGGAACAGTT